>CAZGLW010000025.1:0-24357 GCA_964525985.1 uncultured Acutalibacter sp. | reverse complement strand
CTATCTTACCACATCTCCACTCCCTATGTCAACACCTTTTTTGCCGTTTTTTAAAAAAATTTTGACAGCGCCGGAAAATTGCCGCTGTACAACAGGTGGAGCGATATGGTAAAATGGTGTTGTTATCAATATACTATGTTTTATTGGAAAAATGCAAGCATTTTTAATATGGAAATATCTGATTTTTCAGATATCGCTGTGCAGCGAAGCCTGAAAAGGGAGCGTCACATATGCCTATTAGAATAAATATGGAACTGCCGGCCATTGAAGTGCTGGAATCTGAGAACATCTTTGTCATGACCCACGAGCGGGCGGCGTGTCAGGATATTCGTCCTCTAAAAATTGCTATCCTGAATCTGATGCCCACAAAAGTGGAGACGGAAACCCAACTGCTGCGTCTGCTGAGCAACACTCCCTTGCAGGTGGACGTGGAACTTCTGCACACTGCCACCCATGTGAGCCGAAATACCAGTTCCAGCCACTTGAATACTTTTTATAAGACCTTTGACGATATAAAGGAACAGAAATTTGACGGCATGATCATCACCGGCGCGCCTGTGGAACAAATGCCCTTTGAAGAAGTTGATTACTGGCCTGAGATGTGCCGGATCATGGAATGGAGCAAAGAAAACGTCTTCTCGGTTCTGCACATCTGCTGGGGAGCACAGGCGGGTCTGTACTATCATTACGGCATCCAAAAATACCCTCTGCCGGAAAAGCTGAGCGGGATCTACAACCACACTGTGCTGAACCCCTATCACCCTTTGATGAGAGGCTTTGATGACAACTATTTCGCTCCCCATTCCCGTTACACTGAGGTGCGGATAGAGGATGTGAAAAAACACAAGGAATTGATCCCTCTGGCGGTGTCGGACCTCGCGGGCCTTCACATCGTGGCGGAACAGTCAGGCCGCCAGGTATTCGTCACCGGCCATGCAGAATATGACCGCGACACTCTGGCGAAAGAATATTTCCGGGACGTCAATAAAGGATTAAACCCTAAAGTCCCTTACAATTACTTTCCCAATGACGACGACACTAAAACCCCACCCTTTGTCTGGCGGAGCAACGCCCACCTGTTGGTGGCAAACTGGCTGAACTATTTTGTGTACCAGAATACACCTTACGATTTTCTGGGTGAGTGACACTCTGAATTTACAAGGGCTGCCCTCCCCTTCCGGCCTTTTTATCCGGATGGCAAAGGACAGCCCCCTGTTTTGTTGCGCCGCGCCATATCTTTCCGCTATTCTAAATTGCACCGTCATCGATTACCCATCATCTGTATCATCATCGTCGGGGCCGTCCGTGCCGCCCTCGCCGGTATAAGCACTGTTTGGGATTCCTTCCTGCCTGGGGTTTGGTGTGGGAGAAGGCGTGGGAGAAACAGCGGAAGACGGCGATTCAGAATAAGTATCGCCGTTCTGGCCGGAAGATTGCGTCGCTGGGCCCGTGGGAATGTCGCCCTCCGTAAAATATGCCCTCTTGTTCTCGTCGGCGCTGGAAAGGTCCATCACACCGGTCTCTTCGGCGTCGGCCCCTGCGCTGGCCATTTCCTGATAAGAAGAATATCCGGCCAGCTCTGCCACAGAAGTAAGACCCAAATCGATTTTGTAGCCTGCTTCTACGGCGCTTCCCAATTTAAATTCGATGTGCCCCCGGTAGATCAGGCAAATATCGGACAGGTCGCTGAGATCAAGCCATGTAAAAGCGCCGGCAGCGCCAATATCCGTCAACTTATCGGCAACTGTCCGGTAAGCCGCTAAAGCGTTGTAATTGTGCAAAGCCGTCTGGTATGCCTGATCCTCCTCTGTATTCTCGGAAAGCGTACCAGAGGAAGCGGATTCCTTTTCTTCCGGGGTTTCGGGTTCCTCAATCACCGCTGGCTGGCCCGCTGCCGTCTCGGACAGACTTAAGCCCGTGACCTGCATTACACCCTCTTTGGGCTGCGTCTGCTGCTCCAGAATCTTCCCACCGCTGCTGAGGTACAGCCACACGCTGTCCTGAGACACGCAGGAAACCACCTCCGCCCCGGTCAGGTGGATCTCTACAGTTCCCGGCAGATGGCGGCTGATTTTTGCTTCCTCCACATATGGGAAACTTTCCATCAATTCCTTTTCTTTACTGGCAATGGGAATAAAAAACAGATTGTCCCCGGTCTTGTAGCCGCAGATAGCCAAAACATCCTCATTGGTGCAGTTGGCAATAACGTCTCCTGTAATTTGAATTTCTGTCACCTTGAACAGAAGGAAAATGGCCAACAGCGCCGTGACAGCAGCCATCATAAGTACAGTGACAGCCACTATCAGCCGCCGTGCCCCGGCGTTCATGTGCCTGCGGCCCCGCTTCCTGGGGGGCTCTTCAGGTCGGGGCTGTCTGCTGCGAGCTCGTCTCTCATCGGGTACGGACTCCCGGTGCGGCGTGGCGTCCCAACGTGGGATCTGATAATCCGGGGGACGGCTGGGGACCCGCCGGGCGCCTGTGCTGGATGACCTTCCGGCCCCTCTCCCTCCGGATCTTGAGGAACGGCGGGAGTCAGAACTGATATCCTCGAACCCGTTTTCCCACATACCGTTTCTTCTGTCATCCCGCGCCATGTCTCCCGTCTCCTTTCCAGTTTTTTCCAGTTCCTGATTTTTAGTCCGTTTCCCAGATCCTGGCCCCCAGGTCCCGCAGGTTCCCGGCAATATTCTCATATCCCCGGTGGATAAAGCATTCGCCGGTGATTTCTGTCCTGCCCCGAGCCGCCAGTCCGGCCACCACCAAAGCGGCACCGCCCCGCAGGTCCTCGGCCTGCACCGGCGCACCGGTCAAATGGTCAACGCCTTCTACAACGGCCACTTTCCCCTCTACTTTGATATCCGCCCCCAGCCGTTGAAGTTCGGAGGCATGTTTAAAGCGGTTCTCGAATATGTTTTCGACAAAGATGCTGGTGCCCTTTCCTATCGCGGCCATGCTCATCACCACAGGCTGGGCGTCAGTGGGAAAGCCGGGATAGGGCATGGTCCTGATATGTCTCACCGCGTTCAGCCGCCTGGGAGCCATAATGTTCAACGCCCCGCCCAGCTGCCGCACCTCGCATCCTGATTCTTCAAAAGGTGAAAGCATGGGCAGAATGTGGGTATTGTCCACATCCTTCAGGGTAACGCACCCCCCTGTGACCGCGGCGGCAGCCATGTAGGTGGCCGACACGATCCGGTCCGGCATGACCCGGTGCTCACAGCCGTACAGTTCTTTCACCCCATCGATGATCACGCAGCTTTCCCCTGCCCCGTAGATCCGCGCCCCACTGCGGTTCAGGTATGCCGCCAGGTCGCTGATTTCCGGCTCTCGGGCGGCGTTGGCTATGATAGTGGTACCCTGGGAACAGGAGGCAGCCAGCATCACATTTTCGGTGGCACCCACGCTGGGGAAAGCCAAAGAGACGTACGCTCCCCGTATGCCATTTGGGGCCCGGCAGTTGAGGCAGCCTCCCGACTCTTCGATTTCCACCCCAAGCTTTTCCAGGGCCTTCAGGTGTAGGTCGATAGGACGGGGACCCAACTCGCATCCGCCGGGAAAGCAGAGCCTTGCTTCGCCGCACCGGGAGACTATTGGACCCAAAAACACAATGGAAGAACGCATGCCCCGCATTAAATCGCGGGGGACCTCACAGCATGTCATGGAATTTTCCACTGTCACGTCCCCGCCCTCCCGGCGGCATTTGCAGCCCAAATGCTCTAAAATGCGCAAGGCTGTATCTACGTCGGTCAGGTCCGGGCAGTTGTGCAGGACAGTTTGGCCCTTACAGAGGACCGAAGCCGCCAGCAGAGGGAGCGTACTGTTTTTCGCCCCCTGAACGGTGATCTCCCCGCTGAGTTCTGCGGGGCCGTCAATCAGGATCATAGGGAAACACCTCTCATCCATACTCAAACCATACTATGAGAGGCGTGAAAAACTGTGAAAGACAATGAGGGCCCGGTATTGAAAACACCCCGGCCGCTATTTTTTTGCCGCCGCTTTAATTACCCGGTAAATACGGTCGTTGGCGTCCAGTATCTCCATCTTGCCGGCGTTTTCGCCCAAAGATCGGAGCCTTTCCGGGTCGCTTAAAATCTTCTTTACCTTTTTCCACAGGGCTTCTCCGGTCAGGTCTTTTTCCTCAATGATTTCCGCCGCGCCCCGGCGCACCAGGGCCATAGCGTTATGGTACTGATGGTTTTCCGCCACATTGGGCGAAGGGACCAGAATGGACGCTTTTGACTTGGCCTCGATCTCCGTCAGGGTCATGGCCCCCGCCCTGCCAATAACCAGGTCGGCGGCGGACAGGCACTGGGGCATATTGTCAATGTATTCCAGCAGGCGGATTTGGGGAGACGTTGCAGGGTTGAGCCCAAACTCTTCGCATTCCTCCAAAAAGCGTTCATCGTGCTGGCCGTATCCGTGGATATGCTGGAACTTCCCCTCTTTGGCGCTTTGGGCCAGCATATATGCTGCGGCCCGGTTCAAGGCCGAAGCCCCCAAGCTCCCGCCAAAGGAAAGGACTACCGGCCGCTCGTCCAGTCCCAGTGCCTTTCGGGAGGCCTCCCGCTCGGCAGCCAGCACCTCGCCCCGTACCGGGTTGCCGGTGACGGTGCAGTTTACAGAAGCATCAAAATACTTTTTCGCGTCCGGCACCGCCAGCATCACGGTTTTTACAGACTTTGCCAGCATCTTTGTGGTAACCCCCGGATAAGCGTTGGACTCGTGGATGACGCAGGGCACTCCCAACTTGGCGGCTTCCCTGATCACCGGGCCGCTGACGTACCCGCCGGTACCCACGCACACGTCCGGCTGAAATTCCCGAATAATATTTTTCGCTTCAGCCGTCGATGTAAAAACCTTCACCACTGTCTGGGCATTGCGCCACAGGTTTTTAGGAGTCAGCTTCCGCTGAAAGCCGGAGATGTGGATGGTTTTCATTGGATATCCGGCGTTTGCCACCAGGCGCTCCTCCATGCCGCCCTTGTTGCCCACGTATAGAATCTCCGCGTCGGGCTCCTTCTGTTTTAAGTAGCCGGCGGCCGCCAGCGCCGGGTTAATGTGCCCGGCAGTGCCTCCGCCTGTAAAGAGAACTTTCACTTTTATGTCTACTCCCCTTTTTTTACGTTTTTTCTACCGTGGCGCTGCGGGAAATGTTCAAAAGCACGCCCATCTCGCCCAGCAGCATCAGCAGCGACGTGCCCCCATAGGAGAAAAACGGCAGGCTGATGCCTGTATTGGGCACCGTATTCGTCACCACGCAGATATTCAAAACAGCCTGCAATCCCACCTGGAATGTGACGCCCAAGCCCAAAAGCGTGCCGAATTTATCCTTTGCGTGAAGGGAAACATACATCCCCCGCCAGATGAGAAGAGCAAACAGTATAATGACCACCAGGGCCCCCACCAGGCCCAGTTCCTCACAAACAATGGCAAATATAAAATCATTTTGGGGTTCAGGAAGGTAAAGGTATTTCTGCCTGGACTGGCCCAGGCCCACCCCTAAAAGCCCTCCGGAGCCAATGGCGTACAGGGATTGGGCGATTTGGTAGGTGTCGTTCATGATGGTCTCAGGATTAAAGGGATCGAGCCAGCCGGAGATCCGTCCGGCCTGATAGCCGCCCTTCATGAAGGTGAACGCCAAAAGGCCAGCGACCCCCGCGCCGCCTATCATCACAAGGTAACGGATCTTGGCGCCGCCCACAAAGATCAGCACAAGGCCGATAGCGATTACAATGAGGGTGGCGGACAGGTGGGGCTCAGGAAGGATCAGGGCCGCAGGAATGCCTACCAGTACCATAGGCCAGAAAACGCCCTTGCGAAAGGTACCCATCTGATCGATATGCTGGGAAATATAATGGGCACACATGGCAATCACGCCGAATTTAGCAATTTCGGAGGGCTGGAACAGGACCCCGAGGTTGATGGAGCGGTACACGTTAGACTGGGAATCGTAATCTACTGGAGGAGCAATGGTATCCAGGTGCAGGACCTTGCCAAACAGCAGGATAGCCGCCAGCAGGCCCACGGCGATGAGATAAATCACCAGAGAAAGCTTATGGAAGCGGTGATAATCAAAGGTAGAGATAAAAAGCATTGCCACCACGCCCACAATAGCAAATGCACCCTGGCGCTTGATATAATAATAGCTGCTGCCGTCGTGATAATATCCCCAGGCATAACTGGCGGAAAACAGCATGACCAGACCAATAGCCAAAAGCACCATGATAAAAATGAACAGGGGCATATCAAGGCCCCGGCCCAAAGAAAACAGGCTGTGCTTGATCCGGCGGCGCTGTCTGCGTTCCTGCGGCGTCAGCCGTTCCTGCGCGCTCTCGTCCTCGGGCGGGGCGGAATGCGGAACGCGGCGCAGGCCCCGGGCTGTGCGGTTTCTATCATCCTCCGTCCTGCTTTTAGACGCCATCTGTTTTCCTCCTTTCACTTTTTTTCAAGGGTAGTTTGCGCAGAGAAACGGGAAGTAACCTTAAACGCCAAAAATCGTAAGAAGCACCGCCAGCGCGCCGCCCAGAAGAGAAACGATCCCAAACACGGCGCATATCTTAACTTCGCTCCAGCCGCACATTTCAAAATGGTGATGAATGGGAGACATTTTAAAAATGCGTTTGCCATGTGTTGCCTTGAAATAAGTTACCTGCAGAACCACAGACAAAATCTCCACCCAATACACAATGCCTATCGGCAGCAGCAGAACGGAAAGATCGATGCCAAATGCCAGAGCCGCCACCAGCCCCCCCAAGAACAGAGAACCCGTGTCGCCCATGAACACCCGTGCGGGATGGAAATTCCAGATCAAAAAACCGATGCACGCTGCCGCCGCAGCAAGCCCCACGGCGGAAAAGCCAGTCATGGCTTGAATCCCCGCGCACAGAGCCAGGGCCAGGAAAGCGAAAAAAGAAACCGTGGAGTTCAGTCCATCAATGCCGTCAGTGAAGTTTACAGCATTTGTAAGACCAACAATGAGAATAGCGGCCAAAATATAGTAGCCCCAACCCAGATCGATTTTTCCCACAAATGGGATTGTGGTGGAAGTGCCGCCGCCCACCAGGGCTATGGAAGCCAGATACGCTGCGGCCACAGCAAACTGCAAAACCAGCTTCTGCTTTTCCGTCAGACCCAGGTTGCGCTTTTTTATCACGCTGATATAATCGTCCATAAAACCGATAGCCCCATAGGCTACAGCCATGCCCAATCCGGCAAAAAGCTTAACTTTCATCAGCAAGGTCTCGTCGCTCCCGAAAGCGTAAGCCGTCGGCACGCAGGCACACACAGCCACCGTGATGCCGATAATGAACATCAGCCCGCCCATAGTGGGAGTGCCCTGTTTGCTCTTGTGCCATTTGGGACCCACCTCGCGAATGGTCTGCCCGAAATGCAGCTTGTGCAGCACCGGGACCAGCCATTTCCCCAACAGAGCCGTCACGCCGAACGCCAGAACCGAAACCGACAAAAACAAAATACTGTTGTTCATCCTACCCGATCTCCTTGCTTTTTTCTTCTACTCCATCTCCGCAGGAAGCGGAGATCACCCCTGTGACATATATGTCTCTGTATTTACATTGTCGGCGAATGTCAGACTTACCACCGTACCCTGGGGGACCTTTTCTCCCGCCGTGATATCCTGCATACTGACAGTGGCTGTCTCCGCCGAAACGCCCGCCACGCTGATCTGAATCTGGTTCATGGCCGCCAGGTAACTGGCATTTGCCAGATCCATACCGGTAAAGTCCGGGACCTCCACCAGGGTGTCCTCTTCGCTGTAGCCCTCGGTGTACAGCACCACCTTGCCGCCTCTTGGTACGTTGGAGCCGCTTTCGGGGATCTGCCTTGTAACTACGGCCGCACCCTCGTTTTCCTCGCCAATGACGCTGTAGGACAGGCCCAGATTGTCAAGCTGGCTGTATGCTTCATCAAGAGTCAGGCCCACAACCGCGGGAGAGGACATATCCAGATTTTCATATTCCTCGTCGGTATACTTGGCTTCTATCCCCAGATAGGGCAGCGCCTCGGCCATAATCTTGGAAAAGATAGGGCCCGCCACTGCATTGCCGCCGTTGCCCACACCGTTTTCCTCACGGTCAGCCGGCTCGTCAAAAAATACCAGCAGGGCATATTGAGGATCCTCCACCGGGGCGTAACCGCAATAAGAAGCTATGTACTGCATCTCGGCATTGGGATCTTCCAAAAGATCGGCATTGTGCTGGGCCACTTTTTCTGAGGTGCCCGTCTTTCCGCAGATCCGATAGCCCGCCACATAGCCGCCGTTGGCCGTGCCAATCCCGGGAGTGGCGTTGTCATATAGAATGGACGTGATTGTTTTTGAGGTCTCTTCCGAAATGACTTGGCGCCGGTAGCCGGTATCAGCGGTCTTTACAATGTTGCCGTCACTGTCTACGATCCTGTCCACAACATGGGGCTTTACCAGATAGCCGCCGTTGGCTACGGCGGCGCAGGCAGTAATCATCTGCACCGGTGTGATGGAAAAATTCTGGCCGAAAGACTCGGCTGCCAGGTCGGTTGGCCCCATATCTTCCAGTTCGTGATATATGCTGTCCGATTCGCCGGGCAGGTCGATGCCGGTCTGCTCGGTAAAGCCGAAAGCCTCGCGGTAACGGCAGAACGTCTCGGCCCCAAGCAGGTCCATGCCCAAGTGGATGAACCAGGGGTTACAGGAATTGTAGAGGCCCTGGCGGAAGGTCTCGGTTCCGTGTCCCTCGTGTTTCCAGCAGTGGATGCCGGGTTCCTTTACTCCCTCTACCGGGATAGCACCGGAGCAGGTGTAACTGCTTTCCTCCGTGATGACGCCCTCCTCCAGGCCCATTGCGCCGGTACACATTTTAAACACCGATCCGGGATAGTAGGTATCGCTTACCGCCTTGTTCCGCCACTGTTTGTACCATGCATTTGTGGTTGCCTCGTCTCTTTCGTCCTCAGGCAGGGCCTCTATCTCCTCCAAAGTATCCTCGTCCAAAATAGCGTATGGGTCGTTTGGATCGTAGGTCGGGTTGGCGGCCATGCCCAAAATGGCGCCGGTCTTCACATTCATCATGATGGCAACGGCCCCATTTTTTACCTTGTACTTCTCAATGCCCTCGGCCAGATATTTTTCCAGGATACTTTGAATGGTCTCGTCAATAGTGAGCACCAGATCGTTGCCGTCCTGTGCATCTATATACTGCTCATACTCAAAGGGCATGTCGGTTCCCCTTGCGTTTTTGGCGGACACAAGCCGGCCGGCGGTGCCGCTGAGTTCTTTGTCATAATACTGCTCCAGGCCCTCAAGGCCCTGAGAATCTGTGCCCGTAAAACCAAGCAGGTTGGCAGCCACCGTTCCGTAGGGATAGTATCGCTTGTAGTCCTCGATCATCCGCACACCGTTGGAAATTCCGTTTTCCTCTAAAAAGGCGTTGATCTCGTCCCGTGTATCGGTCTCAATTTTGCGCTTGAGCACATCGTAGTAAGAGTCCGCTTCGCCGCAGCGCTGGTAAATATCCTCCGCGTCCATATCCAAAATGCGGGCCAGACCGTCCGCCACAATGCGGCGGTCCTCTTCGGCGTCTTCATCGGCCAGATAGTGGGGCTCCAGCACTACGGTCCACACGCTGGCGCTTTGGGCCAATATTTTGGTGCCTGTGGCGTCGTAGATAGTGCCCCGCTTGGCGGAAATTGCGGTGCTTTGCAGGCTTTGCTCCAATGCTTTCGCACTCAGGCTTTCCCCATCTATGATCTGCCAGCGGACCAGGCTGACCAGCGCAAGGCCAAAGCCCACGAAAACCAGCAGTCCTGTCAGCAGCTTGGCCCGGGAAGACATCCTTTCTGTTGTCCCTTTTGACATGGTCTCACCATCCCAATCAAGAATCAGTAAAATAAGAGTCAAGAAAATTCCTTTCTTGGCTCTCCTCCTCAACCTCAAATTCCCGCCGCTTCATCTTATTCTTCCAAACGGGCACATATACCATACCACAAAACGCTGTGGAATGCAAATAGTACGGCCCCATACGGGGCCGCCATATCACACCGGATCCATTTCAGGCACCCAATCCTCGTAATAGGCGCCCACCGCCATTTCCTCCGCAGCATAATCTGCGGTTACATTGGGCCCTTCTCCATCTGCTTTTCCCCGGTCTGCGGACACGGCGTACACCGTCGCCGCCCCAAAAACCAACATCAGGACCACCACAGCAACAGCTATCAATCCTTTTGCCTTTTTCATGTCCATGAGCACCCCCTATTATTCAAATGTTCCCAAACCTTTCAGGCCCTTATCCTTCTGCGAAAAGGGAACGGATTGCGGACAAAAGCCTGTCCATCCATGATCCTCCCTCTGTGCTCTGTACCACAGTGCCCTGATCCTTTTGGGCCACGTTCACATATGTGACCTGACTGCTGTTGATCTTTCCCATACCCAGCTTTTCCGCAGCATAATCCTCCACCTGGGCCCCGCTCATCTTTTGAGCGGCCTGCATGCTCAGCTGGATCTCAAGGCTCTGCTTCTCCTCAAGCGACTGGCTGGCTGTGTTGATCTGTTCAGTGAGCACTGCCAGCTGCTGCTGACTGTACACCATTGCAACGGCAATAGCTACAAACACCAGGAAAACGGTAATGGCAGCCACAGATCTGACAGGATGGCGGCGAGGCTTCGAGTTTTTTTCCAACTCCCGCCTGGGGAGTTCCACCACATTTTCCCGAGGAGTCCTCTCCGGCTGTTCTCTGCGGGGCTGACGTGCGGGCGCGGCGCCTGCTGTATGGTCCTCAAACAGAGAGAAGTCATAAGCTTCCGAACGGTTAGACATGGCGGATCTCCCCCTTTCTATGATAAACTATGATACCCAATTCTATCTGCTTTTCTACCTGCATTTTTCAAATACCCGTAACCGGGCGCTGCGGGCCCTGGGGTTTTCCTCTACCTCACGGGCAGAGGGGGTCAGCCCTCTCTTGTATACCAGTGAACCCTCCGGCTTCCTGCCGCAGACGCACACTGGAAAATCCTTCGGGCAAATACAGCCCTGGCACCAGTCGTTCATCTGCCGCTTTACAATCCTGTCTTCCAGCGAGTGAAAGGTGATGACCGCCAGCCTCCCGCCGGGCTTTAAAATGGAAAATCCGGCTTTCAGCCCATCCCGCAGGCTGTCCAATTCGCCGTTTACGGCAATGCGCAGTGCCTGAAAGGTTTTTCTGGCAGGGTGCCCATCTTCCCGCCTGACGGCGGCGGGCACCGACTGTTTTATGATCTCGGCAAGCTGTCCGGTAGTCTCGATGGGAGTTTTCTCCCGTGCCCGGCAGATGCCGCTTGCTATCCTGTTGGCGCTTTTGTCCTCCCCATAACGGAAAATGATTTCCGCGAGCTCCTGCTGGGACAGGGTGTTCACCAGGTCTTTGGCCGAGGGGCCTTCCCTGCTCATCCTCATATCCAGGGGAGCGTCGTTGTGATAGGAGAATCCCCTTTCCGGCGCGTCCAGCTGATAGGAGGAAACACCGATATCCAGCAGAATCCCGTTCACTTCGGAGAACCCGTTTTCCCGTGCCAGCTTGTCCATGCTTCGGAAATTGCCCTGAACAATAACGGAATTTGCGTACTTTTGGAGCCGCCGGGTCCCCGCTTGAACAGCGTCGAGATCCCGATCAATGGAAAGGAGCCTCCCTGTGGTAAGCCTTTGCAGAATGGCCTCGGAATGGCCGCCGCCGCCCATAGTGCCGTCTATATAGTCGCCGTTGGGCAAAATTTCCAGGGAATCCACGGTCTCCTGGAACAGGACGGGCCGATGCGCAAATTCCATAATGGCCCCCGCTTAGAAATCCAGCAGATCCATAGAAGCTTCCAGCGCTTCTTCTGTCTGGCTGTCCACATATTCCTTCCAGCGGCCCGAATCCCAAATCTCAGCGTGGTTGGCGCTGCCAATCACGGTGCAGTCCTTGTCCAGCCCGGCATAGTCGCGCAGGCTTTGGGGAATGAGGATCCGCCCTTGCTTGTCCGGTTCCACCTCGGCGGCGCCGGCAAAAAAGTGGCGCTGTATGCCCCGGCCTTTAGACATGGGAATCGCCGTAATCTTCTCCGTCAGCTTTTCCCACTCCGACTGGGACATGATGAAAAGGCAATTGTCAATACCTTTGGTGACGTAGAACTTGTCGCCAAGATCATCACGGAACCTGGAAGGCACAGTGACCCGGCCTTTTAAGTCCATATTATGCTGATATTCGCCCATCAACATAACAGCTTGCCCTTTCCTTTCCTCAATTGGCCGGGTGCTGACGGCAGTTTAAAAATCCGGAGAGGTTTTCCACATTTTCCACCGACTTTTAACCACAAAATGGAACTTGCCCCCACTTTTCACCACCTGACACCCATATTATAGCTTTAGTCTCCGCCAAAAGCAACTGAAAAATGTGAGGGTAAAAATCGCCGAAAACCGCGCAGAATCTATGTTCGAGCGCTATTTAGCGGGAACAAAAATTCCCCTCACAATATATTGTGAGGGGAAAACACGCGTTCGATTTTTAATTGTGATATTTGGCCAAATTAAATGCTTTATATTTGTGAATTTCGCTGGGACGATTTGATATTTTGCCTGGTCTTTCGCAGTTCCGCGAGGTTTTCCGACAAAGACTCGTCCGTTCTGCGCATCAGGTCGTCCACATAATCGTTGCTGGCCTTGCGCATCTCTTTGAATTTCTGCTGGGCCTGGGCCAACAGTTCATTGGCCTTTTGCTGCGCTTGGCGCACCACTTCATCCTTTTCCACCATAGCCTGGGCCTTTTCCTGAGCCACACGAATGATGGTATCCGCCTCCCGGTGGGCCTCTTCGAGGATCTGCCCGCGGTCGGCCACAATGGCTTTGGCCTTGCGCACCTCCGTGGGAATCTCCTCTTTGATATCATCAAGGATCTGGCGGATCTCCTCGCCGTCAACGAACACCTTTCCGGCGGAAAGGGGCATTTTCCAGCCCTTGTCCAACACGTCGTACATCTCGTCAATGAGATCTTCGATGGTAGCCTGATTGTTGCTCATAGTCAAAACCCGTTCCTTTCTTTATACATTCCGGCAAAGCCTGCCGGCAATGGTCTGTAATACACACGAGGGCACAAAAGGAGATATGTCCCCTCCGAACCCGGCCACCTGCTTGACCACGCTGGAACTCAAAAACATGTTCTCAGCGCTGGTGGGCAGGAACATGGTCTCCAGTTCCGGATTCAGCTTTTTATTGGTGAGGGCCTGCTGAAATTCATATTCAAAGTCAGACACGGCCCGCAGTCCCTTTACAATTGTCATGGCGCCTCTTGTCCTGGCGTAATCGGCCAAAAGGCCGTCTACCCGGTCCACCTCTACGTTGGCAAGCTTTTGGTCCTCGCAGACGATGCGCAAAAGCTCCATGCGCTCGTCGATAGAAAAGCTTGCGTGCTTACTGGGATTTACCGGTACTCCGACAATAACCTTGTCAAACAGCTTAGACGCCCGGCTGATGATGTCGAGATGGCCCATAGTAACAGGGTCAAAACTGCCGGGACAAACAGCGATCCTCATTTCGCTCCCTCTTTCTGGTCACCGCAGTTTTGGATTTCCTCTTCGCCCCTGCGGTAGGTGGTAAGCATAATCTTCCCATAACGGTAGGTTTTACATTTTGAGAACCGGCCCGCCGTTTCGGGAAGTTCTTCCTCTTTCGGGTGCTCGCAGACCACGATTCCCCCAGGGGCCATGCGCGCCGCGACGAGAGGCAGGGCCTGTTCCAGCAGGCCGGTACGGTAGGGCGGATCGAGAAACGCCGCGTCAAAAGTCTCCCTGCTCCCCCGGAGGAACCCGGCAAAATCCGCCTGGACTGCCCTGGCCCGGCAGCCAAAGCCCGTGGCCTCTATGTTTTGCCGGATGACCCGAAGGGAATCCTTCGAGATGTCAACAAACACCGCGCTCTGCGCGCCCCTGCTCAAAGCCTCCAGGCCGATCTGGCCGGAGCCGGCAAACAGATCTAAGAACCGCCTGCCCTCAATTAAAAACTGCAGGATGTTGAACAGGGCTTCTTTGACCCGGTCCGACGTGGGGCGTACCCGCATTCCTTCCGGAGTGATAAGCTTTTTCCCCCGTTTTGTGCCAGTGATAATTCGCATACCGTCTCTCCAAAACCTCACTAAACTATATTATTATCCCATTATTCGGCCAATCTGTCAACCTTTCGGCGAAATTCGCCGCAAAAAAAGTTTTTTATATTGAAAAAAGTCTTTCCATTTTCGCTGTTGTGCGTTATGCTTAGTATAGTATAAAAACGGGCTTTTATTGCCCAACTGGGAGGAATTGCTATGAGACTGGCCCATTTGCGCGTCAACCATTTTACCACACCCCTGGGAATGGAACTGATAAGGCCTATTTTCACCTGGACAGTGGAGGAAACACAGGACAAAAAGCAGGCTGCGGCCCAGATTACCGTAAAAACGGCCAGCGGCGGAGAAGTTTTTAACAGCGGCAGGCGGGAAGACATTTCCTCTTTGGGCTTTGAGGCCGACATGACCCTGGCGCCCCGTACCCGGTATGAGTGGACCGTTACCGTGTGGGGCGACGGCGGCGACACAGCCAGCGCCTCTTCCTGGTTCGAGACCGCCAAAGAGGACGAACCCTGGCAGGCAAAATGGATCGCCGCAGACTTTGAGGACAATGAAACCCAGCCTCTGTTAAGCCGTGATTTCCAAATTGACGGCCAGATCCAGTCCGCAAGGGCTTACGCCTGCGGCATGGGAATATACGAGCTGGAGATAAACGGTAAAAAGGCCGGGGACGAGTACCTGCTGCCAGGCTACCACTGCTACGACGGCTGGCTGGAGTACCAGACCTTCGATGTGACAAATCTGTTAAAAACCGGCCCAAACACAGCGGCCTTTTCACTGGGCCCCGGCTGGTACAAGGGCGACATTGTATTTGACCGGTACCATAACTTATACGGCGACACCATGCAGGCGATTTTAGAACTGCACATTCGCAAGGCCGACGGCACTACACAGGTGGTGACCACTGATGAAAACTGGGTGAGCCGCCCTTCCCCCGTCACCTTCTCCAACATTTATGACGGCGAGCATCTTGACACCCAAAAATTCATCCACGGGTGGTCAAGGCCCGGGTGCCGGGCCCCGGCCTCAAAGGTGACGGTACGGGATGAGAAAACCCCTCTGCGGGCGCGGCTCAGCCCAAAAATTGTGAAGAAAAAGGAATTTTCCCCCATTGAAATCATACACACCAAAAAAGGTGAGACTGTGCTGGACTTCGGCCAGAACATGACCGGATGGGTGGAGTGCGTCATTCGGGAGCCCGCCGGGACGGAGGTAAAACTCACCTACGGCGAGATTATGCAGGACGGCTGCTTCTACCGTGATAATCTCAGAAACGCCAAAGCTGAATATGTCTACATTTCCGACGGGCGTGAAAGACGGCTGAGACCGCACTTCACCTTCTACGGTTTCCGGTTCGTAAAGATAGAGGGCGTAAAGGATGTGCGGCGTGAAGATTTTACAGCCTGCCACATCCGCTCCGACATCGACCCTATCGGCTCCATTGAAACCGAGGACCCCCGAGTGAACCAGTTGTTCCACAACGCCATGTGGGGCCAGTTCGACAATTTCCTGGATATCCCCACCGACTGTCCCCAGCGGGATGAGCGTCTGGGCTGGACCGGCGACGCGGCCATCATTTCCTCTACGGCCTGCAAGAACATCTACACCCCCGCTTTCTTCCATCACTTTATCATCAATGTGGGCCACGAACAGGAATTTTACGGCGGCTCGGTACCTTATTTCGTGCCGGCCCCCCACATAAACGAGGACGACAAGGAATTTTCCTGGGTCAAGGACAATAAGTCCGGGTGCGCCATATGGAGCGACGTAGCCGCAATGATGCCCTGGGCCGTATACGAAAACTTTGGAGATGTGAACCTGCTCAAGCGGGACTACCCAGTGATGAAGACCTGGGTAGAACGCGTCCGCAGAGACGATGAATTGGACGGCGGCCGCGGCTTATGGCTTAGAGGAAACCAACTGGGCGACTGGCTGGCCCTGGACCGGGAGGACGGGGACACCCAGAACCCCTTTGGAGCCACCAGCCTGCCCTATACTGCCTCCTGCTTTTACTACTATTCCACCAGTCTGACGGCAAAAGCGGCAAAGGTCCTGGGCTATACTGAAGATCAGCAGGAATATGAAGCGCTGGCAGGCAAAATCAGCGGCGCTATTGTGGAGGAATTTTTCGAAAGCGACGGCAATTTCAAATTCCCTGTGACCCAAACCGCCTGCGTATTGAGCCTGTATTTCGGCATTTACCCCCAGGGCGGCCGGGACAAGGTGCTGGAAAACCTGAAGAAGCGCATCGCCTGCCGGAACGGCCATCTGGATACCGGTTTCTGCGGCACCCCGTTTTTGTGTATGGCCCTTTCCAACAACGGGGCAAATGACCTGGCCTACTCCCTGTTTTTAAACGAAGACTACCCAAGCTGGCTGTACGAGGTGAAAATGGGCGCCACCACCATATGGGAACGCTGGAATTCCGTACTTCCCGACGGCAGGATCAGCGGCACGGGCATGAACAGCTTGAACCACTATGCCTACGGCTCAATTGTGGACTGGATGTACCGGAACCTCTGCGGCTTAAATCCCGCTGAGGACGGCGCGGGGTACAAAAAAGCGGTGATCCGCCCCATGCCGGACCCCCGCCTGCGCAGCGCAAAAATGTCAATGAATTCCGCCGCCGGCAAATATGAGATAGAATGGAACTACGACGGCGATAAGCTGCATTTCCGCTTTACAATCCCCTTTGACTGTGAGGCAAAACTCCTCCTGCCCGACGGGCGGGAGAACATGCTGACTGCCGGGACCTGGGAGTTTTAAGGCTGGTGAGCGCTCTCGCCCCGGAGCATAGCCTCGTGCTCCAGCGACAACTCGCTGTGCAGCTTGCAGGAATCCCACCCGGCATTCGTGGCGGTAAGCACCGCTTTCAGCGCCACGGGAGACAACTTCTTTTTGCGGAACGCCTGCAAAAACCGATTCATCTGAGATGGGGCCAGGTCCGCCATCAAAAGCATTTCGTCCGAAAACGGGGCGGAAGCCGGGAAAACAGGTTTTTCCCCGTTCAATAACTGAGACAGGGTCAGGCCGTACTCCTCCGGGAACACGTTTCTGGCCCTTATCCTTAACGGCAGACAGATCAGCTTAATCTGTCTCCCCCGCTCGCCGTTTAAATTGTAAAGCAGAATGGTGGGCACGGGCATATAATCATCTCCTTTTTTCCCTCATCCTACCACGGATTTGGCTTTCCCGCAAGAGGCGCCCAGAAAAAGCTCCTTGCATTCTTCGGGCGCTGCGAATATAATAAAAGAAAAGCGAAAGGGAGGAGACAGCGCATGGCAAAAATTCAGGAATCGGCTGAGAATTACTTGGAAACTATTTTGATTTTGAGCCGCAGGAAAGGCTCCGTGCGCTCTATTGATATCGCGGCGGAACTGGATTTTTCCAAGCCCAGTGTAAGCGTAGCCATGAAAAATCTGCGGGAAAAGGGCTGTATAACTGTAAACAACGACGGGCTCATCTCTCTGACGGAACAGGGCCGCGCTATTGCCGAGCGTATCTACGAGAGGCACACGCTATTTACCCAGTGGCTCACCTCTTTGGGAGTGAACGAAAAAACAGCGGCGGAGGACGCCTGCCGGATCGAACACGTCATCAGCCAGGAAAGCTTTGCGGCCATTAAAAAGCATGTGCTCGAAAGCAAATAGGCTCCTTTGTAAGCTCATTATGAAAAACGCAAGCCCTCAAAGCGCGTAAAAATCGGCTGGGGGCCTGCGTTTTTTTTGCCAAAAAGCGCGGCAGTGCATATCTGGCGCTCGAGAGGACGGCGGTTCAACCAATCAGCATTTTTCCCTCGGGAAGTATGCTGTCGCCTTTCCCACGCTTACGCATCATAATTGACAGACCGAAGGATAGGGGCCCTACCCGGCCTATAAACATGGTAAGACATAAAACCAGCTGGGAGACAGGCTCCAGTCTGGGGGTAACGCCGGCGGAAAGGCCCACTGTGCCAAAAGCGGACACTGCCTCGAACAGGCAGTCCATAAAGGGCACGGGGGGATTTAAATGGCTGATAACGCCCGCGTCTATAAAAATCAGCAGCAGCCCCAAAATGGTGATAGAAAAGGCCTTGTATACCGTAGCGACAGAGAACCGGTGCTTTAACACCACTGGGCTTTCGTCGCCCCGGATAGAGGACGCCACTGTGACGGCCAGTACCACAAAGGTGCTGACCTTAATGCCGCCGGCCGTGGAACCCGCGCAGCCGCCGATGAACATAAGGATGATAGTGACAATTTTAGTCAGATCAAACTCCTTTTGAATGTCAACGGAGGCGAAACCCGCCGTGCGGGTGTTGGCCGATTGGAAAAATGCGGCGTTCAGCTTTTCAAAAAAGTTCAGTTCTTTCATGGTATTGCCGTATTCCAAAAGGAAAAAAGCCAGCGTACCCACCACCAGCAGGATTGCGGTCATCCTCAGGCAGATTTGGGAATAAAAGCTGAGCCGCTGGCTGTTCTTCCTGTGAAATCTTGGCGACAGCTTACAGCGGTAAATGTCCTGCACCACCACAAAGCCCAGTCCGCCGATAACGATGAGACCTGAAATGGTCAGGCTGACCAGGGGATCTCCGGCAAAGGCCGACATGCTCACATTCCCGTGGACAAAGCCCCATATGTCAAAGCCCGCGTTGCAGTAAGCGGAAACGGCCACAAAAACAGATGGCCAGATCCCGGCCTTGCCGTACAGCGGCACCATGCGCAGCATTAACAGCCCCGCCCCCAGCGCCTCGCAGAAAAAAGTAAAACCCAGCATCAGCCGCAGAAGGGAGGCCATATCCCGTCTGTCACCGCCGGAGGACTCGGTAGCCAGCCGCAGTTCACGGATCCCAAGTTTGCGCCGGACAAGCAAAGAAAAGCCGATAGCAAAAGTGGACAGCCCCAAACCGCCCAACTGAATGAGGGCAAGAATCACAGCCTGCCCGAAAACTGACCAGTGTAAAGTGGTGTCCACCACAGCAAGACCTGTCACGCAAGTGGCCGAGGTGGCGGTAAAAAAGGCGCTCAGAGGATCGGTCCAGCCCTGGTTCGAAGACATGGGCAGGATCAACAGTACCGTGCCCAATACGATCAGGAGTACAAAGCTTATCACTATTACCCGCACTGGGGCCGCGTTGTTGATTTTTTCATGCAGCTTTTGTCTTTTTTCATTGGAAACCGGCATAGGCCGCGCCTTCCTCTCAAGGCAGTTTTTGTGTGACCGTAATACACGCAGAAATCAAAGGGCAAATATCTTATCAGAGGCTCCCGTCTTCTGAATGGCGATTGCCAGGGGCAGACCCAGCACATAACAGACGGCAAGTTCCCCCAAGCCCACAGATAAGGCCATAGAACCGAACAGGACCCAGGTGAAATTCCCCCAGGCAAAAGCGCCTGTGGTCTCTGACAGACAGGCAAGCTCAAGGCCCACCACCACCGCATTGCAGATCACAGGGGGAAGCGGCGCCAAAACGGGGACATTTTTCACCCGGACGCCGGAAAGGGCCCTGGTGCCAAAGGCGGCAAGCAAAGTGGCCAGGGTGCCGAATACCCAGTCAACGATACCCAACGGACTGGCTAAATTTGACAAAAAGCACCCGAGGGCCAGGCCGGGTATTGCGGCGGGGGTAAAAACGGGCAGCACGGTGAGGGCTTCTGAAAAGCGGAACTGCACCCCGCCGTAGGCCAGATTCATGGCCACAGCCACATAAGTGAGAACCGCGTACAGCGCCGCTATCACCGCGCCCTGCGCCAGGTAACGGACTTTTTTTCTGTTTTTCATGGTACGCACTCCTAGTATTTTTTTAGGTCAGGGTTTCGCGACTGACCGCGGCTTATGGCCGCAAGTGCTAGGATACACTTTTTTTGAAAAAAAAGCAAGAGCCGCCGCTACATTTCTGTGACGGCGGCCATTTTTTCAGCGCCTGCGCGATCTTCTGTGGAACAAGGTGGCAAACAACAGCGCCGCCAAAAGAATAACAAAGCAGATCCCATAAACAACAGCGTTGTTTACAAGCGTTCCGGTATTTTGGCTTTGGGACTCCCCATCCATGCCGGGGACCATATCGTCCGCCATACCGCCCTTTTGGAAGCCGCCTCGGAACTGGCCCTCTTCCTGGAACTGGCCCCCTCCCGCGTTTTCTTCTCCCGCTGTTCCATCATCGCCGCGACCGAAGTCATTGGGCGCTTCTGGCATATTGTCCGGGTCAAGACCTTCCGGCGGCTCGCCGCCCATGCCGTCCACGCTGTCCTGCGGCATTTGCGGCGCGTCATTGTCCTGGTCCGTGTCAGACAATGTCGGACCCTTTGCGGAGAAATCCATAGATGTGGAAACCGCCGGGACTGCAATCTGTTCCACCTGGCTGTCTCCCACCTGGACCTCGCCCGTATCCTCATCTATATTGGGATTACCCTTATCGTCCTGGTTCATCGCGCCCATCACAGACAGGTCGATAGAGGAAGCGTCGATGAGAGTGGAAGTATCCTGCCTCTGCCCCTCGTCAGTGGAAGGGATGGTCCCGTTCAGCTGGCCCAGCACTGACTCTGCCCGCAATTCTATTACGTCAGAAAGCATTTGCGCGGCCGCGTCGTATTCATCATAGGTGTAAAAAGCAGTAGGGTCGGTTCTCACCAATTCGTCCAGATATCCCCTGGTACGGCTGTAGAATGCATCAAAGCCGCCGTTTGAAATATACTCCTCCACCAACTGCTCCAAATATCCGTGGTACTGTTCCAGGTATGCTTCATTTTCCAGCAAACCGTCAAAGAAATCGGTGCCGTCAAAGGGCGTGTCGATAGCGTCGTTTACCACGCTGGAAGCGCCGCTGGAACCGCTTCTGCCCATACCCATACCGCCCCAGGCCAGGTTGTAGTCCCAGGGCAGAAGATTCAGCTTTCCGTTATGCTCGTACAGGTAGTAATTGTGGGCCATATTCCCGGAAAGGCTGTCCTGGTTCACCGCGAAAACATGTACTGCCATGTACCGCAGCAAATTGTCCACATCCATGCAATCTTCAAGGTCTTCTTTTTCTGAGACGGCCTTTAGGGCTGCCACAACCCGCTTGTGGTCGCTTTTCGAGGTGTTTCCCACCTCGCCTTCCCAAATGGTCTCATAGCTGTCCAGTTCGTCATCTGTATAATTCAGATCCGATCCGCCGCCTTCGCGCCGGGAAAAGCTGCCCCCGTTCCCGGGGCCGCCCATACCCATGTTTTCGGGCTTATACAGGCTGCCGTTTTCCGCACCATAATTTCGCAGCAGAAAGCTGTCCTCCACAGCCTCCAGCGCCAGGTACACGCCCCAGTATTCTCCGTTGACGGAAAGCTTTGCGTAATTGTAAAGAGAAGCGTCGGCCCCCAGATACTGAAACATGTCGTAAATTAGGGCCTCTTTCATATTGGTGGCGTCGGCGTAGTTGTTGTTCAAAACCAGCTTGTCAAGGCCGTAACAGGTCTGACCCTCCACAAACTGGTCAAACTCCAGCTTAAAGCTGTACCGTTCGGTGTCAGGGTCGCTGGCAATTGAGGAAAGACTGGTATTCCCCTTTGGACGGACCCCCACCCGGTAAAAGGTCGTTCCGTTTATCTCCACGTCGCACTGCACATACTCCTCTGACGTGGCGTTCTGCAGCATTTCGTCCCATTTGCCGTCGTCCATCAAAATGTTGACAGAAATCGGCTCGCTGGGGTCAAACAGCTTTTCCTCATATTCCATGTTAAGCCCCGCGCTCACGGCGGCATCAGCCAGGGTGGCGGGAGACGCCGCCGCCCACAGACACAGGCAGACCGCCGCGGCCATCAGGACCGACACAAATTTCGTGATGTGTTTGCTTGCAATCATACCGCCGTCCCCCATCAACTCATATAGTCGCCGTTGTAGCTTACCAAAGTGGCGCTTTCCACGCCCTGCAGGTCGTTCAGTCGGTTAATAAAGGCGGTGGACGGGTCCTTCATGCGCAGTTCGGCAGTCATTTCCACCCCGGAAGCGCTGACAGTCTTTGACTTGACCACATAGCGGCTCACATTCTGTTCCACAAGGTCCATTGCCAAATTTTCAGCGGTCTCGTCGGCACAATCCAGCACCAGTATATAGGGATTTTCATGAATTTTTCGATTTGCAAACACCAGGAGAATAATGCCGATGATTACCGACCCGATAATGGCTAAAGGTATCATCCCCGCGCCAACGACGATACCGACGGCGATTGCCCAGAACAGATAGACGATCTCCACAGGTTCCTTTATGGCCGCCCGGAACCGTACAATAGACAATGCGCCCACCATGCCCAAAGACAGTACCACATTTGAGGTGACCGCCATGATCACCAGCGTGGTGACTAAAGACAGCCCCACCAAACTGAGGGCAAATCCGGTGGAATACATCACGCCGGTAAAAGTCTTTTTGTAAATCATAAAAATAAACAGGCCGATAACCAGTGAAACCAGCATACCGATTAGCACATCGGTGATTGAAAATTCGGTAACGCTTTCTAAAAAGCTGGATTTGAAAATATCATTGAATGTCATTGAAAAAACCTCCGTTTTGTTCCTGTGTTTTATCCGAACCGCCGGGCGGCGGCATATTTTGAAAAGGCCTGCTGGCGGATTCCTTCGCATTGCAGCAGGTGGGCAATTATATCCGGCAGAAAGGCGTCATACTTCACTTCCATCAGCATGTCTCCCGGCCCGTCCGCAGCGCTGATATCCCGGGGCAATGGTTCGAAAAAGTTCCTGCTCCAGAGGCCCGTGCGGACCCGTGAATCAAATGTGACTCGCACGTTTCCCGGTCCGTAAATATAGGGCTCCCGCAAATAGGAAACAAGCACCCTGGGCTTCAGGCCGTCTCCGGCCATTTTCGCATACAACTCCCGGACCAGTCCCTGGGGGTGCCCCCGCATCCAGCCGGTATCGCCGGCAAAGAGACAACGGCATTCCTCCTCGCTTAAAGGGGCGTCCAGCTTTTGACTGAGGCTGGCCCGCTTCACCTTTTTCTCCAAAGTGATAAAGGACAGATCGTCGTTGTACCAGCGTATTCGGAATTTTTCCCGGTCTCGAACACCGTCCACTTTTTCCCGTAAGGCTCTGTCGCTGATAGTGTCGAAATACACACTGCGGATGACGTACCTGCCGTCAGAGCGGGTGTGCGGATCCGCTTTCATCACCGCTTTTAAACGGCTGCGCAGCGCAAGGTACGACCCGTAGTCCACCTGGTATTTCAGTTCGTGCCGATAAACCGGCTGCTCTTCCATGAGGGAAGCCCCCTTCCTCCGTTTCAGATTTAACCTAGATTTTACAGGAACTTTTGGAAAAGGGCTTGAAGCTAAACTGAAAAACCGGTGAAAGGTTTCTTCACAATTTGTACACAGAAAGGCCCCGGAACTGCAACTCCGGGGCCTTTCTTTCCTGCCTGGTGTCCAAATCTTTAATATCCGCCTTCTACGCCGCCCAAATCGCGGGTGTGGATTGTTCCATCTTCTGTCAAATAAAATTCACTGAAAATAGCATGATTTATTTGCTGCCAGAAAAATACAAGAGATAGCGACATGACGGGATCGCATGTGGGGTTAAAAAGCAAAATCCGCTGGAGCCATCCGCCCTTTTCCATCCTTTTTTCATATTGTTTACACAGTTCCAATACGTCTTGATGTATGAAATCGGCTCTACTTGGCTTATAGGTAAGTGACGATAGAACCCTACAGGGGGCTCCGTTTATCTTACTTTTATCAATATGAAAGACGGTAAAGCCTTTCGGAGATCGTTCACAATACAAATCTATGGTGACCACACATTGATTAGAAAAAACACCCAAACACTGGCATTCGATCCCACATATCTGTACTTTAGCATGGTCTGCGAGATAAGGTACGGGCGAAGGCTTCCAGGGCGATTGCTCAGGAAATGAATACTCATGATCAGCTTTCATTAATCTGCATACCCTTCAGAAATTTTAAATAGGACGCAATATTTCCCAGATGCTGTGACTGCTGAATCACATCACAAAGGTGCCAGCCATATCAAGGTCCTCTTTTCAATAACTAAACTGTTTATATTTTACATAAAAATTATTATATGTCAATCATTCCTTTACAAAGTCTGTATTTGCGTCCCAGAAACACGTTTGAGGTTTATTTTTCAACGGGAGTGCAACATTTTCCACGACTAGAAAAACCCTTTCCGGGGTTCCGGAAAGGGCTTTTGAAGTGATTTGGTTTTCTTTAGGCTTAGTACATGCCGCCCTTTGGAACTCTGGAATTATTCCGCACGTTGAAAGAGTAGAGAA
>CAZGLW010000024.1:0-24730 GCA_964525985.1 uncultured Acutalibacter sp. | reverse complement strand
TTCCCGCTCCTCCGTCTTCAATCACGGCACTTGAAAACGGGAAGGCGTTATAGTATAATAATGATTGCAAAGCAATCATTACGGAGAAACGCTCTGGCGCGAAGCGCCCACCTTTTGGCTCTGCCAAAAGTACCGCGTTTCTCCCGCTGTGAGGAAAGCGGCAGAAGTGCGATGATTGCAAGGCAATCATTACGGAGAAACGCTCTGGCGCGAAGCGCCCGCCTTTTGGCCCTGCCAAAAGTACCGCGTTTCTCCCGCTGTGAGGAAAGCGGCAGAAGTGCGATGATTGCAAGGCAATCATTACGGAGAAACGCTCTGGCGCGAAGCGCCCGCCTTTTGGCCCTGCCAAAAGTACCGCGTTTCTCCCGCTGTGAGGAAAGCGGCAGAAGTGCGATGATTGCAAGGCAATCATTACGGAGAAACGCCGTGGATAATAAACATACGGAACGGTACAACATTGCCCGGAAAGGATGATTTTTAATGCTTGTAAAACTGCTGGCCTATACCCCGGAGCCTGAGAAGACCGTAGCCTGTGCGGCCAAGCTGTGCTACGCCTCGTCTGATATTGACACCCTGTACGACGGGCTGACCGACGAAAAGGTGGAGAGCTTTTTGGATCACCTTTCCAACATCGGTCACCAAAGCCCTATCGAACATGCCAGCTTTACTTTTGGAATTGAAGGCGTGTCCCGGTCCCTGCTGGCCCAGATTACCCGGCACCGCATTGCTTCATTCAGCGTGCAGAGCCAGCGCTATGTCCGGGAGGCGGGGGGTAATAAAGCTGCCTTTTCATTCGTCGTCCCGCCGGAGATTGAGGCCATTCCCGAAGCAAGGGAAGAATTTTTAAGGGCGATGGAGGAAGACGCGAAGCATTACGAGGCATTAGCGGCCCTTTTAAAGGAAAAGCATATCAAGGAGCTGACCGCTCAGGGCGAGGATGAAAAGTCCGCGGCCAGAAAGGCCGAGAAAATGGCCATTGAGGACGCCCGCTTCGTGCTGCCAAACGCCTGCGCCACAAAAATGCTTTGTACTATGGACGCCCGGTCGCTGATGAACTTTTTCTCTCTCCGGTGCTGCAGCCGGGCCCAGTGGGAGATAAGGGAACTTGCCACCCAAATGCTGAAGGAAGTCAGGGCTGTGGCCCCCAACCTGTTCCGGAATGCCGGCCCGGGCTGCGTGCGGGGCGCCTGCCCCGAAGGGTCCATGTCCTGCGGGAAAGCGGAAGAGGTGCGGGAAAAATTCTCCAAGCTGTAGGTGGAAAACTATGAGCCTTATAGTATTAGAGGGGTTGGACGGCAGCGGGAAGTCCACTCAGTTCCAACTGCTGCAAAAGGCCCTTTCCGCAAGGGGCAGGGAAGTAAAAACCGTAAAATTCCCGGATTATGGTTCCCCTTCCTCATCGCTTGTGAAGATGTACCTTGCGGGGGAGTTCGGCGCCGACCCGGCAGACGTGAACCCTTATGCCGTCAGCACTTTTTACGCGGCAGACCGTTTTGCCAGCTTCTGCCGGTGCTGGGGGGAGGAATACCGCCGGGACGCGACGATCCTGGCTGACCGCTACACTACATCCAATTATATTTATCAGATGGGCAAGCTCGGCAGGGAAAGTTGGGAAAGCTAT
Organism: uncultured Acutalibacter sp.; assembly: GCA_964525985.1. Taxonomy (GTDB): domain Bacteria; phylum Bacillota; class Clostridia; order Oscillospirales; family Acutalibacteraceae; genus Acutalibacter. The sequence goes on along the minus strand of CAZGLW010000024.1, from coordinate 23,109 downwards.
CTCCTGTGGGTGGAGGATCTGGAGTACGGCAAGCTGCGCCTGCCCAAGCCGGACCGGGTCATTTATCTGGACATGCCGGTGGAGATTTCCCAGCGGCTCCTTTCCCGCCGGTATCAGGGGAACGAGGGAAAGAAGGACATTCACGAGAACCATTTGGAATATTTAAAGCGGTGCGCTGCCTGCGCCCATTTTGCCGCGGAAAGGCTTTCCTGGGATGTTGTTCCCTGCGGCCGGGGGGACAGTCCCCGGCCTGTGGAGGAGATACACCGGGAGGTACTGCGGCTGGCGCTGGGCGCCGCAGACGGAAAGGAAGGAACGCTATGATTGCTGTACTGTTCGCGGAGGGCTTTGAGGAAGTGGAGGCTTTGGCTCCGGTGGATATCCTGCGCCGGGCAGGGCTTTCCGTTGTAATGGCCGGGGTTACCGGAATGGAGGTGGCCGGGTCTCATGGCATAACGGTAAAAATGGATCAGTGCGCGGAGGAGATCGACCCGGAACGGCTGGAAGCCCTGGTTCTGCCCGGCGGGGGGAAAGGTACGAAAAACCTGGAGGCCTCCCCCGTAGTCCAGGGTTTGATTGACCGGTGCGCCGAAAAAGGCGTTTTGATTGGAGCCATCTGCGCCGCCCCGTCCATTTTGGCCCATAAGGGGCTTTTAAATGGGAAAAAGGCTGTTTCTTTCCCCAGTTTTCAAGCGGACCTGACGGACGGCGGGGCCGAACTGAGCGAAAGCTATGTGTGCCGGGACGGGAATTTCATAACGGCCCGGGGCATGGGGGTCTCTGCCCAATTCGGGTTGAAGCTGGTGGAAGCGCTGGTTTCCCGGGAGAAGGCCCGGGAGATCCAAAGCGGTATCCAGTGGGAAGAATAACGGCAACTACGGAAAGATGGTGAGATTATGAACGGACGGCCGGAACAGAACCGGAAAGGTACCGGTGAATTTAAGCTGAATATCGACGAGCGGGACCTGGCTTCCGGCAGTTTTGACCCGCTCCGGCAGGAGGCGGTCCGCCGCAGCCCGTATGGAGATTCTTACAGCAGGGCCTATTCTTCGGAGGAAGAACGGAAAGCCGAAAAGAAAGCCCACAAAAAGAGGAACAAGCTTAAGGCCCGGAAAAACAAGCGGGTCTTTGCCGTTGTGTGGCTGTGCATGGTGCTGCTGCTGTCCTTTACTTTGGCGTCTTATCTGATTGGCGGCTCCAACGATTTCTTCGCTGTGGGCCGCAACGAGGGCACCACCGAGGTGGTAGTGCCCGAAGAAGTCACCCCCGAGGTGTTGGCGGGTATTTTATACAGCAAGGGGGCCATTAAAGAGCCGGAATTTTTTTCTCTCTATTCTAAGGTGACGGTGGATGACTGGTCCTATTTTGAGCCCGGCGTGTACCAGATTGGTACCAATCTGGATTATGAGGACATTTTAAATACCCTGCAGGGGGGTAACGAGACCCGAGAAGTGGTCACCGTCACTTTCCCCGAGGGCATTACTGCTTTGCAGGCCGCAAAGCTCCTGGAGGACAACGAGGTGTGTTCCCAGGAGGAGTTCTTAACGGCTTTAAACGGCGATTTTACAAACTATGAGGAAGTGGCCGCTATCGGCGATGTTTCCGGCAGGTATTACAAGCTTGAGGGTTATCTGTTCCCCGACACATATGACTTCTGGAAGGGAGAGGAGATTGAGTCGGTGGTAGGCAAAATGCTCAACAACTTCCACGAGAAGATGAGCGACAGCACTCTGGCGAAGATCCAGCAGTCCGGCTATACTATGGACCAGATCATTATCATGGCCTCTATCATCCAGAGCGAGGCCGCCAGCGAAAGCGATATGTACGATGTTTCCGCAGTTATCCACAACCGCCTGGATTTCGGCGCGGAAAACGACATTTTCTTCTTGGAATGTGATTCTACCACTTATTACCCCTATAAAAACGCTGCGGAGATACCGGAGGAGGGAGCTTTGCCCTACGGCAATTACAACACCTACAGCACCGGAGTCACCGGCCTGCCCGCCGGAGCCATTTGCAATCCCGGCATCGCCGCCATCCAGGCGGCACTCAACCCCAGCGACGAGGACGGCGCTTCTTCCTGGCTGTATTTCTGTCATGCCGCAGACGGCACCGCCTATTATGCCAGCACTTCCTGGGAACATGAAGAGAACCTGGTCCTGGCCGGCCTGGCGTAAGGAGGGCGCCATGAAACCAGTGAAAAAGCCGGAACTGCTTTCCCCCGCTGGGGATATGGAGCGGCTGGTTGCCGCCGTGCGTTACGGGGCCGACGCCGTGTACCTGGCGGGAAAAAGCTTTGGTATGCGGTCTGCCCCGGCCAATTTTGAGGAGAGCGAACTGCGTGAGGCGGTGGAATTCTGTCATGAGAACGGGGTGCGGGTACACGTTGCCTGCAACACCCTGCCAAGAAACGACGAACTGGAGGGACTGCCGGCATTTCTCAGCTTTTGCGGTGAGATCGGCGTGGACGCCTTCATTATCTCAGATTTGGGGGTGCTGCGCATGGCTGAGCGGTACGCCCCGCAGGTGGCCCGGCACATTTCCACTCAAACTGGTATCGTCAACTATGCCGCCGCTCAGGCCTGTTATGAACTTGGCGCCAGCAGGGTGGTGCTGGCAAGGGAGGTGCCTTTGGATGAGATTCGGGGGATCCGGGACAACACTCCGGCGGAGCTGGAACTGGAAGCCTTTGTTCACGGGGCCATGTGTGTGTCCTTTTCCGGCCGGTGCCTGCTCTCCAACTATATGACCGGCCGGGACGCCAACCGGGGCCAGTGCGCCCAGCCTTGCCGATGGGAATACTTTCTGACGGAGAAGGAACGGCCCGGCCGGCAGTTCACTCTGGTGCAGGAGGAAAAGGGCGCGTATATTTTTAATTCCAACGATTTGTGTATGATCGAGCACATACCCGAAATGACAGACGCCGGGGTGACCAGCTTGAAAATAGAGGGACGGGCAAAGTCGGCCTATTATGTGGCCTGCGTTACCGCGGCTTACCGCAGAGCAATCGATTTTGCCTTTGATAACCCCGGGGAGCCCATGCCCCGGAAGATTTTGGAGGAGACCGAGAAGATTTCCCACCGGACCTACTCACTGGGCTTCTATTTCGGCGGCCAGCCGGGCCAGACTCCTGACAGGAGCCAGTATACCCGGAAATATGAACTGGCAGCCGTTGCGCTGGGACGTTCTGGGGGTTATGTAAACTTGCGGCAGCGGAACCGGTTTTTCAGGGGGGACGCGGTCGATGTGCTCCAGCCGGGAAAAGAGCCCTTCACATCCACACTTTCAGAACTTTATAACCAGGACTGGGAGCCCATTGATTCGGCTCCACACGCCGATATGACCGTGTACTGGAAAACGGCACTGGACGTGGGAGAGGGCGCGTTCCTGAGGATCAAGCGGACATGAGGGAGCAGAGGGCCGGGCAGAAAAAATATTACATGGAATTTGAATGGACGGCATATCCTTTAGGGAAGCAAAAGAAAGGATGTGCCGTTTCTTATGAAAAAAAGGTTTTCGCTGCTTTTGGCGGCGCTGCTGACGGCGGCGGCCGTGTTCCTTCCGTGGAGCGTCCGGGGCGAAACGGTGGAAAGCGGCGGCCCTGAACTTGCCGCTCCCTCTGCTGTCCTGCTTGAAGCCGCTACCGGCAATGTACTGTATGAAAAAGATGCCCATTCCATCCGGCCCTGTGCCTCCATTACAAAAGTTATGACCCTGTGCCTGACTTTTGATGCCGTAGAGGCTGGCCAGCTTTCCCTGACGGACACTCTTTCCGCCTCTGCCCACGCCTCCTCTATGGGCGGGTCCGATATCTGGCTGAAGGAAGGGGAGCAGATGACTGTGGACGACCTGCTGAAGGCAACGGTCATCATGAGCGCCAACGACGCGGCGGTAGTGCTGGCGGAAAATGTGGCGGGCAGCGAGGATGCTTTTGTCCAAAAAATGAACGAAAAAGCCCAGAAGCTTGGCATGAAAGATACAGTGTTTAAAAACTGCAACGGCCTGGATGAGGAGGGCCACGTGACCAGCGCCTATGATGTGGCGCTGATGAGCCGGGAACTGATAAAGCACCAAAAGATCTTCGACTATACCCTTACCTGGATTGATTATGTCAGGGACGGACAGACCCAACTTGTGAACACCAACAAGCTGATTCGTTCTTATAACGGAATTACAGGGCTTAAAACCGGTACTACCTCCCAGGCGGGCAGCTGCATTGCGGCAACGGCGGAACGGGATTCCCTGAGCCTTGTGGCGGTAGTGCTGGGGGCCCCCAGCACGGACGACCGCTTTAAGGATGCCGCCGCCCTGTTAGACTTTGGCTTTGCCGGTTGGGCAGTTACTGTGCCGGAAGCCCCGGCCCTGGAGAATGTGCCGGTGGCGGGCGGTATGGAAGAGACAGTGGCGGTACGGGTGGGAGAGATTCCTAATATTCTCACAAAGACAGATGAGAAGGGAAAGCTGGAAACATCGGTAGTGCTGAAAGACAATTTGACAGCCCCGGTCCGCACAGGCGACGTGGTTGGGACGGTAACCTATACTATTGACGGCGAGACCGTCGCCCGGGCGGACGTGACCGCCGGCGGGGACGTGGAGGCCGTCACCTTCAGTTCGGCGTTTTTCTGGCTTTTAAAGAGTTTTCTTACGTTGTAGCCGAAACTTTTAAACTTTTTGGAAAGAGTAAGAAACTTGCCTTGCAAATTGCGGAGAGTTATTGTAGAATAGAAACAGGTAAGGATTGTCAAAGCTCAGGAAATAAAAAGGAGTGCGTTGTTATGCCGCTGAAACTGAACGACGGGTATTTGAAAGACTTTATCTCTCAGCATGAGTACGAGGGCATCCAGCCCCAGGTGACTGCCGCCCACGATCTTTTGTCTTCCCGCAGGGGCCTGGGGAACGACTTTCTCGGCTGGGTCACTCTGCCCAAAGATTACGACAGGGAAGAGTTCCAAAGGATCAAGGCAGCAGCGGAACGGGTAAAGGCCAATTCCGACGTGTTTATTGTCATCGGCATCGGCGGGTCATATCTGGGAGCCCGGGCCGCCATTGAATTTTTAAAGTCTGATCGCTACAACGATCTGCGCAAAGATACCCCGGCCATCTATTTTACCGGGAACAGTATCAGTTCCACGGCTTTGCAGGAGTTGGTGGATATTTGCGAGGGCAAGGATGTTTCCATCAATATGATTTCAAAGTCCGGCACCACTACCGAGCCGGCCATTGCTTTCCGGGTGTTCCGCGAACTGCTGGAAAAGAAATACGGAAAAGAGGGCGCTAAAGAGCGTATCTTCTGCACTACCGACAAACAGAAGGGCACTTTGAAGCAGCTGGCCGACAAAGAGGGCTTTGAGACTTTCGTGGTGCCCGACGATGTAGGGGGCCGCTATTCGGTGCTTACCGCCGTAGGCCTGCTGCCCATTGCTGTTGCGGGCGCCGATATTGACGCACTGATGGCTGGGGCCGGCAAAGCCGCTGACCTGTATAACGACCCTTCCATTGAAAAGAACGACTGCTACCGGTACGCGGCTATCCGTAACATTCTTTACAACAAGCACAAGTGTATTGAGGTAATGGTGAGTTACGAGCCCCGCTACGCCATGATGAACGAGTGGTGGAAGCAACTTTTCGGCGAAAGCGAGGGCAAGGACCACAAGGGCCTGTTCCCGGCTTCCGTCATCTTCTCTACCGACCTGCATTCTTTGGGCCAGTACCTGCAAGACGGCAACCGCTCCATGTTCGAGACGGTCATGCTCATCGACAGGCCCGTCCATGAAATTACCCTGGGAAATGATCCCGAAAATGTGGACGGTCTGAACTATCTGGAGGGCCGTACCATGTCCTTTGTAAACGAAAAGGCGTTCCAGGGCACAGTGCTGGCCCACAACGACGGCGGTGTGCCAAATGTGGTAATCCACGCCCCCGACTTCTCCGAGGACACCCTGGGCCAGATCATCTACTTTTTCGAAAAGGCCTGCGCAATCTCCGGCTATATGCTGGGCGTCAACCCCTTCAACCAGCCCGGTGTGGAAAGCTACAAGAAGAACATGTTCGCTCTGCTGGGTAAGCCCGGCTACGAAGAGGCCAAAGCCGACTTGGAGGCAAGGCTGATTAAATAAGGACCCAGCCGTCCTTTTGGGCGGAAGAATAAAATAAAGGAGAGTTTAATCATGATTACTCTTTTGACCGGCAAAAAAGGCTCCGGCAAGACAAAAAAACTCATCGAATTGGCCAACGCCGCTCTGGAGAAATCCCAGGGCAATGTGGTCGTCATTGAGAAAGGCCAGAAGCTGACTTACGATATTTCCCACGCTGTCCGCCTGGTGGACTCTGACGCGTACGATATCAAAGGGGCTGGGGCACTGTTTGGCTTTATCAGCGGCATTTGCGCCGGCAATTACGATGTGACCGACATTTTGGTGGATTCCACTTTGAAAATCACCGGCACCGGCGCCGAGGTCCTGGAGGAGCTTGTGCCCGAACTGGAAAAGCTGGCGCAGGCTGCCGATACCAACCTTGTCCTGCTGATTTCCGCCGCGGATGAGGAGATACCTGCTTCCGCCGCCAAGTATGTGCTGAAATAAGCAGGAGCAAAACCTGAAAAGGCGGCTTTGCGGGCCGCCTTTTTCCGTGAAAAATCCCTTGACAACGAAAGTTTGAGCCAGTATAATATACCAGTACGGCATGAGGACTTGGCTATGATCATCGATCTGAAAAAGTATTTCCAGGGCGCTCAAACGGGGGCGGGCCCGGAAGATACGGTGGAGTATGACCTGGACCTGAGCGGGTTGGAATTGGGCGGCGTCAGGCCGTTTCTTGCGCCTGTAAAGGTGACAGCCGGGCTCCGGGGCTTTGCGGAGTCGGCTCTGCTTACCGTGCGCGCGGCTTATACGGTTACTATGCCCTGCGACCGTTGCTGCGAGACTGTTTCCAGAGGCTATGAGAAACATTTTTCACACACCCTGGTGCGGGAGCTTGGCGATGATCAGGACGATGACGCGTTTGTTGCGGTCCCGGACGAGAAACTGGATCTGGATGAGCTTTTGCGGGAAGATATCCTGCTGGACATGCCCTCAAAGTTTCTTTGCTCTCCTGAGTGCAGGGGGATTTGCCCCAGGTGCGGGAAGAACCTGAATGAAGGGCCTTGCGGCTGCGGCAGCCATGAGATTGATCCCAGGCTCCAGGTGCTGAAAAGTCTGTTGTAGTTTTGTTGTTAAAAACCGCGTTTTGCGGAAGTTTTATGTGCATGGGCTCTGAAATGGAGTCGACTGAAAATATTTGAAGGTTTAAGGAGGTGCTACGGTATGGCAGTACCCAAGGGGAAATTATCCAGTGCCAGGAAGAACAAGAGGCGCTCTCAGGTGTGGAAGCTTCAGGCCCCCGCCCTGATGAAGTGCCCCCAGTGCGGAGAGTATAAAACGCCTCACAGAGTCTGCGGCAGCTGCGGCTATTATGATGGCCGCCAGGTCGTGAAGAAGGAAGCGTAAATTTTTCTGCGGAATCGAGAGAAGGGAACGCGGCCAACGCGCTCCCTTTTTTCAGCTTTCAGGGAGGAGGCGGACCAGTGGCTGTAAAAATCAGCGGTGTGGAAAAAGGAGGCAGGGCGGAAAGTTTGGGTGTCATGCCGGGGGATATTTTGCTCTCCATTAATGGCCACGACATTGCCGACGTGCTGGACTATCGTTTTTTTGAGACTGAGCGTGAACTGCGCCTGAAGCTTACACGGCGCGGGGAACCCTACTCGGTAGAACTGGTAAAGCCCCAGTACGCCCGTATCGGCCTGGAATTTGACACATATCTCATGGACCAGCAGCGTTCCTGTAAAAACAAATGTGTGTTCTGTTTTATCGACCAACTGCCTCCCGGTATGCGGGAGACTCTGTATTTTAAAGATGACGATGACAGGCTCTCCTTTCTGTTTGGCAATTACATTACCCTGACGAATATCGATGACAGGGAGATCGACCGTATCCTGCAAATGCACATCAGCCCAATCAATGTGTCCGTTCATACTATGGATCCGGAACTTCGCTGCAAGATGATGCACAACCGGTTTGCGGGGGAATCCCTGCGGCACCTGTACAGGCTGGCGGAAGGAGGAGTAAAGCTCAACTGTCAGATCGTGCTGTGCCCCGGGCTCAACGACGGTTCCGCTCTGGAATATTCCCTGGATAAGCTGTATGGTCTGGGAGAAAGCCTGTTGAGCGTTGCCTGCGTACCGGTGGGACTTACCCGCTACCGGGAGGGGCTGTACCCTTTAAAGCCCTATACGAAAGAGACCGCCGGGGATGTGCTGGATATTCTGGAACGATATGGGGAAATCTTTTTGAGGGAGAGGGGCAGCCGGACGGTATACGCCTCCGACGAATTTTACCTGCTGGCGGAAAGGCCCATCCCGCCCCTGGAATTTTACGAGGAGTGTCCCCAGATTGAAAACGGCGTGGGCATGCTGCGGAACATGCAGGACGAATTTGACTGGGCTATGGAGGAAAAGAACGTGGATGAGAGCGCCTGCCCCAGCCCCAGAAAGGTCACCATCCCAACCGGGGAAGGGGTCTGCCCCTTTTTAAATTCCCTCCTTGACGGATTGCGCCAGAAATGCCATAATTTAACTATAAACCTGTTCCCCGTGCACAACGACTTTTTCGGCGGCACGGTAAACGTTACCGGCCTTTTGACAGGGCAGGACCTGCTGAAGGCCCTAAAGGTCAGGAAACTGGGTGACGAGGTGCTGCTTTCCGGCAGCATGATGAAGGCCGGGGAAGATATTTTTCTTGACGATATGACCCGGGAGCAGCTGGAAGCGGAGCTGGGTGTGCCAGTCAAGCGAACAGGCCCCACCGGCGAAGCCCTGCTGGCGGCCATTTTGGGATGGCCCGCCCCGGAGACTCCGGGGTACAATCCTTATGAGGGCGCTTGGGAGCATGGATAAGGCGCGGCGCGCGGGAGGCAGGATATGGAGATCAGCTATGAATGGACCGACGGCTCCGACAGGGCGTTTCAGTATTTCTACGCCGTTGCAGAAGAATTTTACAGCCAGATGGCAGGCGGGTTGGAGAACAGAAAAGCCTTTGTGCCCTTCAACGTTTTAAACGATATTGACGACGTGCTCATTGCCTACGACAGCGGTCATGTGCCGGTAGCCTGCGCCAGCTTTAAAAGATATTCTGAAACGGATGCTGAAATCAAGCGGGTCTGGGTGGAACCGGCTTACCGCAAGGAGCACATCGCCAGGGACATGATGGAAAGTCTTGAGAACAGGATTCGGGAGAAAGGGTTCAGAAGGGCGATCCTTCAAACAAGGGAAGCCATGAAAGCGGCAGTGGGGCTGTATACCGGTTTGGGGTATCGCCGAATTGAGAATTATCCGCCCTATGACAAGCTGGAGGGTGCGATCTGTTTCGCAAAAGAACTGTTATAGCGCGGAAAGCTGAGCGAGAAAGGGAGGTGGTCATAAAATATGGCAAAACCCATTGTAGCCATTGTGGGCAGGCCCAATGTGGGCAAGTCTACATTGTTCAATAAAATCGTGGGAAGGCGGCTGTCAATTGTTGACGACGCTCCCGGCGTGACCAGGGACCGCATCTTCGGTGACACGGAGTGGTGCGGCAAGAAGTTTTCACTGGTGGACACCGGCGGCATCGAGCCGGCCTCTAAAGATGTGATTTTGACCCAGATGCGGGAGCAGGCCCAGATCGCTATTGATTCCGCCCAGGCCATTATTCTGGTGACCGATATCCGCTCGGGGGTGACGGCAACCGACTCCGACGTGGCGGACATCCTTTTAAAAAGCGGGGTTCCGGTGGTGCTATGCGTGAACAAGTGCGATTCTATCGGTGAGCCGCCCCCGGAGTTTTACGAGTTCTACAACCTGGGTCTGGGCGACCCGGTAATGGTTTCCTCCGTCCACGGCCACGGTACCGGCGACCTGCTGGACCGTATCTGCGCCCTGCTGCCGGAAGAGCAGGAGGAGGACGGGGAAAGCGGCGCAATCAAGGTGGCGGTAATAGGCAAACCAAATGTGGGCAAATCCTCTTTGGTCAACAAGGCAGCGGGGGAGAACCGCTGCATCGTTTCCGATATTGCCGGTACTACCCGGGATGCGGTGGATACCACCATACAGAACGAACACGGTACTTTTACCTTTATCGATACCGCCGGGCTTCGTCGGAAAAGCCAGGTAAAGGACGCTATTGAGCACTACAGCAACCTGCGGGCCGAAATGGCTGTGGAGCGGGCGGACGTGTGCGTGATCCTGATAGATGCACAGGTGGGCTTTACCGACCAGGATTCTAAGGTGGCCGGCATTGCCCACGAAGCCGGAAAGGGGTGCGTCATCTGCGTCAATAAATGGGACGCGGTGGAAAAGGACGGCAAGACCATGCAGGAGATGCGGGAAAAGCTGGAAAAGGATTTCTCTTTTATGTCTTATGCCCCTATTTTGTTCATTTCAGCCAAGACCGGCCAGCGGCTGGACAAAATGTTTGAGATGATAAAGCTTGCGGCGCGGAGCAACGCTATGCGGGTGACCACAGGCGTTTTAAACGACATTCTGGCCCAGGCTGTGGCCCGGGTGCAGCCGCCCACAGACAAGGGCAGGCGGCTGAAAATTTACTACATGACCCAAGCGTCTACCAGGCCCCCCACGTTTATCTGCTTTGTCAATGACAATGAACTGTTCCATTATTCCTACCAGCGCTATCTGGTCAACCGGATCCGTGACACCTTCGGTCTGGAGGGCACCCCGGTGCGGCTGATCGGAAGAGAAAGGAAGGACAGGGACGCGTAACTGACGAACAAAAACCCAAAAAAGGATGTGTGGTTATGAACAATACGATCTCCCAGGTCCCAATTTTGATGCTGGCCCTTTCCCTGCTGCTGTGCGCTGTGGAGGGATACCTTTTCGGCAGCGTAAATTCGTCTATCATCCTTACCCGGCTTCTCAAGAAGGGGGACATTCGGGAAAAAGGCAGCGGAAACGCGGGCATGACAAATATGCTCCGCAGTGTGGGGAAGCTGCCTGCCCTTATCACTTTTATCGGCGACTTTGTGAAATGCGTGGCGGCGGTCCTGCTGGCTTTGGGAATTATGACCTGGGCCGGTATGGGAGGCGAGCTGTTGCCTGTTGGCAGGTACGCTGCCGGCTTGTGCTGCGTGCTGGGCCATATATTCCCACTGTATTTCGGCTTTAAGGGCGGCAAGGGAATCGTTACCAGCGCAGCCATGATCCTGATGACTGACTGGCGGGTGTTTTTGCTGATTATCGCCACTTTCCTTGTGGTATTTATCCTGAAGCGCATCGTTTCTCTGGCGTCTATCGTTTGCGCGGCCATGTATCCCGTCTACGTCTTCCTGAGTTCATTCTTCTTGGATTTTACAGGGAGCCCCTATTCCGGGAACGCCGGGCATTCTTTGGCGTATCTTCTGTTTGTCACGGTGGTGGCATTGTTTATCGGGGTTCTGGTGCTTTGGAAGCACCGCTCCAACATCGGCAGGCTCCGCAGGGGTGAGGAGAAGCCTGTGGCCTTCGGGAAAAAGTGAGAGAAGCGTAAACGAAAGACAGTCGTAAAGATCATTGTGCAAATTTTACAAAGATTCCCCTTTTTTGATGTGCGAAGCGCCCAGAGCATTGACTTTTCTTCCGGGATGTATTATGATTAGGAAACGGTCAAATACTAGGAACGTAAAGTAAAGATCTTTCATACTGGCCCGGCCTTTGGGCCCCTGGGAAGTGTAATTTTGGATAAATACGTGATTAAAGGCGGCAACCGTTTGGTTGGCGAAGTGGAAATCAGCGGAGCAAAGAACGCGGCGGTGGCCATTATTCCGGCGGCGATTCTGGCTGATTCTCCATGTTTGATCGAAAATATCCCGGATATTTCCGATGTAAAATCTGTAGCTTTCATCCTGGAAGAAATGGGCGCTAAGGTGAATTATCCGGACAGGCATACCATTGAGGTAGACCCCAGACCTATTGATACGGACACGGTCTCTGCCGATTGTGCCCGGCGGATGAGGGGCTCCTATTATTTCATTGGCGCTTTGCTGGGCCGCTGCCGTAGCGCTGTGGTCCCCATGCCGGGAGGGTGCAATCTGGGAGTTCGCCCCATTGACCAACATTTAAAGGGCTTTGCTGCTTTGGGCTGCGAGTACAGCCTAGACAACGGCATGATTACCGTTCGGGCGGAGAATGATCTTCACGGGGCCAACATCTATATGGACCTGGTAACGGTAGGAGCCACCATCAACATCATTCTCGCGTCTGTGAAAGCACGCGGCCTTACAATCATCGAAAACGCGGCCAGAGAGCCGCACATTGTTGACCTGGCAAACTTTCTCAATACTATGGGGGCCGATATCCGGGGCGCCGGAACGGACACCATCAAGATCCACGGGGTGCAGAAGCTTCGGGGAGCATCCTATTCCATCATCCCCGACCAGATCGAGGCGGGCACCTATATGGTAGCTGCCGCAGCCACAGGGGGCGACGTTACGGTAAAGAATGTGACCCCGAAGCACCTGGAATCCATTTCCGCCAAGCTGGTGGAGATGGGCGTTACCGTGGAGGAGGGGGACGACACGGTCCGGGTGGTGCGCAGCCGGCCCCTGAAAAAATGTACTATAAAGACCATGCCCCATCCGGGTTTTCCCACAGACATGCAGCCCCAGATCACCACGCTGCTGTCTATTGCCCGCGGGACGAGCATGGTAAATGAAAGCGTTTACGACAGTAACCGTTTTAAGTATGTGGACGAACTGCTCCGCATGGGGGCGCAGATTACAGTGGACGGCAAGGTGGCAATTGTAGAGGGAGTGGATCATTTAAAGGGAGCTCCTGTACGGGCCCTGGATCTGCGGGCCGGCGCGGCTATGATTATTGCCGGTCTGGCCGCAGAGGGAGTTACCCAGGTTGAGGACATCCAGTATATCGAGCGCGGGTACGAGAGCATTGTGGACAAGCTGGTGCGTCTGGGGGCCGATATTTACCGCAGCCAAAAGCCGGACGACATGATGAGAAAAACCGGCTGATCAGCTGGCGGAGGCAAGTGAATTAAGGGAAACTCCTACCGGGTTTCCCTTATCTTTTCAAAAACTGGAAAGTGGGAAGAGAAAATGGCACGGCTTTGTCCGCTGTTTTCCGGCAGTTCGGGGAACAGCTATTACATAGGGTCCCGAAGCGCGGGGCTGTTGATCGACGCGGGCAGAAGCGCCCGACAACTGGACAGCATACTCAAACTCTGCGGGGTAGATCCTCTGGCCATACAGGGGATCCTGGTAACTCACGAGCATGCCGATCATGTGTCGGGGCTGCGGGTGTTCGCAAAAAAATATGGCCTGCCTGTTATCGCTTCCGCCGGCACTTTGACGGCTTTACGGGGGGATTTGGAGGATGTGGAGTCTTATGAAGCTGTTCCGGAAATGCAGATCGCGGGCATGACCGTAACTCCCTTTCCCACATCTCACGACTGCGCCCAGCCTACAGGGTTCCGAGTAGTTACAGACGACAAGCGCGTATTTACCCTTTCTACCGATCTGGGGTACCTCTCAGACGAGGTGAAAGAAAACCTGTTTGGGGCCGATTTCGTGGTGATTGAGTCGAACCATGACCTGGAGATGCTCCGCAGCGGGCGCTATCCTTATTATTTAAAACAGCGCATCCTATCTGACCGCGGCCACTTGTCCAACGCTGCCTGCGCGGCGTTTTTGCCGGAACTTGCCAAATCCGGTACAAAGCGGTTTCTGCTGGCCCATCTCAGCCGGGAAAACAACACCCCCTCCCTGGCTGTGGAAGAATCCCTGAACGCGCTGACCCGGGCCGGGTATGTGCGGGACACGGACTTTCTGCTGGATGCCGCCGCTCCGGAAAACAACCGGGGGAGAGTAATCATATTTTAAGGAGGGGCATATGCTGGAAGTGCGACTCATCTGCGTGGGAAAGCTGAAGGAAGCCTATTGGCGGGACGCAGCGGCGGAATATGAAAAACGTCTGCGTCCCTTCTGCCGTTTTGAGATTGCAGAATTGCCGGAGATTCGCCTGCCGCAGGAGCCCTCCGCCGCCGAGATAGCCGCCGCTCTGGAAAAAGAGGGGGATGCGATCAGGGGGAAGCTTGTGGGAACGGCTTACCCGCTGTGTATCGAGGGGCGGGAGATTTCCTCAGAGGAACTGGCGAAACGGCTGGCAGGAGCAATGGATTCTCCCGGTGCGGTGACCTTTGTTATCGGCAGTTCTCACGGCTTGTCGCCAAAGGTGAAGACTATTGGGGAGAAGATTTCCATGTCGCCCATGACTTTTCCGCATCAGCTGGCCCGGGTCATGCTGTGCGAGCAGATCTACCGGGGATTTCAAATTCTGTCCGGGACAAAATATCACAAGTAATCAATACGGCTCAAAGGAATGTACCGCCACCCGAACGGGGCGCGGCCGGATGAAACGGGAAAAACCCGTTGGCGCAGCCCCGGCAAAGCGGACGGACCGACGGGCAACATAGCCAATATACAGTCCGCCAAAAATAACGAAACTGGAATGTCAAAATCGCAGTATTATGGCATCCTGTTTGGGACATCCAATGAAACGGATGAGTATAGAAAGGAAAAACTTTGAGCGAAACACAAATTGAAAAGAAGGGCGTTTGGGAGACGGTAAAAGCCTATTGCCGCCTGTATTTTGTAGACGCCATGAGTGCTATGGCCCAGGGGCTTTTTGCATCCTTGCTTATCGGGACCATTATTTCCACTATTGGCACCCAGTGCGGCTTGCAGGTGCTCTCGGATATCGGCGATTTTGCCAAATCAATGGCGGGGCCGGCTATGGCCGTTGCCATTGGATATGCCTTGAAGGCCCCGCCCCTGGTTCTGTTTTCTCTGGCAGCCGTAGGCGCTGCAGCCAATACGTTGGGCGGCGACGGCGGTCCCCTGGCCGTACTGGTTATCGCTATTGCGGCTTCCGAGCTTGGCAAGCTGGTCAGCAAAAAGACTAAGATAGACATTTTAGTGACCCCCTCGGTCACCATCCTGTCCGGTGCCCTGCTCTCTTATCTCTGTGCCCCGGCAATTGGCACGGCGGCCCACAGTGTCGGCAGCCTGATTATGTGGGCCACAGACCTGCAGCCATTCTTTATGGGGATCATCATCTCTGTGGTAGTAGGCATGGCTTTGACCTTACCCATCAGCAGCGCGGCCATCTGCGCGGCCTTTGGGCTTACCGGCTTGGCCGGCGGTGCGGCGGTTGCCGGGTGCTGCGCCCAGATGGTGGGCTTTGCTGTCATCAGTTTCCGGGAAAACAAATGGGGAGGACTGGTGGCCCAGGGTATCGGCACATCCATGCTCCAGGTGCCGAACATTGTGAAAAATCCCCGCATCTGGATTGCTCCAACCCTGGCTTCGGCCATTACCGGCCCAATTGCCACCTGCGTGTTCAAGCTTCAAATGAACGGCGCGCCCATTTCCAGCGGTATGGGCACCTGCGGTCTGGTGGGGCAGATTGGCGTATACTCCGGCTGGATAAACGACATTGCTTCCGGGGCCAAATCCGCCATTACCCTTACAGACTGGGCGGGGCTGCTGCTCATTTCCATTGTTCTGCCCGCAGCGCTTTCCTGGATTATCAATCTGGGCCTGCGCAAACTCCATTGGGTCAAAGACGGCGACATGAAGCTGGATCTGCTTTCCTGATGGGGAGAAAAAATCCTTTGGCAGAAGCCGCCCTGTTGAAGGGCGGCTTTGTTTGGTTATTGCATTTGTCCCGTGGGTATAGTATGATAAGGGTGTAAATGTTTGAGTATTTGAAAGGGGTTGGGATGTAAATTGGAAGTAATGGACATTGTTTGGCTGGCTGTCACTATTTTAGCGGCGGTCATTGAGGCGGCAGTGCCCAGCCTGGTCTCCATCTGGTTCGTGCCGGGCGGCATGTCGGCCCTGGTGGTTAGCCTGTTGGGCGGGCCGGTCTGGGCCCAGATTCTTATGTTTTTGGGTGTTTCCTGCCTGGCGCTGCTGCTCACCCGTCCTTTGGCGAAGAAATTCCAGGCTCGAAAAATGGTGAGTACCAATGCGGATATGGTAATAGGCCGAACGGCCCTGGTCACGGAAGACATTGATAACGTGATGGGGACAGGACGTGCCACCGTGCTGGGCAACAGCTGGTCAGCCAGATCCGCGGAGCCCGACGGGAAAATCCCAAAGGGGACTTCCGTGCGGGTAGAAAAAATTGAGGGCGTAAAGCTTATTGTGAGAGAGGAAGGTTAAGTATGCCGGAACTTGCTGTATTTACAACTGTTTTTGTGGTGGCTGTGCTGGTGATTTTTATTCTGGCGGTCATTATCGCGAACATCAAGATTGTCCCACAGGCACACGCATTTGTGGTGGAACGCCTGGGAGCTTTCCATGCTGCATGGAGTACCGGACTGCATGTGAAAATTCCCTTTATTGACCGCATTGCCAAAAAAGTGAGCCTGAAGGAACAGGTCATCGATTTCCCGCCCCAGCCGGTGATCACGAAGGACAACGTGACCATGCAGATCGACACAGTGGTGTATTTCCAAATCACTGACCCCAAGCTGTACGCTTACGGTGTGGAGAACCCACTGTCCGCTATTGAGAACCTGAGCGCCACCACACTGCGTAACATCATCGGCGACATGGAACTTGACCACACCCTGACCTCCCGTGACACTATCAATTCCAAAATACGGGTGATTCTGGACGAGGCCACCGACGCCTGGGGAATCAAGGTAAACCGGGTAGAACTGAAAAACATCATCCCGCCCGCGGAAATTCAGGATTCTATGGAAAAGCAGATGAAGGCCGAGCGTGAGCGCCGTGCCAAAATCCTGGATGCCGAGGGTGAGAAGCGCAGCGCCATTTTAATTGCTGAGGGCCAGAAGGAGTCCGCTGTGCTGCGGGCCGATGCTGTAAAGGAAACAAAAATTCGAGAGGCACAGGGCGAAGCCGAAGCTATTTTAACTGTGCAAAAGGCCAAAGCCGAGGCTGTGCGTTTGATGAACGAGGCAAACCCCGGCGAGCCGGTCATTGCATTAAAGAGCCTGGAGGCCTTTGAGAAGGCCGCCGACGGCAAGGCGACAAAGATTATTGTGCCCTCCAACATCCAGAGCCTGGCGGGCCTGGCCGTGTCGGTGAAGGAATTGATGGGAAAGGACGAGAAATAGAGAGGAGTTCATAATATGAAGCAGCAGCCATACCAGCCGCCGAATCAACAGCCCCAACAACCATACCCGAACCAATACCCACAGTTTCCCAGCACCCCGCAACCCGGTGCCCCGCAGACCGGCGGTCCTGGATTCCCCCAGAAGCCTCAACGGCCCGGATGGGTCGTTCCCCTTGTGATCGTGGCGGTGGTGGGCGTTGTGCTTTCCGCCCTGCTGGGAGGTATTCTCATCGGAGGGAATCTAAGTGCACGGACGGAACAGACTGCGGCAAGCGCTTCTGAGGTACTCTCAGAAAACAGGTCGGTTTTGCCTCAGGAAAGCGCTCGGCCTACCCAGGAACCACTTCCGGCAGAAGAGCCGCTCCTCCCGACGGAAGCGCCAGCCCCTACTGAAGCACCTACCCGCGCCCCTCAGCTTCATGCCGCGGTTGGCATCGGAGAATGCCTGGATGAGGCTATCGACTGGATCGAGGATTCTTCAAACTTTGTAGAAAAATACCAGTTCGAGCCCCTGGGGTGCGTGGACGATTTTGACGGCGACGGGAACCAGGATTTCCTGGCGGCGTATGAAACCCAGGCAGCAAACGGCACATGGTGTGTCTCTTATGCCTTGTTTACCTTTTTGGAGAAAGGACCGAAACTCCTGGACGACGGCGTCCTCTACCAGGAGGTAGGCGGGAACGGCGGCTCTGTGGGTATAGCCCAGGGCAAGGACGGCGCGGTGTATTTGACCCGTTTCACAAAGCAGGCAACCGGGGACACGGTAAACAACCAATATGTATACGTTCCCTGGGACTCTGTGGGCACTGCCGATGAGGCAAATTCCTACTATATGGAGGCCAGTTGGAACGTGGACAATGCAGATGGAGGCGCCTATATTCTGGGCGATACGAAAGTGGACAGGGACAGGTTTGAGGCAAGCCGTGGGAATTATACCGTACTCTATGAACTGAATATCGTTCTGGGGCACGGAAACGGTGAAATAAACGGCGCAGACTTTGACGCCCTTGAAAAATGGTACGACGATTGACAGGAAATCTCCCGGCGAATCGCTGGGAGATTTCTTGCGCCTTTCGTTCCTGTACTCTTGCACTTTTTTTTGATTCATTATATACTTTACCTTGCCGATTTTATTTGGAGAAAGAGGTTATCTGGATGAGTAAAAAAGTTGCGGTTATTATGGGCAGCGACAGCGACCTGCCGGTAGTGGCTCCCGCCATCAGGCGCCTGAAGGCCCTGGATATTCCCGTTCAGGCCCATGTAATGAGCGCCCATCGGACGCCGGAAAAAGCGGCGGAGTTTTCCAAAAATGCCGGGGAAAACGGCTTTGGGGTTATCATTGCGGCGGCAGGGAAGGCCGCCCATCTGGCCGGGGTGCTGGCCGCCCACACCACTTTGCCGGTTATTGGTATCCCGGTAAAATCCTCCACCTTAGACGGCCTTGACGCACTTTTGGCAACAGTGCAGATGCCTTCGGGCATTCCGGTGGCCACAGTGGCTATCGACGGGGCGGACAACGCTGCCATTTTAGCCGCCCAGATACTCGCCTTGTCTGATGAAAGCCTGGCGGCAAGGCTCTCCGCTATGAAGCGGGAGATGGAAGAGGGCGTAGAAAAAAAAGACGCTGCTCTCCAGGAAAAAGTGAAGGAATTATAAAAATTTATTTAATAAGAGAGGGAAAATACCATGAAAAAAACGATTATGCGCAAGTACGCCCAGCTGGCTGTAAGGACCGGCGTCAATCTGAAAAAGGGACAGGGCTGTGTTATCTCCGCCGAGGCGGAACAGCATGAGTTTGCCGAAATGGTAGCGGAAGAAGCCTACCGGGCAGGCGCCAAGTGGGTCATGATTGACTGGGGCGACCAGTCCCTTACAAAGCTTAAGTACCGTCACGAGACCTTGACCCAGCTTTCGCGTGTGGAGGAATGGCAGAAAGCAAAAATGCAGTATCTGGTGGATACGCTTCCCGCCACGATTCATATTGCCTCTGCCGACCCCGACGGTTTGAAGGGTGTGAACGTAGGGAAAATGCAAAAGGCGGGCGCGGCCAGAGGCAAGATTATGAAGCCCTTCCGTATGGAAATGGAGAACAAGTACCAGTGGACCATCATTGCCGTCCCCTCTAAGAAGTGGGCGAAAAAGGTGTTCCCCAATGACCGGGCCAGCACGGCAATGGAAAAACTGTGGGAGGCCATTTTAAAGACGGTGCGGATCACGCCTGACAACGATCCGGTGGCCGAATGGGACCGCCACAACAGGGACTTGGAGAGCAAGTGTGAGAAGCTGAACGCTCTGGATCTGGACTATCTCCACTACGAGAGCAAAAACGGCACAGATTTTAAGTGCTGGCTTATTCCCGGTTCTCACTGGAACGGCGGCGGAGAGACTTTGATCGACGGCACCTTCTTCAACCCCAACATGCCTACGGAAGAAGCTTTCATTTCTCCCATGCGGGGCAAGTGCGAGGGAACGCTGGTGTCAACCCTGCCCCTGTCATATCAGGGCAATTTGATCGACAAATTTTCGGTCACCTTTAAAGACGGCAAAGCCGTGTCCGTAAAGGCAGAGAAGGGCCAGGAGCTTCTGGAGAACATGATAAAAATGGACGAGGGCGCCTGTATGCTGGGAGAATTGGCCCTGGTGCCCGATGATTCCCCCATTTCCAATTCCGGCATCTTGTTCTACAATACCCTGTTCGACGAAAACGCCGCCTGCCATGTGGCTTTGGGAAGGGGCTTTAATGAGACGATCCCCGGTTTTGCAGACATGACAAACGAGGAACTGAAGGAAAAAGGGATCAACGATTCCATTATCCACGTGGACTTTATGGTCGGCTCTAAAGAACTGAATATTTCCGGCTATACCCGGGACGGCAAAAAGGTGCAGATCTTCAAAAACGGCAATTGGGCTATCTAGCTGCCAGATGTTAGAAGCAGAAATGGGGAATGAACATGACAGAAACGAGCATGAAACCCGCAGGGGAATCTCCTGAAACGTTGAAAAGCTACAGCGATAGCTATAAAGCGGCGGGAGTGGATGTGACCGCTGGCTACAGATCCGTTGAACTTATAAAGGAGCATGTAAAGCGCACCGCCATTCCCGGCGTGGTGTCAGGCATTGGTGGGTTTGGAGGATTGTTTGCCCCCAATGTTTCCGGTATGGAAGAGCCCATTCTGGTTTCCGGTACCGACGGTGTGGGTACCAAACTGAAAATTGCCATGCTGATGGACAGGCACGACACCATCGGGATCGACGCTGTGGCTATGTGCGTCAACGATGTGGTGTGCTGCGGTGCAAAGCCTCTGTTTTTTCTCGACTATATCGCCTGCGGGAAAAATATCCCGGAAAAGGTCGCCTCAATTGTAAAGGGTGTGGCCGAGGGCTGCGTTCAAGCGGGTTGCGCTCTGGTCGGCGGCGAGACTGCCGAACACCCCGGCATGATGGCTGATGACGATTACGACATTGCCGGATTTACCGTAGGCCTGGTGGATAAGCCCAAGCTCATCGACGGTTCCCGTTTACAGGCCGGTGACGTACTGATCGGTCTCGCTTCCTCCGGCCTTCATTCCAACGGGTTCTCCCTGGTGCGCAAGGTGTTCGGTATTGGCAAAATGGATATTGGTGAGGAAACGGGGAAAGGTATGGCCGGAGCGCTGATGAATATCACCGTTTCTGTGGCGAAAACATTGAAAGGCGACATGGAGATAGTGAACCGCCGATATAACGAACTGGGCGGCACCCTGGGCGAAACCCTGCTGACCCCTACCCGCATTTATGTGAAAGCGGCGCTTTCGGCCATTGAAAAAGCGGACGTAAAAGCCATTTCCCACATAACCGGCGGCGGTTTCTATGAAAATATCCCACGGATGATGGTTCCCGGCCTTACTGCCCGAGTGGAAAAAGCCGCTGTGCCCGTACAGCCTATTTTCGGTTTGCTGCAAAAGGAGGGGAATATTCCCGAACACGATATGTACAACACCTTTAACATGGGCGCCGGCATGTGTATGGCCGTTTCAAAAGAAACCGCCCAGACCGCGTTAAACGCTTTGATCGGAGCCGGCGAGAGGCCTTTTGTAATGGGCGAGGTCGTGAAAGGGGAAGAGGGGGTCGTGCTGTGCTGAACATCGGAGTTTTGGTGTCCGGCGGCGGGACCAACCTGCAAAAGCTTATCGACGCCCAGCAGGCTGGGGAGATCGGAAACGGCGCCATACGCGTGGTGATTTCCAGTAAAGCCGGCGCTTTCGCTCTAAAACGGGCGGAACGTGCGGGGATCGAAACCGTTACCCTGTGCCGAAAGGACTACCCTGACACGGAGACCTACAGTCGGGTTTTGATCGGCGCTTTACTGGAACGGCAAATCGACCTTGTGGTACTGGCCGGTTTTCTTACCATTACCAGTGAGGAATTTGTAAAAGCTTTTCCTAACCGCATTATGAACGTGCATCCGGCTCTGCTGCCCTCCTTCGGGGGGAAGGGATATTATGGGCTCCATGTACACGAGGCCGTGCTGGCCCGCGGGGTAAAAGTGACCGGGGCCACCGTTCATTTTGTCAACGAGGTCTGCGACGGCGGCCCCATCATTTTGCAAAAGGCTGTAGACGTGAAGGAGGGCGACACTCCCGAACTCTTGCAAAAAAGGGTGATGGAGGAGGCCGAGTGGCAGCTGCTGCCCCGGGCCGTTTCCCTGTTCTGTCAGGGCAGGCTCGCGGTAGTGAATAATGTTGTGCATATTAGAGACTGAAAGGACGGATGAACCGTGAAACCAGTGGATTTATTTCAAGAACTGCGAAACAATACATATCCGGGCCGGGGCATCGTCATCGGCAAAAGCGAGGACGGGAAAAAAGCTGTGACCGCCTACTTTATCATGGGCCGCAGTGTTAATTCCCGCAATCGGGTGTTTGAGGCTGTGGGCGACGGCCTGCGCACCAGGGCCTTTGATCCGGCGCTGATGACCGATCCCAGCCTGGTGATCTATTTTCCAGTGAGGATGTTCGACGGGGGAATGATTGTCACCAACGGCGACCAGACCGACACGATACATGACATGATCGCGGGGGACCCGGACTGCGCGCCCTCCAGCCGTTTTGTGCAAGCACTGCTTACCCGCACCTTTGAACCAGACCCGCCCCTGTATACTCCCCGGGTATCCGGTATCATAGGCCTGAAAGACGGAGGCAGCTATTGGATGTCCATTTTAAAGAGTACCAACGGTGACCCGGGCTTTGCGCAGCGGCAGTTCTTCGCTTACTCCCCGAAGCCCGGCCTGGGGCATTTTATCCACACTTACCAGTGCGACGGTGACCCGGTGCCATCCTTCGAGGGAGAGCCGACCCCGGTTAAGCTTTCCGGCGATATCGATGAGTTTACCGCAAATGTGTGGAACAGCCTGGACCAGGATAACAAGGTGTCCCTCTTCACCCGGTATATTGACCTGGAAACCGAAAAAATGGAAACCAGGATAGTAAACAAGCACAAATGATTTTCGAAGGAAAGGAAGAGCAACATGAACGAGTTAGAACTGAAGTATGGCTGCAATCCCAACCAAAAGCCGTCCCGCATTTTCATGAAAGATGGGGAGGACCTGCCGGTAACAGTTTTAAACGGCAAACCGGGTTACATCAATTTTTTAGACGCATTTAACTCCTGGCAGCTGGTAAAGGAACTGAAAGCGGCCACAGGCCTGCCCGCCGCGGCTTCTTTCAAGCATGTCTCCCCCGCCGGGGCCGCCGTGTATGTGCCCCTTTCCGATACCCTGAAAAAAATCTATTTTGTGGATGACCTGGCGCTTTCTCCTATAGCCTCCGCCTATGCCGCCGCACGGGGAGCCGACCGCATGTCCTCTTACGGCGACTGGGCCGCCCTGTCCGATGTATGCGACAAAGAGACCGCTCTGTTGTTAAAGCGTGAGGTTTCCGACGGCGTTATCGCCCCCGGCTATACCGGCGAAG
>CAZGLW010000023.1:0-24753 GCA_964525985.1 uncultured Acutalibacter sp. | reverse complement strand
CCTTCTTCAACAACTATCGTCCCCAGTTCTACTTCCGCACCACCGACGTGACCGGTGTTATCACCTTGCCTGAGGGCACTGAGATGTGCATGCCTGGTGACAACGTGGTTATGGATGTTGAGTTGATTACTCCCATCGCTATCGAGGAAGGCCTCCGCTTTGCTATTCGCGAGGGCGGCCGTACTGTTGGATCTGGCGTTGTGACTGGTATCAATTCCTAAAAGTCTGCCTTATGTGAGCCGTGCTGAGCAAGCTGCTTGGCACGGCTTTTTTTAGGTTCTGCTAAAGATTATTGCAGAACCGCCCTCCGGTAAAGCCATGAAATTTCACTTGACTTTACCGGGAAGCATGTGTTATACTTGTTAAGCCGCTTATAGCGGGCAGTGGAAGGGCTGTGCCCATTCCGCGCAAGCAGGCGTATGTCACGCCTCGCCTGGCCGTAGCGAGACTAACGAAAAGGAAGAGAAAGAATGTTTGCAGTCATTGAGACCGGCGGAAAGCAGTACAAGGTCCAGTATGGCGACGTGATTTACGTGGAGAAGCTGGACGCCGCTGACAACGACACCGTGGAGTTCCCCGTAATCGCTTTGTTCGGCGAGGGGGACACCAGGGTAGGCACCCCTTATGTGGAAGGCGCTTCTGTTACCGGCAAGGTGCTCAAATCCGGCAAGGCCAAGAAAATTACCGTGTTTACCTACAAGTCCAAGAAAAACGAAAAGCGTAAGATCGGCCACCGTCAGCCCTACACCAAGGTGCAGATCGAGGCCGTAAAGGACTAAGATGATCAGGGTCGGATTCCTCACGTTGAACGACGGGCACCTGCTGGGCTTTACGGTCCAGGGGCATTCTGAACGGGGAGAACCTGGGACGGATGTGTTGTGTGCTGCCGTTTCATCGGCGGTTTATCTTACGATAAACACCGTTACCGATGTGCTCCACATCACCCCGCTGGCCCTTCGGGCGGCGGAGGGTGACGTGCTCTTCCGGGTAGAGGAGCGGGACGTTGAGGACTGTCAGCCCCTGTTTCAGGGTTTGAAACTCCATCTTTCCGATTTGGAGGAACAGTATCCCGAAAATATGCGGGTAGGCTATGTAGATGTAGATTTTCCGTAAAGGATAAGAAAGGGAGAGATAGTATGCTGAAGGTAAATATCCAGCTTTTCGCTCATAAAAAAGGTATGGGTTCCACCAAGAACGGTCGGGATTCCGAATCCAAGCGTTTGGGTGTAAAGCGCGCCGACGGCCAGTTCGTGCTGGCGGGAAACATTCTTGTCAAGCAGCGGGGAACAAAGATCCATCCCGGCACCAATGTGGGGAAGGGCTCTGACGACACTCTGTTCGCTCTCGTCGATGGCCATGTGAAGTTCGAGCGCATGGGCGCCGACCGCAAAAAGGTCAGTGTGTATGCTGTTGAGCAGTAAATTTATCAGCACGCACTCAAAAGCATCTTCGGGCCATGTCTGAAGGTGCTTTTTTCGCTTAAAAAGCGGAAATACTAGCGGTAAGTACGGCTTTGGAGGCTTTTTATGTTTATCGATATCGCCAAAATCAAGATCAAAGCCGGTGACGGCGGCGACGGGGCCGTAGCCTTTCACCGGGAGAAATATGTAGCCTCCGGCGGGCCTGACGGCGGCGACGGCGGTCGGGGCGGCAGCGTGGTGTTCCAGGTGGACGATAACCTCTCTACCCTGGCGGACTTCCGTTACAAGCGCAAGTATGTGGCCCAGCGGGGCGAGAATGGCAAGGGCAACCGGTGCTTCGGGAAAAGCGCTCCCGATCTGGTGGTCAAGGTGCCCCGGGGTACACTTATTAGAGACGCGGAAACGGGCCGCCTTTTGGCGGACATGTCCGGGGACGAGCCCCAGGTCATCGCCAAAGGCGGGAGGGGCGGCTGGGGCAACACCCATTTTGCCACCCCCACCCGCCAGACCCCCCGGTTTGCCAAACCCGGTACCCCCGGCGAGGAACTGGAGGTCCAGTTGGAATTAAAGCTTTTGGCTGACGTGGGCCTTGTAGGCTTTCCAAATGTAGGGAAATCTACGTTGGTTTCCGTGGTAAGCGAGGCCAGGCCAAATATCGCCAACTACCATTTCACCACATTGACCCCGGTGCTGGGGGTGGTTCGCGTCCAGGACGGCAAATCATTCGTCATGGCCGATATCCCCGGTCTGATTGAGGGGGCCTGGCAGGGCGTGGGGCTGGGGCACCAGTTCCTGCGCCATGTGGAGCGCTGCCGGCTGCTCGTGCATATTGTTGATGTGGCGGGGAGCGAGGGCCGGGACCCTAAGGAGGATTTCCGGATCATCAATCAGGAACTTGAAAAGTTCAATCCCGAGTTGGCCCGGCGCCCCATGCTGGTGGCGGGGAACAAGTGCGATCTGGCCACTGACGGGCAGGTTGAGGATTTTCAGAAGTTTGTGGAGGATCAGGGATACACCTTTTACCCTATTATGGCGCCGATCCGCCAGGGGGTAGATTCTCTTTTAAACGGGATTCTGGCACGGCTGGCGGATTTGCCCCCTATCCGTCGTTATGAGGCCGAGGCCCCGGAGGTAAAGCCCGTGGAGTCTATTCAGCGGGGGCAGGTGGAGATCACCCAGCAGGATGGAGTGTATTTTGTGAAGGCCCCCTGGCTTTTAAAGATTATGGAAACGGTCAACTTTGATGACAGCGAGTCCCTACAGTACTTTCAGCGAGTTCTTATCGGGACCGGCGTGATAGACGCCCTGCGGGAAGCCGGCATTGAAGAAGGAGACACTGTAGACATTTATGACCTGGAATTTGATTTTGTCAACTGAGAAGGAGCGCCTATGGAACGATTGCTGGGAGCACAAATGCCGCCTATCAACGAACTCAGTCCCCTTACACTGGCCTTTATTGGCGACGGGGCATACGAACTGCTGGTGAGGGAGTACCTGGTCAGCCGGGGGAACTGCCCTGTCCAAAAACTCCATGCCAGATCGGTGGAACTGGTGCGCTGCGAGGCTCAGGCGAAAGCCCTAGCGGAAAAGCTGTGGCCCTTGCTCACCGATGAGGAGAGGCAGACGGCTCTTAGAGGACGCAACGCCCATGTGGGCCATGTGCCAAAAAACGCCCAAGCGGGGGATTACCACGGAGCCACAGCTCTGGAGACCCTGTTCGGCTGGCTGTACTTACGGGGCGAACTTGACAGGATGCGGAAACTGTTTCTCGCTGTCATTTCCAGTGAAGAGGAGTTATGAGGATGGAAAAAAGAAAAAAAGCGAAAGAATTATTTGTGGACCTGCTTTTTATTTTGGCTGGCTCCGCGGTGTATGGCTTATCGGTCAGTATTTTTACCGCGCCCAACCATATTGCCCCCGGCGGCGTCACCGGCCTTGCCACCGTGTTGAATTACGCTTTCGGCACCCCTATCGGCCTTGTGGCCTTTCTCATCAATATTCCAATCATTCTTTGGGCGGTGGTTGAGATCGGCTATAAGCTGGTGGTAAAGACCTTTATCGCCATTGCCCTTTCCTCCGCCATGATAGACCTGTTTTCCACCTTTGTCCCCGTCTATAGGGGCAACATGATCCTGGTGGCGCTGTTTGCCGGACTCTTCGAGGGGGTAGGGCTGTCTCTTACTTTTATTCGTGGTGCAACCACCGGCGGTACAGACATGCTGGCCCGGCTTTTGGGCAGGAGGATGCCCCATCTCTCTATGGGTAAGCTGATGCTGGCTATTGATGGGGTCATCGTTGTGATTTCGGCTTTCGTTTATGGCAGCGTGGAGAGTGCCATGTACGCCTGTATTGCCATTTTTGTATCCACCAAGCTGATCGATTCCATTTTGTACGGCACTGACTCCGGTACAGGCAAGCTGTTTTTTGTAATGTCTCCCAGAGTGCGGGAAATGGGGGACAGGGTCATCAAAGAACTTGACCGGACCGTAACATATCTCAACTCTCACGGCGGCTATTCCAAAGAGCCGGGTGAAACCATGCTCTGCGCCGTCCGCAGGTTTGAGGTGTACCAGATTCAGCAGATCATACGGGAAGAGGACCGGGATGCATTTGTCATCGTGGGAGACGCGGGTGAAATTACAGGAGAAGGGTTCCGCCCGGCGCGCTCCGACGACAAGCCGTTGAGGGAAATCATTAGAGGCATTAACAAAAAAGAATCGAAATAAGTCAAGGATGAAATCTATGTAGCCCCAAAAGAGGGGGATCCCGCCTTTGGGGCTGCCGTTAAAACTGCTGGTCCTGTTCCCGATTGTTTTCGAACTTCTGGTTCTTACTGTTTCTGGAATTCTGAGAACTGTTCTGGTTCTGGCTATTCTGGCTATTCTGGCTATTCTGGATATTCTGGTTGTTCTGGGAACGGCTCTGAGAATTCTGGTTCTGGTTGTTGTTTTGGCTGTTTTGATTTTTCTGGTTCTGGTTGTTCTGATTGTTGAACATAAGCGTTATCGCTCCTTTCCAGTGCTTAGTGTCTGCTGACGGAGCGGATTTATGCAAAAATTTTTGAAAGGGGTAAATGGAGGATGGAGTTCCCAAAAGAATTTCTTCTTCGGATGCGGGACATGTTGGGCGGGGAATACGCCGCCTTTTTAGCGTGTCTTGAGCATCCCCCGTTCCGGGGCGTCCGGTGGAACCCCTTAAAATGTGATTATGAAACTTTTGAAAAAAGCGTTCCCTGGCGGCTTTCCCCCTCGCCTTTTTCCCCACTGTGCTTTTATGTCCAGGGGAGCGAAAAGCCTGGCAATCTGCCCGCTCACCACGCGGGCATGTTTTATTCTCAGGAGCCCTCGGCCTCCTGCGCCGTAACGGCCTTAGATCCACAGCCCGGGGAGAAAATACTGGACCTGTGTGCCGCGCCCGGGGGCAAGTCCGGACAGATTGCCGCTTTGACGAAGGGGGAAGGCTTGCTCTGGTCCAACGAGATCGTTAAGAGCCGTGCCAATATTCTGCTCTCAAACCTGGAGAGACTGGGCGTGAGAAACAGCGTGGTTTCGTCCTGTCACCCTCAAAGGCTCTGTCAGGCCCTTGCCGGCTTTTTCGACCGTGTTCTGGTAGACGCTCCATGTTCCGGCGAGGGCATGTTCCGCCGTGACCCCGCCGCTGTTTTGGAATGGACGCCGGACAGTCCGGCAGCGTGCGCCCAACGCCAGCTTGCCGTTTTGGACTCCGCCGCTCTTGCAGTAAAGCCGGGCGGAGTGTTGGCTTACTCTACCTGCACCTTTTCCAGGGAAGAAAACGAATGGACTGCGGCGGCTTTTCTAAAAGCCCATCCCGATTTTGTCCCCCTGCCCCTCGCAGCATCTTTTGGCCGTCCCGGTTTAAACGGCGAGACCCATGTCCGCCGGGTGTTCCCTATGGATGGAGGAGATGGCCATTTCATTGCCTGTTTTCAACGGGCAGACGGCACGGAAACCGGCAGTTGGGGCCGGTTTTCTCCGAAGATTTCAAAAGGCGAACAGCAGGCCGCCGATGCCCTGTACGCAGACCTTTTTACAGACGCGAGCCCCGAAATGGTCACCCGTGCGGGGAACAGATTTTTCCTGTTGCCTGTCGGTCTGCCAAATTTGGCGGGTCTTGGGGTCCTGCGCGCCGGGGTTGAGCTGGGCGAGTGTAAGGGAGGCAGGATCGAGCCCGCCCACGGTGTGTTTATGAGCCGCCCAAAGCCTGTTTGCCGCCGGTCGCTGGACTTTTCGCCGAATGACCCCGGTCTTTTGGCTTTCCTCCGCGGGGAGGAGATCGACTGCCCGGAAAGCCTGAGGGGATACACGGCGGTCTGCGTTTCAGGCGTGGTCACCGGTTTTGGCAAAGCCAGCGGCGGCAGACTGAAAAATCGTTATCCAAAGGGCCTTAGGAGTTTTTCCGTGTAATCCCGCCCGCAGGGGGTGGGGACAGGACAGGCCAGACCGTAAAGGTCGTCGGCCCTCGCTTCAAGCAAAAAAACTTCCTGGGCTGCCCGGCCCAGCTTGCCCAGATCTGCAGGCCTGGTGAAAATGGGCAAACTGGGTTTTGCCGCTCCCAGGATTTCAGCCCCTGTCCGGTTCATGCCCAATATTCGCAGATAAGGGGGCATGGCCGGGAGGGCGCTTGTCACTCCCAAAAAAGCACAAACTGCCAGCCGCCGGATGCGTGCAAGGGAAGTCCGTTTCGATTTTGCCAAAGAGAAAAATTCCTCCAAGCTCCCCGCTTGGCGGGAAGCCTGGTACAGTCGATTTTCCAGGCCCTCGCTCACGTCGGGCAAAGCGGCGAAGTCCTCCGGTTTCATCGAGCGAAGTTTACATAATATTGCTGATTCTAAACGACTGACGTCCGCGGGGCACCGGCCCTGTGAGATGGCCCTGTCTATAAGCCCCACTGTGCTTTCCGGGGCCAGCCCGCCGATGGGCCTGCCTTTTTTGACAAGCTCCCGCAGTTCCCCCGCGGAGCGGAACTGACTGCCCTGAGCGGACCCGTTATGATTTGCCCCCTGTCTGGGAAACACCAGAGGGGAAAGGGCAAGATTTTGGGACTTTGCCGCTTTCAGGTATTCCACTCCCAGGGTAGCGTTAGGTGACCGCAGCACGGGCAGAACTTCAGGCCCCAGCATTTGTGCAAGGGCCTTTTCTCTGCGTTTTGCGAAGGGTTCACCCGCTTCCGGCAAAGACCCCAGTCTTTTGGAAAACTCTTCTGAAAGAAGAGCATCCGCAATCTTTTCCAACAAAAGAACGTCTGCGCTTTCACTGCCGAAAGCAAGAATGTCCACACAGCCAAAAGCACCCGCCAAAGAAACCCCTCCGGCAGCGAACCTTTCAGCTCCGGCACAGGCCCAGGGCAAGGGCAGTTCTGCCACCAGGTCGGCGCCGTTTTCAAGGGCCAGCCGGGTCCTGACCCACTTGTCCAGCATTGCGGGCCCGCCCCGTTGAACGAAATTGCCCGAAAGCACACAGATCAATGCCCCGGCCTCTTCTTTTACCCGTCTGAACAGTGCCTGGTGGCCGAAGTGCAGGGGGTCCAGTTCGCAGATTACAGCGGCAATTTTGCCGGTCCTGGCCATTTTCTCAGGCATTTTCCTTCAAACTCCTTGAATTTGCTTCTAAAATGTACTAAAATAAAAAATAACCTATCTTATTTTACCGCAGTCGCCGGGGGAAAACAAGACTTCCGGCGGATTTGGAAAGGAAAGAGGAAGAACATGAAAATTCTCGTCATCAACGCAGGCAGTTCGTCCTTAAAGTACCAGTTTATCGACATGGATACCGAGTCTATGCTGTGTAAGGGCAACTGCGAAAGGATCGGCATGGAAATGGGCGTTTTCACTCACAAGACCGCCGATGGGAAAGAACTGCAAAAAGAAGTTGCCATGAGCGACCATACCGCGGCCTTCAACCAGGTCCGCGACGCTCTGATCGACAAAGAATACGGCGTGATTCGAAATTTGGACGAGGTCACCGCCGTGGGCCACCGTATCGTGCAGGGCGGCTCTTTGTTCAGCGAGTCTGTGCTGGTGGATGAGAAGGTCATCGAAGGCATCGAAAGCCTGATCCCCCTGGCGCCCCTTCATAACAAGGCCCACGTTCAGGGGATCAGGGCCTGCATGGAGGTTTTCGGGCCCGAGGTACCCGAAGTGGTGGTATTCGATACGGCGTTCCACTCCACCATGCCCCCAAAGGCTTACATGTTTAACGTCCCCTACGAATATTACGAGAAATACGCTGTGCGCCGTTATGGTTTCCACGGCACCTCTCACCGTTATGTCAGCGCCCGCTGCGCCCAGCTGATGGGCAAAGACCTCACGGATCTGAAGCTGATCACCTGCCATTTGGGAAACGGTTCCTCTATCACCGCCGTAGACGGCGGCAAGTGCGTTGATACCAGCATGGGCCTTACGCCTTTGGACGGTTTTATGATGGGAACCCGCACCGGCACCCTGGATCCTTCCGTGGTGACCTTTATCATGGAGAAGGAGCATTTGTCTCCCGCAGAGATGGACCAGCTTTTGAACAAACAGTCCGGTATGCTGGGCATTTCCGGCGTTTCCAGCGATGACCGGGACGTCACCGCTGCTGCCAATCAGGGTAATCCCCGAGCAAAGCTTGCCCAAGATATCCTGGAATATCAAATCAGCAAATTTATCGGGGGCTATATGGTAGCTCTTGGCGGCTGCGACGCTATTGTGTTTACCGCCGGCATTGGAGAGAACCAGCCCCGCCACCGTTCATCTATCGGGAAATACCTTTCCTGGCTGGGGGTAAAAATCGACGAGCAGGTGAACGAGGAAATGGTCCGCGGCAAAGAGGGCCTGATCTCCACCCCCGATTCATCCATGAAGGTCTACGTCATCCCCACTAACGAAGAACTGGTCATTGCCCGCGACACTAAGGCTTTGGTAGAAGAAAAGTAACATAAGCAGAGGTTGAAAAACAGACTGCGGACTCGCCCCCTTTATGGGGGCTGTTTTATTATATGGAAATTGCAGCGGGTCCGCAGAGCCTGTTCACAGAACGTGTAAGACGCGGGTCATAGCTCCATCCGTCGGACCATGAATTATTTCCTACGCGATTTTTCGACAAATAGTTGCAAAATTGTAATCTCTCCTGTATAATAAAGAAGGCACGTTATGTAAACAGACGAAACTAAGACACGAATAGGGAGAAGCAATATGAGATTTGGCAGACGGATGCTGTGCGGAATATTGGCCCTGGTACTGTGGTGTTCCTTTAGCTTTTCTGCCTGGGCCGAAGAGCCGGAAGAGAGTACCCTTGCAAGCGGTGTGGAAAACACCCCGGAAACCGAGGAAGGGGAGGGGATATCTCTGGAGAACCAGGAACAGTCTCTTGCCGTTGATTCCCTGCTGGTTACCGGCGGCCATGAGACCTATATGTATGGTTATACCGGGGCCTTGTTCAAGCCGGAAAATACCATGACCCGGGCCGAAGCCGCCCAAATGCTCTATAACCTTTTGGCTGCCAGGCCAGCAGTATCGGAATCCCAGTTCAGCGATGTGTCCCTCACCTCCTGGTACGGCACAGCTGTGAACACTCTGGCAAAATCCGATGTCCTCCACGGCTATAAAGACGGTACTTTTAAGCCCAACGCCATCATCACCAGGGCGGAGTTTGTCACAGCCCTGTGTAAATGCTTTACGGTAAGTGATGGAGAAGCTTCCTTTGAGGATGTGCCCGAAACCTCCTGGTACTATCCCTTTGTGGCGAAAGCCGTTTCCGCCGGGTGGGTCCACGGCGTGACCGCTGACAAGTTCGAGCCTGACCGGGGCATCAAGCGGTGCGAGGCCGTTACAGTGATGAACCTGGCGTTAGGCCGGAAGGACGAAGGTTTTGCCGCTGACCGGGATACCCAGAAGTTTAAAGATGTACCCAAAACTCACTGGGCCTATTTACAGATTACAGAAGCCGCCCAGCCTGTTGCGGAATCGGACCCTGTGGATACCGAATTTGAGGTGGGCCAGACCGTGCGGGTCACGGTCAGCGCCTTAAATCTGCGGAGCGGGCCAAGCACCTCAGAGACCTCAACCGCCACGTTATACGAAGGTGACATTCTGACTATCACAGACATTTCCCAGGTTCCCTGGCTGGGAGTAAAGACCGCCGCTGGGCAAACAGGCTTTGTTCATTCCGGCTATGAGGGCGACCCATATGTGGAAATTTATGTGCCGGGTTCAGCCAGCGGAGCCGCCCTTTCAACCTCTCAGCTTACTTTGTGCCAGTACCAGAGCGCCCGGCTGGACGCGTCTGTTTCCTCCGGACTGGAATCAATGACGTGGTCCAGCAGCGACCCTACTGTAGCAATCGTCGGTTACACGCTTAGTTACGGTTCGGGCCACCCCAATGAACAGGGCGCAATGGTTTATGCTAAAAAGACCGGTACTGCCGTGCTGACCTTCTCGGACGAAGCCGGGCATACTAAAGCGTCCTGCACAGTTACCGTTACCGCCCCAGAGGGTGTGCGCTTTGCTTACAGCAGTGAAAACACGGCGGTAAAGGGCGAAGAATTCTATTTGGTGGCCATTACCGGTACAGAAAAGACATCTGTCACCTTCCAGGTAGTGGACGGGCCCGTTACCACAGGCAGCTGGACTACCAGCACCGCTTCCACAGAGACCAGAACGTCTACCCGCGGCCTGCCGGACAATACGGTAAAGGTATTTAAACAGTCCATTTCCTTCTCGACTGCTGGCAGTTACACCCTGAAGGCAACGGCTAACGGTTCTTCCGACTCACAGGAATTCGAGGTGTTTGTGAAGCCGGCGGCTGAAAGCGCCACCACTGCCGCGACCGGTGAACGGGCAACCTCCAACGAGGGTCTGGAACTTATTGCCGCCTATGAGGGCAGCATTCCCGAATGCTATGACGATCCGGTGGCCCGAAAGAATCCCACCGTTGGCTTTGGCTATGTGGTGCCGGTAAATACCACATTTTATAACAACCTGACCCAGTCAGAACTCTGGGGACTTTTGACGCAAAAGGTCAACAGCACTTACGCTCCGGCGGTGAATCGGTTCAGAGCCAGCTACAGCGTGAAAATGAGTCAGGCCCAGTTTGACGCCCTTGTGTGTTTTATCTATAACTGCGGTTCCGGTACGCTCAGTTCGGGATATGGTTTCTGCCGGGCAATCCTGAACGCCGCCAATGTTACGGCTTCGGCCAGCAGCCCGGTCACGGGCAAGGTGAACGTCAGCGGTTCCGGCACAGACAGCGAATCTTGGGCGCCCATATACGAAACTGCCGATGTTTCCAGTACACTGGTGCAGAAAGTACCCTTAAACGCCTCAGTTTCCATTACCGAGGTGAAAAACCTGACTGACAAGCGCCAGATTTGGTATAAGGTCACTTATTCCGGGAAAACCGGCTGGATGTCTGCCGGGTATGTGAATGTCTCCGGTAAGGAATGCGACCTGACCTACGCCGACGCTATCGGCGTGTCGAAAAACATAATACAGTGGTGCCACGCGGGCACCACTGTCATCGAGGGTCTGGTATGGCGGCGGCTGTCTGAGTGTAAGGTGTTTTTCTTCGCTGATTATGAAGGGGCCACTCCCGGCAGCGCTCAGCAGACCAAAAACACCTACGGCTTCGATTTCCCAGACGACTGTAAAGGCTACGACAGGCGCTAGGACAGATCTCTCTGCCAGTATTTTCGGTCCAGGGTGCGGTACTGGACCGCCTCGGCGGCGTGTGCTGAACTGATGGGCCCACCGCCATCCAGGTCTGCGATAGTACGCGCAACCTTTAACACCCGGGCGTAAGCCCTGGCCGACATGTTAAACCGCTCGAAAGCACGCTTCAGCAGCCGGGCCGCCTCCTCCGTGGGGGTGCAGAACCGGTTGAACAGGTCCCCGTCGGGGATGTGGGCGTTTACCGAGAAGCCCAGCCCTTGATACCGTTGGGACTGCATTTCCCTGGCGGCGGCCACCCGTTTTCTGATCTCCGCTGAGGATTCCTCCTGGCTGGCAGAAGAGCCTGCCAACTGATCGAACTCTACAGGCGGCACCTCGATATGCAGATCCATTCTGTCCAGAAGCGGGCCGGAGACACGCTCTAAATACCGGTCCACCGCGTGGGGCGAGCAGGTACAGGGCCGGGAGGGGTGACCAAAGTAGCCGCAGGGACACGGGTTCATAGCTGCTACCAGCATAAACCGACTGGGAAAGCTGGCAGCGCCTACGGCTCGCACCACTTCTACTTTGCCGTTTTCCAGCGGCTGGCGCAAAGCTTCCAGAGTGCTGTGGGAAAACTCGGGCAGTTCGTCTAAAAACAGGACGCCGTTGTGAGCCAGGGAGATCTCGCCCGGTCTGGGGCTGCTGCCGCCTCCTGTCAAGCCGGTGGTAGAAGTAGTATGATGGGGCGCGCGGAATGGCCGCTGCCGCAAGAGGGAGACGCCCTCAGGCAGTTTCCCAGCAATGGAGTAAATCATGGTGGTCTCGAGAGATTCGTCAAAAGACATCTCGGGTAAAATTGAGGGGAGCCGCTTTGCCAGCATACTTTTGCCAGAGCCCGGAGACCCCAGCAGCAGGATATTGTGCCCGCCGCCGGCCGCCACCTCCAGCGCCCGCTTCACCTCGGGCTGGCCTTTTACGTCAGCCATGTCCAGCATGGGGCCAGGTTTCCGGCGACCCGGCGCCGGAAGGGCCGGGGGAATGAGTTCCTCTCCGCGAAGGTGGGAAAGCAGCTGGGGCACGTCCCGAACAGGGTAAACCGTAAGCCCTTCCGCCACCGCGGCTTCAGCCGCGCAGGCGGCGGGCACAAACAACTGTCGGAATCCCGCCTCTCTGGCTTTGCAGGCCATTGGCAGCACGCCTTGTACGGGCCGCACTTCCCCCGAAAGGGAAAGCTCCCCCAAAAATGCCGAGCCTTCTGTGCCGCAGTCGATCTGCCGTGAGGCGGTCAGCAAAGATACCAGCAGGGGCAAGTCGTAAAGCGGACCCGCCTTTTTTCTGTCCGCGGGGGCCAGGTTCATGGTTATGCGCCCTACCGGGAACTGGAACCCACAGTTCTTTAAGGCGGAGCGCACACGGTCTTTCGATTCCTTTACCGCCGCATCGGGCAGGCCCACCAGTTCAAAGGCGGGAAGGCCCTGAGAAATATCGGTTTCCACCTCCACGGTAAAAGCCTCCATACCAAAGATTCCCATGCTGTACGTTTTTGCGAACATGTCGTCCTGCCCCTTCCTCTTTCCAAATCCTTCCATTTCCACATTATAATCCAAATTGCCGCCGGATACAACGGCAAAAAAGTGAGAAAACCAAATATTTCTTGACGAAAAGGCAACTTTGAGATATGATAAGGCCAAGAACTCTGTCACGAGGTGGGTCATGGACTATCGGACTGTCAACGACCGGGAACTTGCCCGGCTGGTACAGGAAAAAGACTCCGATGCTTTTGCGGAACTAAGTTCCCGCTATTTGTGGCTGATCCGCGCCAAAGCCAGCCTGTTTCAGGGGCCTTCCGCACCGGAGCAGGAAGATTTGTTTCAGGAGGGCTTTTTGGGGTTGTTTGCCGCTGCGGCTTCTTTTTCGCAGCAAGGCGGCGCGTCCTTTTCTACTTATGCCGGTACCTGCGTGTATAACCGTATGGCGAGTGCCTCGCGAAAGCATAAAAGCCTGAAAAACCGGCCCCTCAACGAATCCCTGTCTTTAGACAGCGCTGATACCGCCGTCATGGCGTCTGAGGGCGGTCCCGAAGAAATACTGGAATTTCAGGACCAGCTTCAGCGGCTGTTCCGGCGCTTAAACGGCGCTCTGTCTCCGTTGGAGAGAAAGGCCCTTTCTCTGTATCTCAGCGGTTGCGGGCGCTCTCAGATTACTGCCCGGTCCGGTATGAGTCTAAAAACCTTTGACAATGCAATGTACCGGGTGCGCGGAAAGCTGAAAGGGGAAAAACTGTAGTCTTTTTGGGAGCCTG
The DNA here is from genome assembly GCA_964525985.1 of uncultured Acutalibacter sp. Lineage (GTDB taxonomy): Bacteria > Bacillota > Clostridia > Oscillospirales > Acutalibacteraceae > Acutalibacter. The sequence continues at coordinate 11,381 of CAZGLW010000023.1, read as the reverse complement.
CGGCACGGCTTTTGTCCGTTATGTCCGATATGGGGTGCGGGAGAAAGTTTATGACAGCGAACGCTTTGCCCGGATGAAAGAAGGACAAAACATGTAAGTTTGCTCCTTTGCCGGGTATCCTACATAGAGACCATCGTAAAAAAGGGGGAATTGAAAAATGGCTCAAATCACCAAAGATACCGTCATCGGCGATATCCTGGATCTGGACGGTACTACCGCTCCTTTCTTTCTGGAGATGGGGATGCACTGTCTGGGTTGTCCGTCCTCACGCGGCGAAACGCTGGAGCAGGCCTGCGCCGTTCACGGCATAGACCCTGACGAGCTGGTGGAAAAGCTTAACCGCCACTTGCAGAACAAGTAACGTAAAAAAAACCGCTGCCGCCCCGCCTTTGGCAGGGCGGCAGTGCGTTTTATTGGAGGCATCTATGGGAAGACCTCTCTTTCAGCTTGGCCCCAGATTGGCGCTGTGCGCCAAACTCGTGGCTGGCGGGCGACCTGTATGCGACGTGGGTACTGACCACGCCTATCTCCCTATTTGGCTTTTAAAGCGGGGCCGGGTCCCTTGCGCCCTTGCCTGCGATGTCAACCCCGGCCCCTTGCGAACCGCTGCTGAGAATGCCCGGCGGTACCATGTGAAGGGAAAGCTTGCCTTGCGCCTTTCCGACGGACTTCGTCAGGTTTCTCCGGAAGAAGTGGGGGAAGTTGTCATTGCCGGCATGGGGGGAGAACTGATCCTGCGGATCATAGAAGAGACTCTCTGGCTGCGGGATCCGGAAAAACAGATGATTTTGCAGCCCATGAGTTCTTCCCGGGACCTGCGTCTGGGGCTTTCGCGGCTGGGCTTTGCCGTAGAGCGGGAGGAAGCGGTTTTGGACGGAGGAAGACCCTATTCCGCCTTTTCCGTCCGCTGGGAGGAAAATCTGCCGCAACGGGACTGCCTGTACCCCTGGATGGGGAAGCTCGTCCCCGGCGGCGAAGCGGTGACGGCCTACGCCGAAAAGACCCTGCGGGATCTGAGGGGCCGCCTGGAAGGCGCCCTGCGGGGAAGAGGGGAGGACTCTCCGGAAGATTTGGAAAACGCCATATGGCAAATTGACAAGCAATTTTTGAAAAGGAGAACATAATGGCCCGTGTTTGCGATATTATGTGGTGGGAGATGCGGCCCTCTTTTCCACAGCCGTGAGTCTTGACGATTCCGAATGGCTGGCGGGGGAACCTCAATGCCCGGCGGACTATGCTCTCGTTGTTCCGAATATTATTTCTGCCGTAGTGGGACAGCCGCCCTTTATCGCTCTGCAGGCTGACTCTGGAAAGGAGATTGTCATGGCACTAGACGGCTCGTTTTTGCGCCATATCAAAAAAGAATTGGAAGAAAAACTTTTGGGTGCCAGAGTGGACAAGATCCACCAGCCGAACCGGGAGGAACTGGTCATTGCTTTCCGCACCCGGGAAAGCGTCCGCAAGGTGCTTTTTTCTGCCAGGGCCAACAGCGCAAGGGTGCATTTTACCTCTGTTCCTCTGGAAAACCCCAAGCAGCCGCCCATGCTGTGTATGCTGCTGCGGAAAAAACTTCAGGGGGCAAGGCTCGCAGCTATTCGCCAGCCCGGCCTGGAACGGCTTCTCCATTTCGATTTCGATGCCCTCAACGAGTTGGGGGACCATGTGACACTGACCCTTACCATAGAGATCATGGGGCGGTACAGCAATATCATTCTGGTTGGTGAAGATGGCAAGATCATTGACGCCCTGAAGCGGGTTGACGCGGAGATGTCTTCCCAGCGGCTGGTGCTGCCGGGGCTTACTTATCATTTGCCCCCGCCACAGGAAAAACTCTGCCTTTTGGACGCTTCCTCCCAACAGGTTACGGCGGCACTGAAAAGCCTTCCCGGTGACATGGAGCTTTCCGGGGCTTTCCTGTCCGTTTTGCAGGGGGTGTCGCCTGTTGTGTGCCGGGAACTGGCTTTCCAGATTGGAAGGGGCGCTGAACTTTCCGCTAAGACGCTGGATGAAGAACAGCTTTTCCGGACGGCTTTTTTCTGTCAGAAGCTGAAGGATGCGGTGGTGGAGGTTTCCGGCGAGCCTTTTATGGCCGTCAGTCCCCTGGGTAAGCCTATCGATTTTTCTTTCATAGATATCCATCAGTACGGCTCCGCCGCTGTGGTGAGAAAGGGGGAGAGCTTCTCAGATTTGCTGGACGATTTTTACCGGGAGCGGGACCGTCAGGAACGCATGAGGGTGCGGGAGCAGGACCTGCTGAAACTCCTCTCCACACATTCCGAACGGCTTTCCAGAAAGATCAATGTCCAAAAAGGAGAACTGGACCGGTGCGCCCAGCGGGACGCCCTGCGGGTAGCTGGGGACCTGGTAAATGCCAATCTCTACGCCATTCCCAGGGGGGCGGCGTTTGCGGATCTTCCGAATTTCTATGAAGAAGGCCAGCCACTTTTGCGGGTAAAGCTGGACCCGGCCCTCACTCCCTCGCAAAACGCCCAGAAATATTATAAGGAATACAGGAAAGCAAAGACTGCCGAGGAAAAGCTGACAGAGCAGATCGGTTTGGCGCAGAAGGAACTTGTTTATCTGGACACGGTGCTGGACGCCCTTTCCCGCGCGGAAACGGAGCAGGACCTGTCGGAAATCCGGGCGGAACTGGGGGAGCAGGGCTACGTCCGTGTTTCCAGGGATAAAAAGCAAAAGCCGGAAAATACCGGCTCGCCCTTAAAGTTTACCACATCTGACGGTTTTACGGTGCTGGTGGGCCGGAACAACCGGCAGAACGACAGACTCACAATGAAAACCGCCGGCAATAACGACATCTGGTTCCACACAAAAAACATTCCAGGTTCCCACACCATTTTGGTGACGGGGGGCAGAGAACCCACTCCCCGGGCTATGGAAGAAGCGGCGGTTTTGGCCGCCGCCCACAGCCGGGCAAAGGATTCCGCGCAGGTGCCGGTGGATTATACCCAGGTGCGCCATGTGTCAAAGCCTCAGGGTGCCAAGCCGGGTATGGTCATCTACGTCAATTACAGAACCGTTTTCGTGGACCCAAAGGGATAAGGCCCGCTATTTCGCTCATCGGGCATGGACCGGGGAATTAAAATGTCCTTGACACTTTTCCAAAAGTCCTGCATAATGGAAAAGGAATCTATCATACGATAAAGGAAGGGACTTTTATGGCTGAACAGTTGCAATCGAGAAAGGATGTCCCGGAGGCACTTACCTGGGACCTGTCCCTTATCTACAAAACAGAGGAAGACATGTACGCCGACCTGGACAGGATGAAAGCTTTGGCGCTGGACACGGAAAAGACGTATAAGAGGAAACTGGGTTCTCCCGAGGCCATCAACGCCTGCCTTCAGCAATACAAAACCGTTGAAGAGCTTGCCACCCTGTGTTCCACCTATACCGACCTGGCGGTTTCAGTGGATTACACTGATGCCGCGCTGCAAGAACGGAGCCAGAAGGTGAACACAATTATCACCGAGTGCCTTTCAAGGCTTACCTTCATCAGGACTGAGATAGCTGCTCAGGACGAATCGGTGTTAAACGCCGCCCTCGCGCTAGCTGAGGACTGCAAAGGGTATTTGAGCGACATCATCAGGGAAAAGCCCCACCAGCTTCACCCTGAGGCCGAAAGGGTACTGGCGGCCATTTCACACACTGCCGGTCTGCCATACGAGGTCTATGAGGTCTCAAAGCTTGCGGATATGCACTTCGGACCTTTTACCGTCGGCGGAGAGACTTACCCGTTGGGATATTCCCTGTTTGAGGACGACTATGAGTATGATGGACGTACCCAGGTGCGCCGGGCAGCATTCCAGGAGTTTTCCAAAAAGCTGCGCCAGTACCGGAATATTACGGCGACGGCGTACAACGGCCAGGTCCAGCACGAAAAGGTGCTTTCCAAGCTACGGGGCTTTGACAATGTGTTCGATTACCTTTTGTTTGACCAAAAGGTGGACCGTTCCCTGTATGACAGGCAAATCGACCTGATTACTCAAAAGCTGGCGCCGCCCATGCGGAAGCTTGCCCGGCTGCTGAAGAAGATTTATAAGCTGGACAAAATGACCTTTGCCGACTTAAAGCTGCCCGTAGACCCCGACTATACCCCGCCTGTTTCCGTAGAAGATTCCAAGAAATACATCAAAGAGGGCCTGGCCATTCTGGGAGAGGACTACGGTAAAATGATAGACGAAGCCTATTCCCGGCGCTGGGTGGATTTTGCTCAGAACATCGGCAAGTCCACCGGCGGCTTCTGTGCCAGCCCCTACGGCAGGAACTCCTTTATCCTGCTTACCTGGAACGGCCGGATGTCCGACGTGTTCACTCTGGCCCACGAACTGGGCCACGCGGGGCATTTCAGGCTTTGCAACAGGGCCCAGAGTATTTTTGACACCAACGTGTCGGGATATTTTGTAGAGGCTCCCTCTACCATGAACGAACTTTTGATGGCCCACCATATGCTAAAGACCAGCAACGACAAGCGGTTCCGCCGGTGGGTGCTGGCGAACATGGTCAGCAACACCTACTATCACAATTTTGTCACCCACCTGCTGGAGGCCGCCTATCAGCGGGAGGTGTACCGTATCGTTGACGCCGGCGGCAGCGTACAGGCAGACACCCTGAGCGCCATCATGCGCAGGACCCTGGAAAGCTTTTGGGGGGAAGATGTGGAGATTACCGACGGCGCAGAACTTACCTGGATGCGCCAGCCCCACTACTATATGGGACTTTACTCTTACACCTACAGCGCCGGTCTGACTGTTGCCACCCAGATGTGTAAGCGTATTGAAGCGGAAGGCCAGCCCGCTGTAGAGGACTGGAAAAGGGTTTTGACCGCCGGAAGCACTCTGACCCCGGTAGAGCTGGCGGCTCTGGGAGGCATCGATATCACTACTGACGGGCCTTTGCTGGATACTATTGAGACTATCAGCGGGTATATCGATGAGATTTGCGCTCTGACAGAACAGTTGGCAAACTAATAAGGGATGTGCCGCCGAGCGGGCTTTCCCTGTTTTAAGCGGCATATCTTGTGTAGCAGGCGCTTTCACGCACCTAATAGGGCGTAAACTGTAATTTGCAGGGCCTTTTTTCAAGAATTTTCTTGAAATTTTCCTGAAAAAGTGTTAAATTATACTTTGTATAGTGTGTTTGCCATATATGAAGGCTTCTGGCTTTATGTAAACTCAAGAAAATGATCCCGGGCCGGAAGAGCCAAGGAGGAAATGAGATATGCCTTTTGAAGTTGACAATCTGCTCGATGAAACTCCCCAGACAATCAAGGTTGTGGGTGTGGGCGGCGGAGGAGGAAACGCCGTGAACCGCATTGCCGGCGCCGGCGTACGTAGCGTGGAACTGGTGTGCATGAACACGGACAAGCAGGCGCTCCAGCGCTCACAGGCCGCCGTGAAGGTCCAGCTTGGCGAAAAGCTCACTCAGGGCCGGGGAGCGGGATCAAAGCCTGAGGTGGGCGAAAAAGCTGCCGATGAAAGCCGCGATCTGATTGCCAATACCCTGAAGGACGCAGATATGGTGTTCATCACCGCCGGTATGGGCGGCGGCACGGGGACCGGCGCGGCTCCCAAGGTGGCGCAGATTGCCAAAGAGCAGGGAGCCTTGACAGTCGGTATTGTCACAAAGCCTTTTGCTTTTGAAGGCCGCCGCAGGATGGAGCAGGCTGAGGCGGGCATTGCCGCCTTACGGGAGCATGTGGACTCTTTGGTGGTCATTCCAAACGAACGCTTAAAAATGGTCAGCGAAGAGCGTATCACTCTGGCTAACGCCTTCCAGGTTGCCGATGATGTGCTGCGTCAGGGCGTACAGAGCATTTCCGATCTGATCCAGCTGCCCGGCGTCGTCAACCTTGATTTTGAAGATGTGAAATCTGTAATGCAGGATGCCGGTTACGCCCACATGGGTGTGGGCCACGCCAGCGGTAAGGATAAGGCCGAGCAGGCCGCAATAGCTGCCATTTCCAGTCCCTTGCTGGAGACCAAGATCACCGGCGCCAGGGGAGTGATTATCAATATCACTTCCAGCCCCGACATTGCCCTTGATGAGATTGACACTGCCTCTCAGATTGTCACCGAACGGGCCCATGAGGACGCAAACATCATTTGGGGTGCCACTTTTGATGAGACAATGGAGGACGAGATGACTGTCACCGTCATCGCCACGGGATTTGAAGGTATGAACGGTGAAAAGCCCAAGAGCAACCTGGACCTGGCCGACCTGGACGATGATGATTTTCTGAATGTGTCATCTACTGCCGCGCCCACTCAGGTGACCCGCACGGAAGAGCCCAGGGTAGATCCCGCCGTCATTGACGACGACGATACATTTACGGACATCATGTCCATCTTTAACCGCAAATAAGCGGGAAAACTGGAACCGGAAGAGGAACGCCGTAAAGCGTTCCTCTTCGGATATTCTGCAAAAAAGGAGCTGCTTATTATGGAAAAACGTATCCAGGGAGTTCATCACATCGCTATAAAACCGACGGCGGCCCAATATGAAAAGACGGTGGATTTTTACACCCGGCTGCTGGGGATGGAGGTCGTGCAAAAGTGGGGCGATCCCCAGCGTCCAAACCTGTTCGTGTCCTGCGGGGACAACACCTGCATGGAGATTTTGGGTACTGACACAGAGATTGTTCCCGGCGGCCCGCTGTGCCACATCGCCTTTGCTACCCAGTGCGTAGATGAACTGATCGAGACTGTACGGGCCGAGGGTTATGCAGTCAAGGTAGAACCAAAGGATGGCGACTTGGGCGGCAAACCTATCCGTATTGCCTTTTGTTATGGCCCGGTGGGAGAAGAGATAGAGTTTTTCTGCGTGAAGGGGTAAACTATGTGCCAGGAAATTCGGCTGAATACGGCGGATCTGCCCAAGCTTGCAAAAGCCCTTCGGGCGGGCCAGCGGGTATTGCTGTCAGGCACCGCTTACACCTCCCGCGACGCGGCCCACAAGCGTATTACAGAAATGCTGGACAGAGGGGAAAGACCTCCTTACGAATTAAATGGCGCGGCCATCTATTATGCGGGACCAACTCCCGCGCCGGAAGGCCTGCCTATCGGTTCCTGCGGCCCCACCACCAGCGGACGCATGGACCCCTATACCCCCAGGTTTTTGGATATGGGACTGAAGTGTATGATCGGCAAGGGGAAGCGGAGCCCCGAAGTGGTAGAAGCCATCAAGCGCAACGGGGCGGTGTATCTGTGCGCTATTGGCGGCGCGGGGGCCCTGGCCGCCCGGTGTATCGTCCGGGCGGAGGTTATTGCTTTCGAGGACCTGGGCTGTGAGTCCGTCAAGCGCCTTACTTTAAAAGATTTCCCGCTGATCGTTGCCATTGACAGCGAAGGGAGCACCATTTTACAGTAAAGACAGGTGGTACCTTGTTTGACAGGTTCATGAAGCTTTTTGTCCGGGATTACGACTTTCCCGAACGTCCCCAGGTTCGGGAAAGGGCCGGAAAAGCGGCTGGAGCGGTAGGCATTGCCACAAACCTGCTTCTGTTTATCATCAAGCTTACGGCGGGGCTCGTGTCCCACAGTATGGCTATTTTGGCCGACGCGGTGAACAACCTGACCGATTCCGGCTCTTCCATCATCACGATAGTTGGCTTTAAGCTGGCCGGCAAGCCCGCTGATGAGAAACACCCATTCGGCCACGCCCGAATCGAGTACCTTTCCGGAGTGATCGTGTCCTTTATCGTTCTTTTTTTGGGACTGGAGCTTGGCATAAACTCCGTTGAGAAGATCATCCGTCCCGAGGACGCCGACTTTTCCGCTCCGGCGCTGGGAATTCTGGCTGTGTCCATTCTTATAAAGCTGTGGCAGTTCTTTTTTTATCGCAGCGTGGGGAAAAAGATCGGTTCTGAGACGGTTTTTGCCACTTCCAACGACAGCCGCAACGATGTGATCACCACCGCAGTGGTGCTGCTGGGCGCCCTTGTTACCCGCTTTTCTGGGGTGAACCTGGACGGCTGGCTGGGCCTGTGCGTGGCGGTGTTCATTCTCATTTCCGGCGTTGAACTGGTGATGGAAACCGGCAACCCCCTTTTGGGAGAGGCTCCCGACCCCAGGATGGTGCGCCATATCTATGAAAAAATCATGTCATACCCTGGCATTATCGGTCTGCACGACCTGGCTGTGCACAATTACGGCGTGGGTAAATGCTTTGCCTCCGTCCACTGCGAGGTCCCGGCGGAGGAGGACATTTTAAAAAGCCACGACGTCATTGACAACATTGAGCGCGATTTCAAAGAGCAGGAAAATATCCAGTTGGTCATTCACTTGGACCCTGTGGTGACCAACGATCCCCGCACGGATCTTCTGCACGAGCAGGTGCTCCGCAGCGTCCGGCGGCTGTACCCTGAAGCGTCCATCCACGATTTCCGGGTGGTCTGGGGGGTGACCCATTCCAACGTGGTTTTCGATGTAGCCGCTCCCTTTTCCCTGAAAGAAACAGAAGAGGAGATCAAGGCTAAGGTGGCACATGAGATACACAAGATGGACCCCTCGTACCGCGTGGTAGTCACGGTAGACCGTGAAGGCGTGATTAACGAAATGGAACGATAAAGCCCCGCCCCCGGTTACAACAACGGGAGCGGGACCATTTATTCCTGCCAAACGCACTCGCGCCACACATTGATTTCTTCCCGTGTTGGGGGCTCGAAAAGAGCGGCGCATTTCTCTTTTAATTTATCGTCCACATAATAAGAGCCGTCCTGATTTGAGGCATTTCGCTTGACGATGTTTTTTCTCCACTGTTCGTCCGAGACGTACAGGTAGTGCCATTCCGTCTTAAAACCCCGGCTGCGGAAAAAGCCCTCAGCCTGCCGGCGGCTTTCCCTTGTCCAAAAGCCCCATTCCAAAATCACGTTTGACCCGGCGGAAAGCAGTTCCTCCGCCAGCCGAAAGAGATAAGTCTGGGCACGGGCCGTTACCGTTTCGTGTTCGCTGCCCAAAAGCCGGGGGAACAGTGCCAGGGTCAGGTCATCGCAGGAGAGCACTGCCGCATGCTCCCGGCGCTTCAAGGTCTGGCTGTAAAATGTTTTGCCGCTGCAAAGCTTGCCGCAGATCAAAATAGCTTTTGCCATTTTTTCACCCTTTTAAATAGGCTTCCAGAGCGTTCCAGCAGTTTTCGCAGGTCTCTCTGCCCTCGTCGTACAGGGCCTGCAGCTTTCCCGTATCTTTTTCCGTCCTGGATACAGTGATGGGCTTTGGGGGCCGGATGACAAACACCCTATTCTGGGCTTCCAGCTGTTCCAACCGATCCAGTTCCCGGTCGTACCGGCGGGGGGTCTCCAACAAGGCTTTTATCAGATTGGGATATTTTTTGTAAAACCGCATGTACGTCCGGGCGGCAACTCTGGCTACGGGGGGCTTGTGGTAGCCGTGTTCCCGGGTAGTTACCACCACTACCTTTCCGTATCCTTCCTCCAGTGGCTGCGCATAAGGGATTGACAAAGAGCAGCCGCCGTCCAGGCAGGGCACGCCGTCCACCATGACCATAGGGGCCAGCAAAGGCATGCTGGCGCTGGCGCGGGTGGCTGCGAAAATGTCCCCGCAGGTATGTTTCTCACAGTACATGGGCTGTCCCGTCAGGCAGTCTGTCGCCACTACCGTAAAGTGCCAGGGGGACTTTTCAAACCCCTCCCAATCGAAAGGAATATACTTGGTGGAAATCTCCCCAAAAAGGAAATCGAAATTGAAAATGCTCCTGTGCAGAACAAGGTTCCGTACTCCGAGATATCGCCTGTCATTTACAAACTCCAGGTTGACACGGGCGGTCCTGCCGATTTGTCCCGAAACGTAATTGATCCCGGTAAGGGCCCCGGCGGACACGCCGAAAACACCGTCATACGCCAGGCCGCGTTCCATCATCACATCGGTTACTCCCGCTGAAAACATGCAGCGGAGAGAACCGCCCTCTAAAGCAAGGGCCGTTCGTTCCATCAAAAATCACACTCCTGACATAGTTCAACTGCTCCTGTCATTTTACACCCTGTTTTTTTTCTTTGCAAGGGACAGCTTTTCCCTTTTGGGCAAATGCCTTTTGCGGGCGAAAGACGGGGCGGGCCTTGCAAAAAACCTTCAAATCCGGTACAATAAAAAACCCGGAAAACTGAGAAAGGGATGTACTTATGCGAATCAGAAAGAAGGCCTGGGCGCGGCCTGAGCTTGCCGTCTGCCCTTACTATGTTTCCGAACCCGAAGCCTTGCGGGGCCGCTGGCAGGAACACTTTGGGAAACGCAGGCCACTTCACCTGGATCTGGGCTGCGGCAAATGCGTATTTTTGGCCCGGACCGCAAAAACCTGCCGGGACGTGAACCTTGTGGGGATCGACCTGAGCTACGATATTCTGGGCGTGGGCCGCAGAAATATTCAGGAGGCTTTTGGTGAGGAGCAGCCGGACAATGTGCTGCTGTGCTATTACAATATTGAGCGTCTGGCCCGGCTTTTCTCGCCGGGGGACGGCGTAGAGAGGCTGTATATAAACTTCTGCAACCCCTGGCCCGCCGCCCGGTGCCACAAGCGCCGCCTGACCCATACCCGGCAACTGGAAGAGTATAAGTCCCTGCTGGCGGAAAACGGGGAGATCTGGTTCAAGACCGACAACGATGACCTGTACCTTGCCACCAGGCGTTATTTAACTGAGGCGGGATTTGAGATTTTTTTCGACACAAAAGATCTTCACGCAACAGGGGACCCTGAAAATATCCTTACCGAACACGAAATCATGTTTACCGACAGGGGAATCAGGACGAAGGCGCTTCGGGCAAGGCTGAACGGCATAAATGGCGCCGCCCCGAAAGAATAAAGCGTAAAAAAACGCCCCCGGCTTTCAGAAGTCGGGGGCGTTCAGCTTCGCGGAGCGTACCATACAGGGTTATCCCATATGGGAACGCGCTTTTTACGTTTTAATTATGCAAGGTAGCGGTACAAAAATGTCACAATCTGCGCCCGGGTGCAAGTGCTTTCCGGACTGAATTTCCCGTTCCCGGTGCCGGAGGTGATTCCGTTGTTTACAGCCCACATTACGGAACTGTAATAATACGCGTTGGATTTAACATCGCTGAAGGAGGTGCCCCCGCTTACAATCGGCGCTTCCGCGTAGCGGTACAGGAAGGTGACGATCTGGCTGCGCAGGCAGGCGGAATCAGGACTGAATGTAACTGGGCTGGAGCCGGAGGTGATCCCCTCCTCTACTGCCCACAGCACCGCCTTGTAATAGTAGTCTTTGGAATCCACGTCTTTAAAAGGATTGGAGGTCGAGCGCGGCTCCGGCTTCCCGGCGGCGCGCCACAGGAAAGTCATTGCCTGCGCGCGGGTGCAGGAGGCTTTGGGAGAGAAGGTGGTGTTGGAGGTGCCGC
>CAZGLW010000022.1:0-24785 GCA_964525985.1 uncultured Acutalibacter sp. | reverse complement strand
TCATTTATGGCCACTTGCGTAATTTTAACACAACGCCGGACCCAAGAAAAGCAAAAGTTTGACTAACGGTCTAAAACGAGGTAAACTGGTATTAAAAAACAGGAAATGGGGCAGCAAGATGGAAAACGTCAAAGAAACAATTGCCGCCTGGGCCAAAGAGGGCCAGACCCTGGACCTTCCCTCCTGGGACAGGCTCCCTTCTATCCCCCTCTATATGGACCAGGTGATCCTTTACCTGAAAGACAGCCTGCGGCCGTTCCAGCGGGATGAGCAGACAAGTCTCCTTACAAGCTCCATGATAAATAACTATGTGAAAAACGGGATCATCCCCCACCCGGAAAAGAAAAAATACGGCAAGGAGCATTTGGGGGCTCTGGCCGCCGTGTGCATGCTGAAGCAGGTCCTTTCCATCCAGGATATTAAAACCTTGCTTTTGGGGGAAGAACTTGGGCCGGAACTCTACGAACAGTTCCGGAAGACCCATACCGCCGCGATACGGGGGACCTGCCGGGACCTGGAAAAAAGCTGCGGGTCCGGGGAAAGCCTGAAGGCCGCCGCCCTGCGCATGGCCGTGGAGGCCAACGCCAAGCGGGCGGCCGCGGAACGGATCTTGTGCGAACTGGGGAAAACAAGGCCGGACCCGGGAGCCAGGTAATTTCCCCCCGCCCGAAAAGCGCCCCGCAACATTGCCGGCTTTTCGCATATACTGACAAGGTAACGGTATTTGTGAAAGGAGCGGGTTCCCATGTGCGGGTTCGCCGGGTTCAGCGATTACGGAGACAGCCTTTTGGATGAAAAATACTTATGGATGGCATTAGCCAGGCGGATGGCGGGTCGGGTGGCCCACCGGGGACCGGATGGCCGGGGCGCCCACGTTTCGGCCCACTGCGCCCTGGCCCACGCCAGACTTGCCATCATCGACCCGGAAAACGGCGCCCAGCCCATGACAGTGCGCCGGGACGGTACGGAATTCACTATCGTTTACAACGGGGAAATTTACAACGCCGCCGAATTGAAAAGCGAGCTTATAAGCAGGGGGTATTTCTTTGAGACCAACTGCGACACCGAAGTGGTTCTGAACTCCTATTTGTGCTGGGGCGAAGACTGCGCCGAGAAGCTCAACGGCATTTTCGCTTTTGTGGTAGACGACGTGCCCCGGCGCAGGACCTTCCTCTGCCGGGACCGGTTCGGCGTAAAGCCCCTGTTCTACACCGTGAAAGGCGACAGGCTTGCCTTTGGGTCGGAAATAAAGGCGCTGTTTGAGTTCCCGGGAATCAACCCGGTGCTTGGGCCACGGGGCGTGTGCGAAATTTTTGGGCTTGGCCCCGCACGTACTCCCGGCTGCGGGGTATTCCAGAATATTTCAGAGTTGAAACCGGGCCATACCGCCGTTTTTGACAGGGAGGGCTTTCGGGACCGGCAGTATTTCGACCTGCGGGCCGAGCCCCACACCGACGACTATGAGACCACAGTGAAAAAGGTGCGGGAACTGCTGCTGGACACCGTAGAGCGCCAGCTTGTTTCCGACGTGCCCCTGTGTACCTTCCTCTCGGGCGGACTGGATTCCAGCGTGGTGACGGCTATTGCCGCCCAAGTGTTAAAGGACCGGGGCCAGACGCTTTCCACCTATTCTTTTGAATTTGAAGACAACGACAAAAACTTTAAACCCTCCTCCTTCCAGCCGGACCGGGACGAAAGCTGGGCGCAGAAAGTCAGCGCCGCTCTGGGCACGGACCACACCACGCTTTACTGCGGCAACGAAAGCCTGGAAAGCTCGCTGCTGGAAGGAGTGCTGGCTAAAGACCTGCCCGGCATGTCCGATATCGACGGTTCCCTCCTGTACTTCTGCCGTCAGGTGAAAGAGCGCCGCGCCGTAGCCCTCTGCGGTGAATGCGCGGACGAGATTTTCGGCGGCTATCCCTGGTTCCACCGGCGGGAAATGTTCGACGGCTCCCACTTCCCCTGGTCCAACAATCTGGATACCAGGACTTCTCTTTTAAAGCCGGAGATCGTCCAGGCGTCCGGGCTGGAAGATTATGTAAATTTACGGCTCCAGGAAACTTTAGACGCCGTTCCGGTTCTGAGGGGAGAGTCCTCAGAACAGCGCCGTATGCGGCAGATCTCGTATCTGAACATCAAGTGGTTCATGTCAACCTTGTTGGACCGAAAGGACCGGTGCAGCATGTGGAGCGGTTTGGAGGTGCGGGTACCATATGCCGACCACCGGCTGGCACAATATGTGTTCAACACCCCCTGGGAATATAAATGCCCGGACGGAAGGAGCAAGGGCCTATTGCGTGACGCGGCCAGGGGCCTCTTGCCTGAGGACGTGCTGGAGCGGCGGAAAAGCCCCTACCCAAAAACTTACGATCCGGCATATGAGCGGGACCTGAAACAGCGTATGGGCTATATCCTGGCAGACAGCTCGCAGCCAATTCACAAGCTGCTGTCAAAAGAAGCAGCCCGGGCCCTGCTTTCCGAGACTTTCGATTACGGCAGCCCCTGGTTCGGCCAGCTGATGGCCGGCCCCCAGATGCTGGCCTATCTCATCCAGGTAAATTACTGGATGCTGCACTACAACATTTACGTCAGCCTGTAAAGCCCAGACCGGAAAGAGCGCCGCTCTTTCCGGTCTGTTCCAACTCACGCGGGTTTTTATTTCTACCCCGCTTTCATCATACCCAAAACCGCGTTCTGCCGCAACCCGCAAAATATGGCGGCAATGTCAGATATTTACAGCGCCTGGAACTCCGTCATGTTGGGCCAGTAGCGTTTGGGCATCAGGTTCATCCGCAGCCCGGGGTTTTTCCTCCCCTCAATGGTGATGGCTTCGTAGAACCGCCGCCACAGGGCCCGGTACTTTTCCTCTTCCTCGTCCGGCGGCGGCAGATCTACGCTGTCCGCTTCAAAAAATTCACTGCGGCCGGTGCTTTTATGGTAGAAACCCAGCTTGTGGGTCTTGTCGTAGATCATCAGGTTTTCACCGGAAAAGCGGTCGCAGAAATGCCCGGCGATCAGGGGCAGAACATTGTTGTTCGGTGTAATTTCCGAGACCAGCACTCCGCCCAGATCGGAAAAGCGCAAAAACTCCACATGGTAATGGGCTTCGTTTTTCAGGTACAGCAGCGCCCTGTTCACGGCGTGCACATCGTCGTTGGCCGCCAGCTTTGTCACCTGGGGCCCGTGCTTATACCCCAAAAGCACAAAACGGAGCATCCGCATCTCCTTTTCCTCCATGCAGGTAAGAAAAGCCTTTCGCAGCATGTCCGCCGCCTGAGGCGAGGCCTTGCGGACAACAGACTCCTCCACACGCCGTGCAAGGTCCGGGTCCGTATCGATAGCTTTTATGGAAAACAGCGTCTCCTGAGGCTCGTCCAGACACTGGATCCCCTGGGGCATGGTTTTGTCGTGGAAGCATTCCGCCACGCAGCACAAAAAGCCGGGATAAGTGCCGTCATAGCGGTACATTAAATTTGGCCGGTCACGCATTTCACCACATCCTCTCCGGTGGGCGGGGGCAAAACAGGCTCCATCTTCTCTGCCGGGGAAAACAGGGAAAGCTGCTCCGGCGGAGCCAGTTCCCGAGAGGAGAAGCCCCGCTCGCTGACTGCACCGGCGATCACGGCCGGGTCGTCTGTGGGCAAGGGAGAAATGCTTTTGCCGCCGCACACCAGGAAATACCGGGCCCGCTTCAGCACGACCCCGAGCTTTTTCAGCGCGTCAAAATCAAGCTTTGCGTACCTACGGGCGGACCGAATACGCATGGCGCTCTTTACCCCGATGCCCGGCACTCGCAAAAGCATTTCGTAGGGCGCACGGTTCACCTCCACAGGGAAATATTCCATATGGTTCACCGCCCAGTTGCACTTGGGGTCCAGCCAGAGGTTGAAGTCCGGGTGTTCATCGTCCAAAATCTCACTCGCCGTAAAGCCGTAAAACCGCAAAAGCCAATCCGCCTGGTACAGCCGGTGCTCCCGGAGAAGAGGCGGCGGCGTGTTCCTGGCAGGCAGGTTCCTGTCGCTTACCACAGGCATGTAGGCGGAAAAGAACACCCGCTTCAGGCTGTACTTTTTATAGAGGGCCTCAGTGAGAGAAAGAATCTGCCGGTCGGTTTCCGGGGTGGCCCCAATAATCATTTGGGTAGACTGCCCGGCGGGCACAAATTTGGGGGCGGACCTGTATTTTACCAGATCCTTCCCGTTTTCCCGGATGCCGTCCCTTATCTGTTCCATTGGGCGCAGAATTTTTTCTTTGCTTTTCTGCGGGGCCAGCAGGTCCAGGCTTTTTTGGGAAGGCAGTTCGATATTCACACTCATCCTGTCGGCGTAAAAGCCCAGCTGCTCCGTCAGCGCGGGGTTCGCGCCGGGAATGGCCTTTACATGGACATAGCCCCAAAAGCCCTTTTCCTCCCGGAGAAGCTTGAGGGTTTCCAGCATCAGTTCGCAGGTATGGTCCGGATTTTTCACTACGGCAGAGCTTAAAAACAGGCCCTCAATGTAATTCCTGCGGTAAAACTGGATGGTCAGTTCCGCCAGTTCCTCCGGGGTGAAGGCGGTGCGGCGGCACTCCAACGACCGGCGGTTGACGCAGTACGCGCAGTCAAAGGCGCAGTCGTTGCTCATCAATACCTTTAACAGGGAGATGCACCGGCCGTCGGCGGCAAAGCTGTGGCAGATACCCGCCTTTACGGCGTTGCCCAGCCCGCCCTTCCGGCCGGGCCTGTCCACCCCGCTGGAGGTGCAGGCCACGTCATACTTGGCTGCGTCGGTGAGTATTTCCAGTTTTTCCATAACATCCATTTTCCGCACCCCCTTCCGTCTGCCTGGCGCCATTTGCCGCAGCTGTTTCCAGGCTCTCCCTGCCGTACCGCTCCCGCACCCGGTCAACGGCGTCCTCCAGCCGCTCCCGGCGCTCCCGACCCTTTCTGTCATCAAACAGACTCATCTGGCCTTCTCCGGCGCCGGTCAGCTTCCCGGCCCGAATCCCCAAAAGCCGCACGGCCCAGTGCTTATTTTCCCTTTGGTACAGGTCCAGGGCCGCCCGGTACAGTGACTGGGAATCGCATACCGCAGGTTCGACTGTACATTGCCGCTGAAACTCTTCAAAATTTCCGTTCCTCACGGTGATCTGCACCTCTCCCGCCTTAAATCCCTGCATCCGCAGGCTGCCGGCCACGCTTTCCGCAAGGTAAAGCAAAGTCTGTTTGATTTCTTCCTCATCGGTGAGGTCGCGGGGCAAGGTAATGCTGTTGCCGATGGATTTGGCTCCCTCCCGGCTGTCTGCTGGCCGCACCGGAGAACCGTCCAGACCGTTGGAATAGAGCCACAGTATTTCTCCTGTCTTCCCAAGCATGGTCCGCATGGTGGCAAGCTCCATCCTGGCGATATCGCCGATAGTACGGATGCCAAACCTTGTCAGGGCCTTTTCCGTTTGCGGCCCCACAAAGAGCAGGGCGCTGCAGGGCAATTTCCAGATCACGGTCTCCACCTTGTCCCTGCCAAACACTGTAACCGCGTCCGGCTTTTTATAATCGCTGCCCAGCTTGGCGAAAACCTTGTTAAAAGAGACCCCGACGGATACGGTAAGGCCCAACTCCTTTTTCACCTGCTCCCTGATCTGCTGGGCAATTGCCTCCCCGCTGCCAAAAAGCCGTTCGCTGCCGTAAACATCCAGCCAGCACTCGTCCAGGCTGAAAGGCTCTACCAGATCGGTGTACCGGCAATATATCTCATACGCTCTGCGGGAAAAGCGGGCGTACCGCTGGTGGTGAGGCGGTACCAGTTGCAGGTCCGGGCATTTCCGCATGGCTTGCCAGATGGGCTCTGCCGTTTGCACACCGCACTTTTTTGCCAACATGTTTTTCGCCAGGATAATTCCGTGCCGGTTTTCCTTGTCCCCCGCTACCGCCATAGGGACATTCTGATACTGGGGCGCGTACAGCGTTTCCACCGAAGCGTAGAAGTTGTTCATATCGACGTGCAATATCCCATTTTCCATCCTCAACGCCCCCATTCTCAAACATGTGTTCGCAAGTGATACTTCTATTATAAAACATCTGTTCGAAAAGTCAAGAGAAAAATTTTGGGAGAAAATAAAAAAGGCCTTTCGGCCCCCTCAGTATTTCTCAATTTCTCCCTGAAAGCTGCGGGCCTTTTTCAGCAGCGGCCCTTTTGCTCCCGTCGTAAAGGCAATATCGCTGCCGCGAATGGATAAGCGGCGGCATAAAGACCTCCCCGATTTTTTATTATTGCCCCTTTCTCAACTCAGGTATCCTCCAGCTTCTGCTGGCCGTCCAGTTCCTCCGCACCAATACCCTTCTCCCGCAGGCGGGCATAGACAGAGGACCGGAACAGCCGGTAGATGACCCCACCACCCGGGGGTAGATAAGGTTACCCTCCACCTGCTGCAGGCACAGCAGGAACACCAAAAAAATCAGGGCGTCGATAGGATGGACCAGCAGTAAAATCACCACGCCGGTGATACACCCGATGTACGCGCCCAAAATGGGGATCAGCGCTCCCAGTGCAACAATAAAGGAAATGAGCAGGGCATATTCCAGCCCCAGTATCCGCATACCGATGTAGCACAGTATCCCCAAAATCACACACTCGGTCATCTGCCATTTTATGAAGGAGAAAAACACCCTGTTTGCGACTGTTCCCACCTGTGAAAGCTTCGCGGCGCTTTTTTCGGACAGATAGGCCATAACGGCGTTCCTCCTCGCTTCGGGAGCATCCGCTTTAACTCCTCAGAACGGACGTCCCCCCGTTTCACCCAGTCTCAGGTTTTCGTTTGGAACACGTTATGGCACTTCTGACAGGTAACTTCGATTTTTCCCCTTCCCTTTGGCGCACGCAGGCGCTGCTTGCAGGAGGGGCAGCGGAAATACTTATAGACCTTCCGCTGGGCAAACCTGTTTTTCTGAAAGGCAAACCAACCCTTTACGGGGCCCCACACCCTATAAAAGGCCTGGTTCTCCCGTTGGCGGGCCGGGATGTTCCGGGAAAAAACACGGAAAATGGCATAGATGTACAGCACGTCCGCCGCGATATACATCGGCCGGAAGAATAAACCTCCCACAAAAGAGAATACTAATCCCACAGCCAGCAGGAAAATATTAAAGGCGTCCCCGCCGTAACGGCCCATCATGAAACGCTGTAATTTTTGCTGAAACAAAGCGAACGCTCCTTTTCGGTTTTCTTTCAGTATACCCCTTAACGCCGGGGTTTTCAAGACCGTAAAGAATTGATTTACAGGAAGTTTACAACTGGGTAAAATCTAAAAAAGCAGTGTGCCCGTCAACTATAAAAAGCAAATCAAAGGAGAAACGATCATGGCAGAATTGAAAGGCAGTAAAACAGAAGCGAATTTAATAACGGCTTTTGCCGGAGAATCCCAGGCCCGGAACAAGTACACCTACTATGCCGCAAAGGCCAGGCAGGACGGCTACCAGCAGATCGCCGCCATTTTTCAGGAGACGGCGGACAACGAAAAAGCCCACGCCGAAATATGGTTCAAACTGCTCAACGACGGTGTTGGCAGGACCCTAGACAACCTGAAGGACGCTGCGGCCGGCGAAAACTACGAATGGAGCGACATGTACGCTGGCTTTGCCGGAACCGCCAGGAAAGAGGGCTTTGACCAGATTGCCGATCTTTTTGAGGGCGTGGCAAAAATCGAGAAGGAACACGAGGAGCGGTACCTAAAACTGGTGCAGAACCTGGAAAAAGGACTGGTGTTCTCAAAAGAGGGCGACGCCATTTGGCAGTGCCGGAACTGCGGCCATATCGTTATTGGCAGGCAGGCCCCCGACGTGTGCCCTGTCTGCGCCCACCCCCAGTCCTATTTTCAGGTAAAACCGGAGAATTATTAAAGCTTACAGACCCAAAAAGGAACCGCCGGGCCCAACCGCCCGACGGTCCCTTTTATCCGGGATAATCCAGCACCAGCACCCCTTTGGGGGCATCATTGGGGATCGTTACCGTGTCAGAATCAGAATAGGCCACCTAGTTAAACAGCCCGCAGAAATCCTCCACCGTGCCCAGCACGTCAAAGCCGAACCGGTCCGACCGATAATGCATGGGAATGACCGTTTTTGGCCCGGTCGCGTCCACAATTGCTTTTGCCTCCTTCGGCCCTACTGTATAATGGCCCCCGACAGGCAGTAGCATCACATCCACGCCGGAAAGCTTCTCAAGCGCTATCGGACTGGGCATGCCGCCGATGTCGCCCATGTGGGCTATCCGCAGGCCGTCCGCCTCTAAAATTGTGATGGTGTTTTTCCCCCGCAGGCGGCCCTGCTGGTCGTCGTGGAAAGAAGAAAGAGTTGTCACCTTAAAGGGAGAAGGGCGGGGCGTTTCCGGCAGAGCCACAGCTTCACGGCAGTTGTGGTCATGGTGGTCATGGCTGCAAAACACATCGTCAGCCCGCTCGTGAATGTCCCGGAGACCCGGCACACTTCCCGGCTCAAAGGGGTCGAAAACCACAGAATAGTCCCCCCGGCTCACCTTAAAACACGAATGTCCCAGCCATTTCAGCTTGATCTCATCCATCTTCAACATTCCTTTCTATCCATTACAGGCTTTCTTCAATTATAGCCGAAGCCGCCCGGGAAAGCAAGAACCGGTTAAAGGCACAGAAAACAATAACATCTGTCCGGAAAATTGCCTATTGTGCTAAAAAACATTTACGGATATAATAGGAACAGGATTCAAGTGGGCCGGTCCCACAGGAAAGGATGATAATTGATGGAAAAGCAATTATTTGATCGGAACGCTTATGCCGCTAAAGCCAGAGAGACTGTGGCGGAAGGCTGCGTTTTGCTGCGCAACGAGGGGAACGTACTCCCTTTCCGGAAGGGCGCCAAGATTGCGGTATTCGGCCGCAGCCAGTTCAACTATTACAAGAGCGGCACAGGCTCCGGCGGCCTGGTGAATACCGGCCATGTGCCGGGCATTTCCGAAGCCCTGAAGCAGAGCGGGGCCGTTAAGGTGGACGAAGCCGTTGAGGCGGCTTATGAAGCCTGGCTGGAGGACCATCCTTTTGACGTGGGCCAGGGATGGGCCGCAGAGCCCTGGTACCAGGAGGAAATGCCCCTTTCCGACGAACTGGTGACAGCGTCTGCCGGCATGAACGACGCCGCTTTGGTAATTTTTGGCCGCACCGCCGGCGAAGACAAGGACAATTCCGACTCTGAAGGCAGCTTTTTGCTGGCCCAAGCGGAAAAGGATGTCCTGCAAAAGGTTTGCGGGACCTTCAAAAAGGTGGCTGTAGTTTTAAATACCGGCAATATCATCGACATGAACTGGGTAGAGGAATACGCCCCCGGCGCTGTGCTGTATGTATGGCAGGGCGGCCAGGAAGGCGGACTTGGCGTGGCGGACGTGCTGACCGGCAAAGCGTTCCCTTCCGGCAAGCTGACCGACACCATTGCCAAATCTATTGGGGACTATCCCGCCGCTGGGAATTACGGCAGCGAAAACCGCAACGTCTATGCAGAAGACATCTATGTTGGCTACCGGTACTTTGAGACATTCGCCCCCGAAAAGGTCCTCTATCCCTTTGGCTTCGGCCTTTCCTACACCGCTTTCCAGGTATCCCAGGAGGCTGTGGAGCGTAAGGGCGAAAAGCTGTTGTTTACCGCCGCAGTTAAAAACACCGGCTCCGCCCCCGGCAAAGAGGTCGTTCAGGTGTACTGCCGGGCCCCACAGGGCAAGCTGGGTAAAGCGGCAAAGTCGCTGTGCGCCTTTGGCAAGACCCGCGCGTTACAGACCGGTGAAAGCGAGATCCTCACTATGGAATGCCCCGTCTCCTCTTTAGCCTCTTATGACGACAGCGGAGCAAGCGGCCACAAGTCCTGCTGGGTGTTGGAAGCGGGAGAATATGAGTTCTATATCGGCACCGATGTGCGCTCGGCAAAAAAAGCCGGCGAAATCTCTATAGAAGAAGCTGTGGTAGAGCAGCTGGAGGAAGCTATGGCCCCGGTAACGGTGTTTCAGCGGCTCCGTCCCGGCGCGGCCCGGGGCGGCGTTTATGAAAAGGCGGAGGAGCCTGCTCCCTTGCAGACAGTAAACCCAATGGAGCGTCGGGCCCGGCGCGCCCCCAAAGAATTGCCCCAGACCGGGGATAAGGGAATTAAACTGGGCGATGTGCTGGAAGGCAAAGCCTCTATGGAAAGTTTTATCGCCCAGCTTTCCGATGAGGACCTCTGCTGTATCGTCCGGGGCGAGGGCATGTGCTCTCCGAAGGTAACCCCCGGCACAGCCGGCGCTTTCGGCGGCGTCACCGACGAGCTTTTACATTTCGGTATTCCCACCGGCTGCTGTGCCGACGGCCCCAGCGGCATCCGCATGGACTGCGGAGCTATAGCTTTCGCAATGCCCAACGGCACCTTACTGGCTTCTACCTTCAACCTGGAACTGGTAAAAGAACTTTACGAGTTTGAGGGCCTGGAACTGCGGAAAAATAAAGTGGACACCCTGCTCGGCCCCGGCATCAACATACACAGGCACCCCTTGAACGGCCGGAATTTTGAATATTTCTCAGAGGATCCCATGCTCACCGGCAAAATGGCCGCTGCCCAGCTGCAGGCGATGGGGAAATACGGCGTGACAGGCACTATAAAGCACTTCTGCTGCAACAGCCAGGAATTCCACCGTCACGATGTGGAAGCCGTAGTCTCCGAGCGGGCCTTGCGGGAAATCTACCTGAAGGCCTTTGAAATCGCGGTAAAAGAAGGCGGCGCAGTTTCTATTATGACCAGCTATAACCCTGTAAACGGCTCCTGGTCCGCCAGCAACTACGACCTGTTGACTACGGTCCTTCATAACCAGTGGGGTTTTTCCGGCCAGGTGATGACAGACTGGTGGGCCAAGTGCAACGACCAGGGCGGACCGGGGAAACGGACAAACATCGCCGCTATGGTGCGCGCCCAGAATGACCTGTACATGGTAAACGCCGACGCTAAGTCCAATTCCAACCAGGACAACGCCGCCGAAGCTCTGGCGGCCGGCGCCACTACCCGCGCCGAGTTCCAGAGGTCCGCCATGAATATCTGCCAATTCCTGCTGCACAGTCCTGCTCTTCTCCGCCTGTTGGGGAAGGAAACCGACCTGGACAGGGAACTGGACGCCTGCCCCGGCCTGGAGGACACCGCGTTGGGTGAAATGCACCAGGTGAAGATAGAGGGCGGCAAGGCTTCTCTGGACATCGGCCTTATCAGTACAGAAAAGGGCGCGAACACCCGATTCGGCGTCAGCGTGACCGAGAGGGGCATCTACACCTTAAAGATCACCTTGCGCAGTACCGACGAAAACCCGGTCTCCCAGCTTCCTGTTTCCGTGTTCCAGGACAGGACCCTGTTGACTACCGTCACCCTGGTTGGCAGCGAACGGGATTGGAAAACGGTGGAGATCCCACTGACGCCTGTGTTTTCCGGGAACTTCTACCTGAGGTTCTTCTTTGCCCAAACCGGTCTGGCCCTTCAGTCCGCCGAAGTGATCATGACCAAATCCTTAGAGGCGGAAATTGCCGCCAGAACATAAGGGACCGCAAAAAGCTTCCCGGAATGGGGTACACCTTCCGGGAGGCTTTTATTGCCCTATTGGGGATGTTCGGAACTGTAACAGCCGTCCGCTGCCTCTTCTACAGCCAGCTCAACCTCTTTTGCGTCTTTGCTGCGGTGAAGCTTATATTGGACGGAATGCTCCATGTTCTGCTCTCCCCCGGGTACTCCCATAGAAGAAAGCTTTTGGTACGACTCCAGTTCTCCGTTATCCAAAGGGACCCTGTACATCAGCCCGGTGCATTCATTTGCCGAAGCCACGTTTGACAGGTCCGGGAATTTCTCCTCGTCCGGGGCCTCGTGCTCGTGATAGTCAATCTTTCGCGGTTTGTCATTCATATTAACGCTCCCTTCCAAGCGGCGGTCTCTTTCGCTAGTTTTCGCCAACAAAAGGTGATTATGCAAAAAAATCGGCCCGGAGAAAACTCCGGACCGATTTTTGCATTTGTAAGACAGGCTTACTTCCTGGCTTTCGCCTTTTTATGAATCTGCCACGCGGCGAAAATGTTGGGGGCAATGCACTGAGAGGAGAAGCACCCGGCTACTACACCGGCCATCATGGGAACAGCGAAGGAAACCACGGTGCTGATACCGTACAGCATGGCCACAACGCCCACCACCAGCAGGGACAGGAAAGTTGTAACGGAGGTAAGCACCGTTCTGCCCAGAGTCTGGTTCAGGCTTAAATTCATGATCTCCACAGTCTCGGCCCGGGGACCCATCTTCCGGCGGTTCTCCCGGACGCGGTCGTAAATGACGATGGTGCTGTTTAATGAGTAACCCAGTATAGTGAGCACCACAGCGATAAAGATATCGTTGATGGACATACCGAACACCACGAACACGCAGAAGGAGATCAGAATATCATGGAGCAAAGCGATAATGGCCGTAACGCCGGCGGAAAGGCCGCCGATCTTTTTGAACCTGAGGGCAATGTATAAGAGCAGGAACAACACTGTAATGGCGAAGCACACCAGGCACTTTTGAAAGAACCGGGCGCCCATAGTGGCGTCCACCGAGTTGGATTCCAACAAGGTAAAGGTAGAGCCGTCAAAGGCCTCGCTCAAAGTGTCGGCCACTTCGGTCTGCTCGTCGGGAGTCATGCTCTGGTTCCCGGCAAAGGAAACTGTAACGTGCTTGGCGTCGGAGTTGATGTCCTGGTTCACAGTTACAGAGCAGTCCCTCCCAAGCTCGTCCTTGATAACGGACCGGACGTCATCGGGAGAAACCTCGTCTCCATCGACAGAATAGCGGATCATAGCGCCGCCGGCAAACTGGATGTCCAGCTTGGGCCCTACGATTATTCCGGCAATCAGGCCCACGACGATCACGCCGATGGAGATACCGAAATAGACCTTTTTCCTGCCGTAGAAATCAATCCGATTGGCCTTTTCAGGTGCGACAGTCTGGCTCTCCTCTTTGGCACCGCCAAACAGCCATTTCTTATGCAGGCACTTAAAGCCGGACAGGGACAGGGTCATCAGACGGGTGGCGAACACGCCCATAATAAAGTTGGCAATAATGCCCACCAACAGGGTAAAGCCAAAGGAGAAAATAGTGCCGGTAGTAGACTCGCCGAAAATCATCGACAGAATGTTGCTGGGCCCAAACACGCCCATAAGCATAATGGCCACAATAGCTGTGGTGATGTTGCCGTCAAAGATTGCCCAGAAGCTGCTCTGGAAACCCCTCTGTAAGGCGCCGTCCAGGGTCTTGCCGTTGCGGAGTTCCTCCCGCACGCGGCTGGCTGTAATCACGTTGGCGTCAACGCCCATACCGATAGACAGGATGATACCGGCAATGCCGGGCAGAGTCATGGTAAAGGAATTCAAATTGGGGAAGAAGCCGGAGACAGCGGCGAACACAATGCCCATCTGGCCGGCCAGGGAAATAACCGCCACCACGCCGGGCAGACGGAACACCACAATCATCAGAACAGCCAGTACGATGAAAGCGATGATTCCGGCCAGCATCATGGCTTCCAGGGCCTGGGAGCCTAAAGTGGGGGCCAGGCTGTTAAAGTTGGAAGTCTCCAAAGCAAAAGGCAGCGCGCCGGCCTGGATCTTGCTGGCCAGGGAGGTGGCTTCTTCGCTGGTAAAGTCGCCTTCGATAACACATTTACCGTCGCTGATCACGGCGTTTACCGTGGGGTATGAGATCATAACATCGTCCATCCAGATGGAGATGGTCTCTCCCTGGAGCCGCTGGGTGGCTTCGGCAAAAGCTTCCTTGCCCTCTTCCTTAAACTCCAAAGAGACTACGTATTCATACTCGCCTGTGGTTTCGTTCTGCTGCATGGCCGGCTCAGCCTTCTCAATCTGAGAGCCGTCCAAAATGATAGACTCCGCTGTGGTGCCGGAGGGGGTCTTGTAAATCATGTTGCCGTCTTCATCGAAGTCCGTCGTCTCGTACTCCATGCCCTCGCGGAAGGTGAGCTGCGCTGTGGCGGAAAGCTCGTTGATGGCCTCCTCCGGGTCGAAATCGGTCTCATCGCTCTTCCAGGGGAACCGCACGATAATGCGGTTGTTGGCCTCGTCTGTATAGAGTTCGTAATCCGTAATATTCTGGGATACCATACGGGTCTCCACAATAGCTTTCGCGGACTCCAGTTCGTCGGTGGTGGCCTTGACGCCCTCAGCCGGGCTGAATGTAGCCTCAACACCGCCCCGGATATCAATACCCCAACGGATATCGCCGGCGCCTTTGATGTAGGTGGTCTTAAAATCGCCGTTCTGGCCGTACACGCCGAATAAAGATGTGTACACCAGCGCCGCAATCAGGACCAACACTACAAAAAACACTGGTTTCTTTACACGCTTCATGGGTTTCTGCCTCCAATTTGACCGCCCAATACTGAGGTGCCCGGCGGCCAATGATTTTTGTATTCTTTCAAGTTAAAGCAGGGCGGCGCGATCCGCCCTGCTTCTGTTCCTATGTTATTCGGCGGGAGTCTCCGTCTCAGCGGTTGTCTCCTCTTCCGCAGGCTCTTTCGCGGTTTCTTCCGCGGTCTCCGCCGCAGTCTCTTCTGCGGTTTCCTCCGCGGCCTCCGCCGCAGTCTCTGCCGCGGTTTCCTCCGCGGTCTCCGCCGCAGGCTTTTCCGCAGTTTCCTCTGCGGTCTCTGCCGCAGGCTGCTCGGTAGAATACACAACTTCCTCAGCGGGAGCGTCAGCCGCAGCCTCATCGGCAGCAGCCTGCTGCTCTTCCAGCAAAGCGCGGATAGATAAGGACACACGGTGACGGTCAAAATCAATCTCGGTGATCTTAACCTTCACCACATCGCCCACCTTCACAACGTCCTGGGGCTTCTCTACGCGGTGATCGGCAAGCTGGGAAATATGGATCAGTCCGTCAATACCGGGAATTACGCTGGCAAAAGCGCCGAACTGGGTAAGACCCACAACTTTGGCGTCGCACACGGTGCCGACGGGGTACTCGTTTTTCAGCTTGACCCAGGGGTTGTCCTCGGGACGCTTGTAACCCAAAGAAATCTTGCCGTTCTCACGGTCGAGAGATTTTACGTACACCTGCACGGTGTCGCCCACATTCAAAACCTCGCTGGGGTGCTTAATGCGGTTCCAGGAAAGCTCGGAAATATGGACCATGCCGTCCACACCGCCCAAATCTACAAAAGCGCCGAAAGTGGTGAGGGATTTTACTTTGCCGGTGAACTGCTGGCCTTCCTCCACCTGCTCCCAGAACTTCTCCTGAGCGGCCTTGCGCTCGTCCCGCAGCACACTGCGGATAGAGCCCACTGCCCGGCGGCGCTGGCGGTTGACTTCGATAATGCGGAATTTCACTTCCTGCCCCTTCAGGGCTTCCAGATCCTCGCCCCTTGAAGCGGTGGCCTGAGAGGCGGGCACAAACACGCGCATGGCGTCTTTCAAGACGATCACTCCGCCCTTGACCACCTCGACAACCTTGCCGGTAAGCACTTCCTGGGACTCCCGGGCCTTTTCGATGTCGTCCCAGCCCCTCATGGCGTCCACCCGGCGCTTGGAAAGCATGATCGTACCTTCCTGGTCGTTGGTTTTCATGATGAGGAGTTCCATTTCGTCGCCGATCTTCACCACATCTTCGGGCTTTACGTTGGGGTCGTTGGAAAGCTCCACAACGGGAATGAATCCGGCCTGCTTCCTTCCGACGTCCACATACACTTCGGTGGGGGAAATTCCCACTACAACACCGTGTACCTTTTCGTCTGTATTTAAGCTTTTGAGGGACTCCTCAAGCATCTCCTCAAAATTTTGCTCATTACTGTTGACTTCTGACATGGTAACTAGTACCTCCTTTATAATGCTTGCGGGCGTAGATGCCCCCGCAGTGATGCCAACGCTAAGTCCGGCGCTTAAAGCCGGCAGTTCGTCCGCCCTTTCGATAAGGTAAGTTTCGCAGTAGGACTCGCAAATATCGCGGAGTTTTGCTGTGTTTGAACTGTTTCTGCCACCAATGACGATCATGCAATCGCACCGTCTGGCAAGGGCCTCTGCCTCTTTCTGCCGCTTCGCAGTTGCATTACATATTGTAGCAAAAACTGCGGCATTTGTACATACTTTTTTGAGAGTTTCCAAACAATTTTGCCATTCACCCGTGTGAAAAGTCGTCTGAGCGGCAATTGCCAACGGTTTTTTTGCGATTTGGGGATTATTATCAAATAATTTCGCCAATTCCTCATGATCCCGCACCACATAATGCTCTCCCGTACAGTGGCCGATGGTCCCCTTTACCTCCGGGTGATCCCGGTCCCCGCACAGCAGAAACACCCGGTTTTCCTCTCCCGCCCGGCGGGCTATCTCGTGAATCTTTCTCACAAAAGGACAAGTAGCATCCACAAAGTCCACCGAAAGCGCTCTGATTCTGTCCACAGTACTCTGGGGCGCCCCGTGGGACCGGATGACCAGCGTGCAGCCCTCCGGCACATCCTCGGGCTTTTCCACGGGAAAAACTCCCCGTTTCTTCAGGTCGTCCACGATTTGGGGGTTATGTATGATGGAACCCAACGTGCAGACCTTTTTTCCCTGGGCAAGCAGATCGTATACAGTGCTGACGGCCCGGTCCACCCCAAAACAGAAACCGGCTGTCTTGGCCACTTCTATCCGCATTGCTTCGGTTCCTCCCCCGCACTCTCCGCCGGTAGCGGGGGCACTCCCAGTTCCTTTAAGGTTTCCTCCCGCAGGGCGGCGATCTCCGCCATGATGATTCGGCTGGCCCGCCGCAGCTGCATACTGGATTCGTCAGGGATCTCAAGCTGCATGGGCCTGCCGAAACGGATGACCGTCTTTTTAAACGGGGCGGGCAGCTTGCCGTCCCCGGCGGTGATGCACACGGGCACAACCGGGGCTTTGGTCCGGTAAGCCAGCAGAGCCGCGCCGGTCTTTGGCTTTTGCAGTTCGCCGGTCTTGGAACGGTGCCCCTCGATGAACACGCCCACCACGGCTTTTTCATTTAAAAGCTTATAGGCGTCCTCCAGCGCGTCGGTGCCCCCGGTTCCCCGCTTTACGGGGAACGCTCCCAGTTTTCTCAGCAGGCCGCCGATAAACCGGTTTGCAAAAAGCTCCTCCTTTGCCATGTAAAACACCTGCCGGTGCTGGACAATACCCAGCATTACCGGGTCCTTCATGGCCACATGGTTGCTGCACAACAGAACAGGGCCTTCTTTCGGGACGTTCTCCCGGCCCTGGATCTTCATACGGTACACCGGGTAGTAAAACAGCCGCAGCAGGAACTGCCCCACCGCGTAGAGCCATCCCTTTCTCCTGGCTTTTTGTTGTGTTTCCAACTCATCACTCCCTTAGAATGCCCGCAGGCTCATATTCCGTCCGTCACATGCGCTCCCGCACAAGGGCCGCCAGCTTTTCCACCGACTGCCGGAAATCCATTTCCGTCGTGTCCAGCA
The DNA here is from genome assembly GCA_964525985.1 of uncultured Acutalibacter sp. Classification (GTDB taxonomy): domain Bacteria; phylum Bacillota; class Clostridia; order Oscillospirales; family Acutalibacteraceae; genus Acutalibacter. Next base: position 7,329 of record CAZGLW010000022.1, on the reverse strand, counting down.
GAACCGCGTCCTCCGCCTGCTTTAAAGGGGCGGCCTCCCGGTGGGAATCCTGGTAATCCCGCCTGACAATGTCAGCTAAAATGCTTTCATAATCCGCCGGATGGCCGTCCCCTTCCATCTGCAGGGCCCGCCGACGGGCCCGCTCCTCCGGCGAGGCCGTCAGGAACACCTTCAGTTGGGCGTGGGGCAGCACCACTGTACCGATATCCCGGCCGTCCATCAACACATTGTTTTTCTCGGCCAGGCTCCTCTGAAGGCCCAGGAGAAAGGCCCGTACCGCCGGGACGGCGGAGCTTACGGAAGTGGCCATTGAGACCTCCGGGGTGCGGATGCGGCCGGTCACGTCCTCCCCGCAGAGAAACATCTTCTGTCCCTCGGGGGCATATTCCAGGTCCACATGGATCTCCGGCAGGGCGGCCCCCACCGCCTGAGGGTCCGCCGGGTCGACGCCGTGCTCCAGCAGATACAGTGCAACGGTGCGGTACAGGGCCCCCGTGTCCACATAGACAAACCCCAATTCCTTTGCCACCGCTTTCGCCACGCTGGATTTCCCCGCTCCGGCTGGACCGTCGATTGCTACGGAAAACATAGAAGATTCTCCTCCTTGCCCATATTCATAAATGCATCCCTGCCAGGCGGCCGGTGGCCCAGGCAATTTGCAGATTATAGCCGCCGGTGTAAGCGTCGCAGTCTATTGTTTCCCCCGCGAAATACAGTCCCTTTACAAGCTTTGACTCCATAGTACGGGGATCTATTTCCCCTAAAGCCACTCCGCCGGAGGTGACGATAGCCTCGCTGATGGGCCGGAACCCCTGTATTTCCACAGTAAACGCCTTTAAAACCTCACACAATTTCCGGCGCTGTTCCCTGGTGACGGAATTGCACCTGGTCCCGGGAGGGATTCCGGAACGGTCTACAATGACGGGAATCAGCTTTTGCGGAAGCAACTCGTCCAGAGAATTGGCAAAAAACCGGTTCTTATTCTTTTCCAGGTCCCGCAGGACCCGCAGATCCAAAGCTTTTTGGTCAAGAGCGGGCTTTAAATCGATCTGGACCGTATATCTTCCCGGCTCCATAGGGTGCATGTGGGCCGACGCGCTGAGCACCGTGGGGCCTGATAAGCCGAAATGGGTGAAAAGCAGTTCCCCGAAATCCTCATATACCGCCTTTTTCTTTCCGGCCTGCAGGACCTTGATCCCGCAGTTGCGCAGGGACAGGCCCATCAGTTCGGGACAGCAGCCCCCGGGGCATTCTACCAGCGGCACCAGAGATGGTACGGGCTGTCTCACACTGTGCCCCACCCACTCCGCCAGCCGGAAGCCGTCCCCGTCAGAGCCTGTGCCCGGATAGGACGCGCCGCCGCAGGCAACCAGCACCGCCGGAGCAGGAACCTCGCCTTCCGGCGTCCGCACGCCCCGAACAGCGCCGTTTCCCGTCAGAATGCCCAGCGCGGGCTCCCGCAGGACCGTGACCCCGGCGCTCAACGCAAAGCGGGAAATGGCGTCGGCCACGTCGCCGGCGTTGTCAGACACCGGGAACACCCGGCGACCCCGCTCGGTTTTCAAGGGGACTCCCAACCCTTCAAAAAAGGCCATGCAGGCGGCAGGGGAAAAAGCGCTTAATGCCCCGTACAGGAACTTGCCGCCCCGGGGCGTTGCGGCGATGACCTGCTCGACGGTACAGTTGTTGGTCACGTTGCACCGGCCCTTGCCGGTAATGCGAAGCTTCCTGCCAAGCTGGCGGTTCTTTTCCAACAGACAGACCCGCTGTCCCCGGCGGGCCGCCGTTCCGGCAGCCATGAGCCCCGCCGCCCCGCCGCCGATCACTACGGCGTCATATGTGCTCCCGGCGCTCAACTGCTCTTTTCATCCACCTTTTCATAAACTCCGTACTCGTCCCAAATGCTCTCTACCCGCCGCAGGGTATCCGCTACCTGGTCCTTCATATTGATCGCCATAGTGACGATCAGCGCGTTAATGACACTCAGGGGGCCCACCAGGGAATCTACGAAGGATACCATATCGCTTCGGGCAAGCAGTACATGGGTGGCGCTGTGCGCCACCGGGGACAGTGGGCTGTCCGTAATAGCTAAAGTCACCATGTTCCGATCTGAGGCGTACTGCATGGCCTTAGCCGCTTTTTTAGAATAACGGGGAAAACTGATGGCAATAAGCGCGTCCCCCTCCCCGGCCCGGACCATTTGCTGCAAAATAGCGGCCTCGCTGGTGGCGTCCACCAGCAAAACCGTGTTGAACAGCAGCTGCAAATAATGGGCCAAAAATGTAGCCAGCGCCAAAGAACTGCCCGCGCCGAGCACATACACCCGCCTGGCCCCGGCCAAAGCGTTGGCCGCCTGGTAAAACGCCTGGTGGTCCACGCTTTCCTTCGTCCTCTTTAAAATGTCAATATCCTGGTCCAGCACCGCGTCCAAAAGCTGCTCCGGCGCAATATTGCTGGAGGTCCTTTCCAGTCTTTGCACGCTGGTCAGCTTGTTGCGGATCATTTCCTGCATGGCCTGCTGCAGTTCCGGATAACCGGAATAACCGATCTCCACAGCGAACCGCACCACAGTCGATTCGCTGACGCCAACCGCCTGGCCCAGCTTTGCAGCGGTCATAAAGGCCACCTTGTCGGCGTGTTCCTCAATATACTTGGCAATGCTCCGCTGGCCCTTTGAAAAGCCGGCGCTGCCCTTGCGTATCCTTTCGGAAAGCTGGCTGTTCATTTCTCTCTACCCCCCGCGGGACGGCTGGGCACAGGCCCGGTCCCCCCATTTCAAACACTTTACGTTTCAGATCTCAATACCGTTTCATTTTAAGTCTTTCTCCTGCAAAAATCAAGTGAAACGGTCAATTCTTTTCAAATCACTCAAGGGTTTTTGCAGGATTTTCTTTTTTAAATTCAAAAAAGAGCGGAGAATCTCCGCTCTTCACTCAGACTATCCTATTTCCCCCTCAAGGCCCGGCTGACCCGACTGTGCAGTTTCTGGAAGTACACGGCAATTAAGCCTTTTAAGGCCCTGTCATACAGCAGGAACACCGCGTTTGCCAGAACCAGAAGAACAACGGGGGTCGCTTTGCCCAAGATACCGATGTTCTCCCAGGGAATGCCCAGTACGTAGATTGAAAGCGCCGTCTCGGCCAGGCACATCGCGTTAAAAAGGAGAATTTTTGCCGCCCATTTTAAGACCCTGTTCCCAATCTGCTCCAGCACCGGCAAAAGTACGGGATAATACCCGAAAAACAGGGTATAAATCAAGGCCGCTTCCCTATCCGGGGCCAGCAGGAAGGACAGCACACAGCAGACAAGATAAGTCCCCAGGCCCCAGACCCTGCCAAACTCAGCCACCACAGGAACCAACAGGCACCCGGCCACAGCGGGAAATGCAATCGTCACGGTGGGGAACACCCCGGTCAAAAACATCACCACGGTTGAAAGAGCGGCCATCACCCCGCAAAAGGCTACCTTTATCGTATTTTTCAATGATTCTTCGCTTCTTTTCTCTGCAAAAACTAGCAGCAAGGGATCAAATCTCCGCCCATTGCCTCGCAGCAGCAATCCGCGCATATCATGGATGAACACATATCGCAGGAATTGCACCCTCCGACGTTCATCCCGCCGGGGTTATAGCCTCCGTACATGCCGCTGCCCTGGTTCATGGCCTGGTTCAAGGCCGCGCTGTATTCCCCGTTCCCCGGGTCCATTTGGCAGGCCCTGGAAAAATGGTCTTTGGCCTCTTCCAGCCAACCCCGGCGGTAAAGGACCGACCCTTTTAAAAAGTACCATTCGGCGTTCCTGCGCTCGGCGGGCACCCCGTTTAAAATCTGTTCCGCGTCGGCGATCCGGCCGGACATGATAAGACTGCGTACATCGCTGAAGCTGGAATTCGGATTACTCCCCACATTGTTATAGCCGCCGGACCGGCCGCTGTAATTCCCCTGCCGTCCGCGGTTCTTCCGCTGCTCTGTAATGGCGTCGTAAGCGGCGTTGATCTCCTTCATCTTCTCATCGGCAAGATCCTTTAGCGGGCTGTCCCCGTACTGGTCCGGATGGTATTTTTTTGCTAGGTTCCGGTATGCCTCTTTCACCTCTTCGTCAGTGGCAGAGGGCGATACGCCCAGTACCTTGTATGGATCGGTGGTGTTCATGGTCTTCTCCTTCCACGTTTCTCCTTTACATGGAGAAACAGTATTTCCCTCTGTATTTCCGGCACGCCCTTCTTCACCACGTTCTCAATAATGGGCCCGAAGTTTTCCAGTTCTATCAAATTCAGCGCCAGCACCATCTGGGCGGCTGTGGCGTTTAAAGCGGCGTTGCAGGCTTCATCGGCTGTTTTGTGTTCTTCCGGGGTCATCTCCCGCTTCCCTTCAAGCCCCAACCGGGAGATAAACGGGTTGAAGGAACCCCCTTTCAGGTCCCCGGACAGATCGTCAGCCGCATCCATCAGATAGACCCACCTGCCAAGAAAGTACCCGAACCGTTCCAGAGCCGTTTTCTGGCCCGTATCGCACCCCGCCAGTTCCCCAAACACGGTGGAAAGCATCTGCGCTGTAGGTTCCGCGCAGGCGTCTACGCCCGCCTTTTCCGTTTCAGCTTTTCTCTGACCATCTACGGCCTGTTGGGCGGCTTTCGCCAGGAACGGGTACCGCCCCGCCGCCTTTTTGGCCTTTCGGGAAACCAGCGGCAGCAGAAGCCTGGCGCCAACAGACTTCCAAAAGCCTTCATCCTCCCTGTCATCCCGCAGCTTGTGGAAGGTCAGCAGCACAGACAGGGCCGCAGCCTTTTCGTATTCTTCCCCGGGGGACCGTATATACGTACATGCTTTCAGGGGATTAAAGGCGCACCGGCCCTTGCGGAGGGAAACCTCCCCGCCGGAAACAGACAGGGCCAGCAGAGCGTAGAAGGCACAGTCATAACTCAGCGCCAGTCTGGAGAGCCAGCCGTAGCTTTTTCCCATTCTGCGGCAAAGTTCGCAGTATACGGACTTGTACTGCTCATACTCCCGCACCAGGAGTTCAGACTTGTACGGCCTTACATACCCAAACATATCTTTTCCCGTCCTCGCCGTTTATTTTAGTCCATTCCGGCGGAAAGATGTTGAACACACTGTAAATAATTATAGCCGAATCTGTGAGAAAGTACAAGAGGAAGATACGTCCGGTTATCCCCCCAGAAGAGGTTTTAAATACTGGCCCGTATATGATTTGGACACTTTTGCCACCTGCTCGGGAGTGCCCTGGGCTACGATCTCGCCGCCCCGGCTTCCGCCCTCTGGCCCCAGGTCGATGATGTGGTCCGCGGTTTTGATAAGATCCAGGTTATGTTCTATGACCACCACCGAATTGCCAGCGTCCACCAGCCGCTGCAGAACCTCAATAAGCTTGTGCACGTCGGCGATATGCAGACCAGTGGTGGGCTCGTCCAAAATGTAAATGGTCCTGCCCGTGGACCGCCGGGAAAGTTCAGCAGCCAGCTTTACCCGCTGGGCCTCGCCGCCGGAAAGCGTGGTGGCGGGCTGTCCCACCTTCACATAGCCCAGGCCCACGTCCACCAAAGTTTGCAGCTTTCTTGCCAGCTTGGGAATGTCCCTGAAGAAGTCGAAAGCCTCTTCGGCGGTCATCTCCAGCACATCGTAAATACTTTTCCCCTTATACTTCACTTCCAGTGTCTCACGGTTGTAACGGTGCCCCTTGCACACCTCGCAAGGAACATACACGTCGGGCAGAAAGTGCATCTCAATGCGGATAATTCCATCACCCTGGCACGCCTCGCACCGGCCGCCCTTCACGTTAAAGGAAAAGCGGGAGGAATTGAAACCCCGCATTTTGGCGTCCTGCGTCTGGGCGAACAGTTCCCGGATATCGGTGAAAAGCCCGGTGTAGGTGGCCGGGTTTGACCGGGGGGTACGGCCAATGGGGGACTGGTCGATCTGGATGACCTTGTCAAGGTTTTCCAGCCCTTTTATGTCCCTGTGGGCCCCGGCATGGGTGTGGGCCCGGTTCAATTCCGCCGCCAGCTTTTTATAAACAATCTCGTTGATAAGGGACGACTTGCCCGACCCTGACACTCCGGTGACGCACACAAATTCACCCAGGGGTATTTTTACATTGATTCCCTTTAAATTGTTCTGGGCCGCGCCGATTACCTCAAGGAACTTCCCGTTCCCCTTACGGCGCTTTCCGGGCACTTCCACCTTTTTGCGGCCGCTGAGATAATCGCCGGTGATAGATTTTTCACAGCTTTCAATCCCCTCTACCGGCCCCGCATATACTATCTCGCCACCGTGAATACCGGCTCCCGGGCCCACATCCACCAGATAGTCCGCCGCCCGCATGGTATCCGCGTCGTGTTCCACCACGATCACTGTGTTTCCCAGGTCCCGCAGGCGTTTCAGGGTCCCCAAAAGCTTCTCGTTGTCCCGCTGGTGCAGGCCAATGCTGGGCTCGTCCAAAATGTAAAGCACCCCCATCAGAGAAGAACCAATCTGGGTGGCCAGCCGTATGCGCTGGCTCTCTCCGCCGGAAAGGGTGCCGGAGGCCCGGCTCAGGGTAAGATATTCCAAACCCACGCTTTTAAGGAACCTGAGTCGGGCTTTGATTTCCTTTAAAATGGCCCCCGCAATCATCTGCTCCCGCTCAGTCAGCCGCAAATCCTCGATAAATTCCGAAGCCTCCGTGACAGATTTGTCGCAGAACTCGCTGATATTCAACCCCCCAACGGTCACCGCCAGGCTCTCTTTTGAAAGCCTCCTGCCGTGACACTCGTCGCAGGGAACGGCGCTCATATAAGTCTCGATCTCTTCCTTTATCCAGTTGGAGGAGGTGTCGCGGAACCGGCGCTCCAAATTGTTGATGATACCCTCGAACTCCGCCTTATAGGTGCCGCTGCCGTACTCGCTTTCCCGACGAAGGGTGATCTTCTCCCCTTTTGTCCCGTACAGCAGGACGTCAATGATCTCGTCAGGCAGCTCTCCCAGAGGCGTTTCCAGCGAAAAGTGGTAGTGCTCGGACAAACCTTTCATGTACATGGCGGCAATGGTGCTGCCCTCCATTGCCCAGCCGCTGGCTTTCAGACCCCCTTTTTTTATGGACAGGCGCTTGTCGGGGATGATAAGCTCGGGGTCTATCTTCATGAACACCCCCAGACCGGTACACTTTTTACAGGCGCCGAAGGGGTTGTTAAATGAAAACATCCGCGGTGAGAGTTCCTCCACACTGACCCCATGTTCGGGACAGGCGTAATTCTGGGAGAAGGTGATGTCCTCTCCTCCCTCCACACTTACCACCACAATGCCGCCGGTAAGACCCCCCGCCACTTCGATGGAATCGG
>CAZGLW010000021.1:0-26259 GCA_964525985.1 uncultured Acutalibacter sp. | reverse complement strand
CAGCTTGTGTAAATCATCAGACGTTCAATGACTTACAAAAACTGTGAGTTCATCTTCGTGCTATCAGAATACGTCTACAATATACCATTTTTTAAGGCGGTTGTCAACAGCTTTTTAGAATTTTTTTAATAAAAGTGAAACCGAATCCTCTAGTCAGATATTCATATCTATGGTATAATGACTGCAAGCGGTCATAAATGCCCGCTTGCAGTCATCAGAGAGAAACGCTCGGACGCGAAGCGCCCGCCTTTTGGCCTTGCCAAAAGTACCGCGTTTCTCCTGCCAGGATGAAAGCCGCAGGCCAGGTATAATGCCCACTTGCAGTCATCAGGGATGAAAGCCGCAGGCCAGGTATAATGCCCGCTTGCAGTCATCAGAGATGAAAACTGCGGTGTTGTTCAATGGGCCCTAACATCAAATAACTGCAGCAGGGGGACCTTTTATGATACAGGGAAAAGCGCTGGATGTGGTAAACGAAGTGCGCAAAGCCATTGTGGGAAAAGATGTCGTGATTTGCAAAACGCTTATGGCCATTCTGGCAAAGGGCCACATTCTTTTAGAGGACAACCCCGGCGTGGGAAAAACCACGCTGGCCGTGGCCTTTTCCAGAGCTATGAGCCTGTCATACAACCGGGTGCAGTTCACCCCCGAGGTGATGCCCGCGGATGTGATGGGCTTTTCTGTATATAACAAAGAGACCGGCGGCTTTGAATACCGTCCGGGCGCCGCCTTGTGCAATTTGTTCCTGGCAGACGAAATAAACCGTACCAGCGCCAAGACGCAGAGCGCCCTATTGGAGGCAATGGAGGAAGGTCAGGTCACAGTAGACGGCGTTTCCCATCCCCTGCCCCAGCCTTATACGGTCATTGCCACTCAAAATCCGGTGGGCTCCGCCGGCACACAGCTGCTGCCAGAATCTCAGCTGGACCGGTTCATGCTGCGGCTGTCAATCGGTTACCCGGAACTGGAACAGGAAGTGAAGATCTTAAAGCAGACCGAGGGAACCAGGCCGGTGGACCGCATCAAACCGGTGGTCACTTTAGCGGACGTGGAGGAAATGCAAAACGAGACAGCCGCCATTCACGTAGCGGAGGACCTGTACCTGTATGTGGCAAGGCTCTGCGCCGCCACTCGGGAACACCCCATGCTCAGGCTGGGAGCCAGCCCCAGAGCGGGAGGGGCATTGGTCAGAATATCCCGGGCCTCGGCCTGGATGGCTGGACGGGACTATGTGATTCCCGGAGATATCCATCTGCTGTTCTACAATGTGCTGGAGCACCGGATCTCCCCGGATCCCCGAGCGCGGCTGAACGGACAGACTGCGCATACCATTCTGACGGACATTCTGCAGTCTGTCTCTGCCCCTAAGCTGGTGAAGTGATGCCATGAACAGGAACCACGTTCGGTACCTTTTAGTGTTGTTGGGCGCTCTGGTATTTTTCCTCTGCTTTAACGGCTACCTGTCATCTTATATTTTGATCTGCACGCTCCTTTTCCCTATCGTCTCGTTTTTGGCGTCGCTGCCGGGAATGCTGAGCATTCGGCTTGGACTGTCCGTCGGGGCGTTCTCCGTCAGGAAAGGACAGGAAGCTCCGCTGCGGCTTCAGATCAGCAGCCGCTTTCCGCTGGCCAGCGGTCGGGCGCAGGTGACCCTTGCCGTACATAATACCCTTACCGATGAAACCGCAGAAGAACAGTTGTATTTTACGGCTTGCCGGGGAACGCAGGCTGTGGGGCACCACCTTACCTTTTCCTCTTGCGGCAAGGTGGTGTGCCGACTGACAAGGGGGTTGGCTTGGGACTATCTGGGGCTTATCCCTTTGCCCCTGCGGCTGCCCGAACCGGTGTCGGTGTTGTTCTATCCCGCGCCTGTTGACGTGTATCTGACCGCTGAGACCGTTGCCATATCCGGAGGAGAGGGGGATTCTTATTCTCAGACAAAAGCCGGGGACGATCCTTCGGAACTGTTCGGCCTACGGGAGTACCGTGAAGGCGACAAACTTTCCCGCGTTCACTGGAAGCTTTCTCAAAAAACGGGCCAAACTTTGGTAAAAGAATTCGGCTTGCCCATTACGGACCACTTTTTCTTCCTCATCGAGCCCAACGGCTCCGGCCTGGAGGACGACGCCCTGATGGATGTATTCGTTACCCTTTCCAGCTTCCTGTCTGAACAAGGGGCCGCCCACAGGGCTGGCTTCAGGGACAATTCAGGGCAGCGCCTTCACTTGATGGAAATTACCGGTCCCGAAGACGCTCGGCTGGTGCTGGGGGCTTTGCTCACCGCTGGGTATTGGCAGGACCTTACCGGCCTGGATGACCAGGAACTGCCCGCGGGGGTCACTCATGCGCTCTATCTTACCTGCTCCCCAAAGAACAGCATTGTCAGCCTTCTGCAAACGAGGATGCCCTCTGCCAGGCTCAGTGTGCTTCACATATCGGAGGACCCGGACGCGGCTAAACCGTCTTTGCCCCCAGAAGCGGAATATACCCTGCTTCTGACTGACAGCCTGGCTGAAGGGCTGAACGGGTTCTACCTGTAAAACGCAAAGACAACAGGGAAGGAGGAATGGCCGTGAGACGCGAGAAAACAGAAGAGCCGACACACGTATTCCCGCTGGACAGACCTGCTGTGATGACTCCAAAAACCAGGCCTTTTTCTCAATTTTGCTTTTACGCTGTCCTGCTCCTGCTGGGAGCGGCCGCCTCTTTGGGCTGCCTCTTTACCGCCTTTCCCATAGAAGTGAACCTGCTCCCGATTGCTGTGATAACCATCATTTGCGCGGCCCTGTGCGCCCTGCAGTTTCTCATTCCTCCAAAATGGGGCTGGTCCCTTTCACTGGTTATGGCGCTTTGCTGGGGGACAACCCTGTGGCTGCATTTTGACGATGTTGTGGAAGCTTTCAAGCGGGTGGTAAACGTGATCTCCGCCGCTTACTCGGAAAAGCTGAATTTTGAACTGCCCATTTTTCTGTACCTCGATTTTGTTTTCCCTGACCGGGAACGCTGGCTGTCCACACTTTTGGCCGCCATGACCGTCTTCCCCCTGGTCTGGTTCCTTTCCTGGCTTCTGGTAAAGCACAAGGCGGCTCTGGGGGGCTTTGCCCTTACCGGCCTCTTTCTCCTGATTCCTATGGCCTTTTCCATCCTGCCGGACGTTTGGGCACTGGGGGCTATGCTTGTGTTCTGGATGTTTCTGCTGTTATCCGCACCCACACTGCAAAAGCACCGTCTGGTGGCAGAAACGCAGGGGACGTACCAGGCGGCGGGAACAGGCTTTGTGCGTATCTCAACTTTGTTGCTTATGGTCGTATCGGCGCTTTTTCTGTTTGCGGTTTTTTTGCTGTACCCAGAGGAAAAATACCAGCGGCCCCAATTTATCAGCGAGGCAAGAGATGCGGTGACCAGCAATTTAAATCTGCCCGCCATTTTCCGGGACGGCTCGGGCGGCAACGGCGGCGAATATGTGGACCTCTCCTCTCTGGGGGAGAGAAACTATTCCGGCAAGACTGTGCTTCGGGTAAAGCGGGAATGGATCGAAGATGCTCCCCAGGACCCGCCTGAAAAGGAATATCTGAAAAGCTTTGTGGGCAGCGTATATACTGGCACTTCCTGGGAAAAGCTGAGCGCGGAGCAGAGCAAAAAAGCCGCTGATCTGCTAGAAGACAGGACTTCCCTCTCCTTGCCCGCCGCCATTTCGGCTCTGCTGCCAAACAGACAGGACGGCGAACAGCATGACTACTCCCTATCAGTGGAAAGCCTTGACAGCAATCCGGGGCACGTGTACGTCCCCTATACTCTGAAAGACGGTGTGCCCCTGCCTGCCGGGACTGGCTTGGAATCGGATTCTTTTCTCCGTTCTACCCGGCTGTTTGGCACCAAAAGCTATACCTACTCCTCCCAAACTCTGCCGGACAGCACTTACCTGCCCAGCTGGCAGGAGCGGCTTGAAAACTTTGACGCGTCCTCCCTCTTGCCGGGCGGGGATATGTCAGACACGCAGGAACTGACAGATTGTGTGGAAGGATACTCCCAATTTGTATCCGATACCTATACACAACTTCCCGACAGCCTTGAGGATTTCCTGCTGGAATACCGGATGGAAAAAGGCCTTACATTCTCCGGGCAGGCGGATGAAAATGGGGGAAGCGCTGTTGCACAGTATGTTCAGTCCGTCCGCCGGATACTGTCGGAGGAATGCACTTATTCTTTAAGCCCGCCCAAACTGCCCCAGGGGAATGATTTTGTAAAGTTTTTCCTCTCCGAGAGCAAAACCGGGTACTGCATCCACTTTGCCACAGCGGCGGTGGCCCTGTTCCGGTCAGCCGGCATTCCCGCCCGGTACGCTGAAGGCTACGCCGCCCACATAAACGACGACGGCACCTGGAGCGAGGTCCCCGATAAAAACGCTCATGCCTGGGCGGAGATATGGGTAGGCGGCTTGGGCTGGCTTCCTGTAGAAGTCACCCCGGCAGGCCCCGACGCACCCGCTGCTTATGAAACAGCTCTGGTGCCGGAAAGCGCCGTACCCACCCCCTCTTCCACGCCCGTCCCGGAGATGCAAAGCGACGCTTCTCCCTCTCCCATGCCAGATCAGGCGGGGCTGCTCCCCACCCCCGATCCCGGCGCTGCGGACGGGAACCAAAACCAGATAAGCAAAATCCAAGAAGACAATTCGCTCTGGGACGCACCCTGGAAATATGTCATCGGTATACCGGCGCTGTTTATCCTCGTTGCCCTTTTGCTGTGCGGCTCACGATGGATCCGGTTGGCCCTGAGAAAGCGAAAATTCCGACAGGCGGACCGCAACAAGGCGGGACTGGCGGTTTTCGCCCATATTCTGAGGCTGCACAAACAATGTCTGGCCGTGTTGATCAACGTGCCGGTGGAGCCGCCGGAAGAACTGGAACAGATCGCGCTGAAAGCCCGATTCAGCACCCATACGCTGTCTGAAGAAGAACTTGCCCGGCTGTTGGACTACGCATCCGTCACTCAGCGACGGATGCTGGACACGTTCTCAGACTACCGCCGATTCTACTGCAAATACATTTTAGCACTGTTCTGACTGGTCAAAACTATGAAAGGCTTCCCTTTGCCTAAAGGGGAGCCTTTTCCTGTCTTCGCAAAAGCTTTTCCAGGCCGGTATACCGCCTGGTTTTGCGGTTATTCTCTATCATGGCAGAAATCGTGCTTTGGGACCCGGCCAGAATCAGCAACTGTTTTGCCCTGGTAACGCCGGTATACAACAGGTTGCGATAGCATAACTGGAAGGGCGTACGCAGTACCGGGATGACAACGGCGTTAAATTCGTTGCCCTGACTTTTGTGGACCGTTACGGCGTAAGCGGGCTCCAGTTCGCTGCCTGCCCGTTCAAAATCGTACAGCACGTCCTTGTCATCAATACGGACGCACAAGGCCCCTCCGGGCTTGTCGATCCGGGTAATCACTCCCATGTCCCCGTTAAACACTCCCTCACCGCTGGCGTCATCGTCCTTTGTCCAGGGCAGGTCATAGTCGTTGCGGATCTGCATAACCTTGTCTCCCAGCCGGAAGAGACTGCCATTTATCCGCACTTCCGGCTTTCCCTTCTCAGGAGGATTGATGGCATCCCGCAGCAGCTTGTTCAATTCTACGGTGCCCAATTCCCCTTTTCTGCCGGGGCACAGTACCTGGATATCATTGACGCTGGAATACCCGTAGCTTTTTGGCAGCCTGCCCGCGCACAAGGATACAATCAGCTTTGCGGTTTCGGCGGGTTCGTCCATAGGAAGAAAGAAAAAGTCGCTGTCCCGCCGCCGAAGTTCCGGCAGCTTACCCTCTACGATACGGTGAGCGTTCAAAACGATCAGGCTTTCCATTGACTGCCGAAAAATCTCTTTCAACTGTACTGTGGGAAACAGCCCTGAAGCGATCAAATCCCCCAGCACATTCCCGGCCCCCACCGAGGGCAGCTGGTCACTGTCCCCCACCAGCACCAGGCGGCACGACAGGGGCAAGGCGCGCAGAACGCTTTCGAACACATATGAATCTACCATAGAAAGTTCGTCAATCACAAGACAATCGCACTCCAGGGGGTTCCGCTCGTTCCGGGTAAACACCGGGTTGTCGTGTTCGTCCCAGTCCACTTGGAGCATACGGTGAATCGTCTTGGCCTCCTCGCCGGTCAGTTCACTCATACGCTTGGCTGCCCTTCCGGTGGGCGCCGCCAGATAGACCCGTTCTCCGGCACACTTCAAAATGCGGATAATGGCGTTTAAAGTGGTGGTTTTGCCGGTACCGGGCCCGCCTGTCAGAATCAGTATCCCCTGATTAAGGGCCGCCCGGATAGCCTCTTTCTGCTTGTCTGCATAGCGGATCCCCCGGCTCTCTTCGATAACGCCGATCTGTATGTCAGCCCCCGCTAAAGGCGCTGGAGGCATTTGCAGCATAGATTTCATCCGCGAGGCAATATACTGTTCACAAGCATGCTGCTTTTGGAGAAACAAAAAATCTCTGCCGCCAAAATCCTCGCAGACCAGTTGAAAGCCCCGGCACAGGTCATATACAGCGTCCTGAACGGATTCAGAATCAATGCCGAGCATTTGCGCGGCGGCCTTTACCACCTTGTCCGCAGGCAGACAGGTGTGTCCATTGTCCAGATTGTGCCGCAGCACATACAGCACCCCGGCCTGCACCCGTCCCGAATCGTCATTGGGCATTTCCATAGACTGTGCGATTGAATCAGCTATGTCAAAGCTGATATCCAGCCCTTCACCGCACAGGCAGTAGGGGTCCTCTTGAATACACCCCACCGAACCCTCGCCAAACCGCTTCCACACCAGTACCGTTTCTTCGGGCTTCACGCCGAAGCCTCCCAAAAACGCCATCAACTCTCGAATGCCGTACACCCGTTTCAGTTCCTGGCTGATCTCCTTTGCCTTTTCCGGAGTAATGCCCTTGATTTGGCTCAGCCTCTGCGGATCATTCTCTATCACGGTAAGGGCCTGGGCCCCGAAGGCGTCCACGATCCGCCGGGCTGTAGCCGGACCCACTCCCTTTACCGCCCCGGAGGACAGATATTTCAGCATGGCGGCAGTGGTGGCGGGACGGGCCCGCTCGAAGGTGTCGGCCCTGAACTGGTCCCCAAAGGAGGGATGACTGCTCCAGGCGCCGTACACCCGAAGTTCCTCCCCCTCGCTGACAAAGGGGAACGCCCCCACCACGGTGACCAGATCGTCTCCCGCCGCCATCTCCAGCACGGTATATTGGTTTTTATCGTTATGGTACACCACACGCTCTACCGTGCCGGAAAGCTCTAACAATCCGCTGTCCGCCATTATTTCACACCATCCTACTTTTCACGTTCCAACACATTATACTCTATTTCCCCCGGTTTGCAAACCCTTAAAGCAGGGCAGCGGAGCATGAGGAACCGGCAGACCCTGTCAATCTCCGGGTCGCCGCCGCGGTTGACACAGATCAGGCGGCAAGGGCTTTTCGTGTCCAGCCAGCGCAGACGTTCGGCGGCCGCACGCACGGCGCATTCGCAGTCCTCTCCGCTGTCCGGGATGACTATCAGTGATAATGCTTTCCCGGTCAGGGGTTTTGTCCACCAAAACGCAAGCACCCGAACGAACTCGGCCGCACCGAGGATCATCAGCACCACGCAGACTACGCACAGGAATATGTTCAAAAAGATCACCTCCACCGTCCATACTATGACATATGGACGGCAGAGGTGCGCTTCAGCGATTTGGACTTACTTTACGGCCTCCAGAAGTTCTTCTGTACGGTCGGTTCTCTCCCAAAGCACGTCCAGATCCTCTCTTCCCATGTGACCGTAGGCGGCCAGTGGGCGGTAGATAGGTCGGCGGAGGTCCAGCCGCTTGATAATGGCCGTGGGACGCAAATCAAAAACCTGCCGCACTGCCTGGGAAAGCTTCTCATCGGAGACTTTTCCTGTGCCAAAGGTATCCACCATAATTGACACGGGATGCGCCACGCCGATAGCATATGCGATTTCCACTTCGCACTTTCTGGCAAGACCAGCCGCCACAATGTTCTTTGCTACCCAACGGGCGGCGTAAGCTGCGGAGCGGTCCACCTTTGTGGGGTCCTTGCCGGAAAAAGACCCGCCTCCGTGGCGGCCGTAGCCGCCGTAGGTGTCCACAATAATCTTCCTGCCGGTCAGGCCGCTGTCCCCTACCGGACCGCCAACCACGAACCTGCCTGTGGGATTGATGAAAATCCTGGTGTTTTTGTCCACCAACTCAGAGGGTACCACCGGCTTAATCACATACTTGATAATATCCTTTTTCAGCTTATCCAGCTTTATCTCCTCGTCGTGCTGAGTTGAAATCACAATTGCGTCCGTCCTCTTTACCCGGTCCCCGTCATATTCTACGGTAACTTGGGTCTTACCGTCAGGCCGGAGATATGGCAAAGTGCCGTTCTTCCGCACTGTCGCCAGCTGCTTTGCCAGCTTATGGGAAAGGGAAATCGCCAGCGGCATCAACTCAGGGGTTTCGTCGCAGGCAAAGCCAAACATCATTCCCTGGTCTCCCGCGCCGGTCAGGCTGTTTTCGTCCTTGTCCCCATTTTTTGCCTCCAGCGACTCGTTCACTCCCATAGCAATGTCAGGGGACTGGTTGTCAATAGAAGTCAGCACGGCGCATGTATTGCCGTCAAAGCCGTAGGCGGGATTGTCATAGCCGATGTCTTTTACCACGCCCCGCACAATGGCGGGAATGTCCGCATAACAAGCTGTGGTGATTTCCCCCATCACATGGATAACGCCAGTGGTGGCGGTGACCTCGCAAGCCACATGAGCCTGGGGGTCCTGTTCCAAGATGGAGTCCAGCACAGCGTCCGCGATTTGGTCGCACAGTTTATCGGGGTGTCCCTCGGTAACTGACTCAGATGTAAAAAGCTTCAACATGATTTCTCCTTTCCTTCGGATCAAGAGAGAAAAAGAAAAGGGCCCCGACGAGGTCCTTTCAACCAAAACCTCATCTTCCGGAGGCGTAACCGCCATCCGCAGGAATTGGCACCTTTGCATAAGCGTTTGGCGCTTATACCGGTTGCCGGGCATCACAGGGCCTGTCCCTCCGCCGCTCTTGATAAGGAATATTCTTTTTTATATTTCCGACAGTATTGTACCACCCATTTTTCTGTCTGTCAATGCCCCAGAACCCGAAAAATGTCCAAATCAGGTATAAGCCACCAGAGGGTTCATTTTCCCGTGGGAACGGTTATCGATTTTGTCAATATATTTGATGGCCTTCCCCGCCCCCAGAACCACGCAGTCCTCCGGGTTTTCAAAGGTGACCACCGGGATTTTGGTTTTTTTTGAAAGAAGAGTAGAAAATCCGTACAGGTTGGCCGAACCGCCGGTAAGATAAATACCATCGGTAAAGATGTCAGCCAAAAGCTCCGGCGGGGTTTCCTCCAGTGTGGCCTGTACCGTTTTGATAATGGCAATAGCCGGTTCGATCAGGGCCTCGATCATCTCGTCGGAATTCATAAGAGTGGTTTCCGGCAAGCCGTTCATGGCATTTCGGCCCTTTAATGTAAACGTGAGCAGCTTTTTTCTGGGATAAGCGCAGCCAATGGCAATTTTTGCCTCCTCTGCCATTCTGTCGCCGATAACAAGGTTAAACTTCTTACGCACATATTTGATAATGGCGTCATTGAAATCATCCCCGGCGATATGAATAGAGTTTGCGATAGCGATACCGTTTAACGAGATGACGGCCATATCGGTGGTCCCCTGCCCGATGTCCACGATCATGGTCCCGTGCGGCACGGCAATATCTACCCCAGCGCCTATAGCAGCGGCTACCGGTTCTTCAATCAGGCAGACCTTACGGACGCCCGCCGCGCCTATGGCGTCAACAACCGCCCGCTTTTCCACCTCGGTAAGGCCGCAGGGCACGCTTACAACTACCCGGGGCATGAAAAACCGGCTGGAACTGATCTTCTTCAAATAATAGGTGATAAGGTGCTCTGCCATAGAAAGGTCTGAAATGACTCCGTTGGCCAGAGGGCGGGCCACAGTGATGCGGTCAGAGGTGCGGCCCAGCATATCGTAAGCTTCGGAACCAATTGCAATGACCTCATCGGTATAATTGTCCACAGCAATAATGGATGGTTCGCTCAAAACAATACCCTTGCCATCCAGATAGACCCTAAATTTTGAAGTGCCCAAATCTATAGCAATATCGGTTCCTACCATTCTGCACCTTCCTTACTGTTCGCGCCTAAACGTCCCACGCAGCCACAAATCCCCATGATATTCATATTATAATACAGAACTCTTTCTTTTTCAACCTGGAAAAAGACATTGCCGGCAACTTGCCCGCGGGCGCCGCAATAAACTTTGACAGGCCTTCCAATTTCACGGTTTTTCGGAAGGAACCACCGTCTTCTTTTCGACCTCTAAAAGCACCTTCGTGCCGTCCCCGTTCTGCACGGCATGGATAATCTCCACCCTCCGCAGCACATGGAGCATAAGAGTGAGCAGCAAATTTAAAAAGGTCAGCGAGGCCAGCGCAACGCGGGAGATATTGCTGCCTTTGGGAGGTTTTCTCCCGGCAGCCTTTCGCTCCGTCTGCCCCCTCCGTACGTATCGCTGTTTTGCCATAAGCGTTCCCCCTCACTTTTTATATTCCTGCTCGCAGTACCTGCACCGATAGCGGTGAGAGGCCTCATCGCAGAGATAAAATATCTGGTCCACCTTTTCGGCGCTGGTGATGCAGCGCGGGTTTTTACAGGAAATGATGTTTTTTAACTCTTTGGGCAGAGGCGGTTTCTTTTTCTCCACCAGCCTGCCGTTTCGAATGGTGCAGACAGTAGCGTTATCGTCAATGAACCCCAGCAGATCCAGGTCAATGTTCATCACACCCTCAATTTTGATAATGTCTTTTCTTCCGAATTTTTCACTTTTTGCATTCTTTATGATGGCGACACAGGTGTCCAGCTTTTGAAGGTCTAACAGTTCGTAGACCCGCATGCCCCGCCCCGCGGTGATATGGTCAATGACCACGCCGTTTTCAATACTGTCAATGTTCAGCACACTTTTTCCCCCTTTCAGTCGTGGTCCAGCACGCCGGGCGCCAGGCCCAGCAGTGTTAAGATCAGCGCCATGCGGACATACACCCCATTCTTCGCCTGGGTAAAGTACATGGCCCTGGGGTCCTTGTCCACCTGGGGGTCTATCTCATTCACCCTGGGCAGGGGGTGCAGGACCGCCAGGTCCTTTTTGCCGAGAGCCAGCTTGTCCGGCGTTAAAATATATGAATCCTTCAAGCGCACATAATCTTCCTCATTAAAGAACCGTTCCCTCTGCACTCTGGTCATATAGAGGATGTCGAGCTTGGGCATGACTTCTTCCATAGTGCGGACCTCTTTAAAAGCATGACCCGAGGGTTCTACCACCTCTTTGCGAATATAACCTGGGAGTCTGAGTTCTTCGGGTGAGATAAATACGAAATTCACGTCCTCGTACCGCACCAGGGATTTTATGAGGGAGTGGACCGTGCGCCCAAATTTCAGGTCGCCGCACAGACCGATGGTGACCCCGCTGACGGCCCCTTTGCTCCTGCGGATGGTGAGCAGGTCCGTCAGGGTCTGGGTGGGGTGCTGGTGCCCCCCATCCCCCGCATTTATCACAGGGATCCCGGCATAGCGGGAAGCCACATACGGCGCGCCCTCTTTCGGGTGACGCATGGCGGCAATGTCCGCGTAAGAGGAAACGATACGGATGGTATCCGCCACACTTTCCCCTTTGGCGGCGGAACTGTTGTCGGCGGAAGCAAAGCCCAAAACCTTCCCGCCCAACCGCATCATGGCGGACTCGAAACTCAAGCGGGTGCGGGTACTGGGCTCGTAGAACAGGGTGGCAAGAATGCGCCCTTCGCATTTACCGGCATAATTCTCCGGCCGGGCAATAATATCTTCCGCCAGGGTGAGCAGCAGGTCCGTTTCTTCCCGGGAAAAGTCCAGCGGGTCGATCAAATGGCGCATAGACAGGACTCCTTTCCAAAAGGGCCTCTCCGTTCGGAGAGGCCGCATTGGTTTATTCTTCTTCCTCGTCCTCGGGCGCATCCCAGTTGTGCCACACGTTCTGCACGTCGTCGCTGTCCTCCAGAAGGTCCAGCATCTTCTGCATTTTCTCCGCGACCTCCGGATCTGCGATCTGGGTGTAGGTGTCGGGCACCATCTCCACCTCAGCGGAAACGAACTCGTACCCCTTCCTTTCCAAATCCTCACGGACGCCGCTGAAATCATCGGGTTCAGTGGAGATTTCAAACACATCCTCGTCAGAGGCAAAATCGGAAGCTCCGGCTTCCAGAGCGTCGCTCATCACCGTATCCTCGTCCCGGTCCTCCCGCTCGACCACGATAACACCCTTCTTTTTAAACATGAAAGAAACACAGCCGGTGGTGCCCAAGTTCCCGCCGAACTTATCGAAAGCGTGGCGCACGTCGGCGGCGGTGCGGTTGCGGTTGTCGGTAAGGGCTTCTACGATTACGGCCACGCCGCAGGGGCCGTAGCCCTCGTAGGTGATGTCCTCAAAGCTGTCTGAATTTCCATCTCCTGCGGCTTTTTTAATGATGCGCTCAATATTGTCGTTGGGCACATTTGCAGCCTTAGCTTTGGCAATACAGTCCCGCAACCGGGAATTGGCCGCCGGATCGGCGCTGCCGCCCTCTTTCACAGCCACGGTAAGTTCGCGGCCTATCTTGGTAAAAACCTTAGCTTTAGCGCCGTCGGCCTTCTCTTTCTTCCGCTTAATGTTGTTCCATTTCGAATGTCCCGACATCTTTATCCATCCTTACTTCTATGATGAAAATAAATTTCCTTTCCGAAAATGATACCACATCTCACGGAATATTGCAAGTGCTTGCCGCAGCTTATCCAAAGACTCCCAAATGCTCCAGCAGAATTTTTACCCCCAGGAGGATAAGGATGACCCCGCCGCAAAGCTCGGCCCTGCTCTTATATTTCGCGCCGAACAGGCTGCCCACCTTCACCCCTGCAGCGGAAAAGCAGAAGGTGGTGGCTCCAATAAAGGCGGCAGCGGTCCAGATATTCACGTTTAAAAAGGCAAAACTCACCCCTACCGCCAGAGCGTCAATACTGGTGGCCACAGCCAGCGGTAACATCTTCTGAAAGCTGAGAGAAGCGTCGGCAGTCTCTTCTTCTTTTGAGAAGGACTCGCGCACCATATTGGCGCCGATCAGCGCCAACAGAGCAAACGCCACCCAGTGGTCCACTGATGTGATGGAGTCCGCGAACTGCACTCCCACAAAATAACCAGCTACCGGCATAAGCGCCTGGAATCCGCCGAACCACAGGCCCACTAGGGCCATATGTGCGAGCTTACTCTTCCGCAAAGCAAGCCCCTTACAGACAGAAACGGCGAAAGCGTCCATAGAAAGTCCTACTGCCAAGATAAATAATTCCGCAATACCCATACAGCCACTCCTGTCATTTCAAATGCCAGATATCTTCGTTGTACTGGGCCACGGCCCTGTCAGAGGAAAAAAATCCCGCTCTGGCGATGTTTACAAGCATTTTTCTCGCCCACGCTTCACGGTCCTCAAACTGGGCAAACAGCTTCTCCTTTGCCGAGATATAATCCTTCACGTCCAGCAAGGCCATAAACCAGTCTTTCCTGGTCATATCCTTGTAAAGCCGGGCAAGGCTTTCCGGGTCGCCTAGACGCATGACCTGGGGACTGATGATGAAATCCAGCAGTTCAGCAATCTCTCCATCCTGGGGATAGTAAGCGGCGGGAGTATATCGGTCAGGGCCGTCCTGGTACAGGCGGATGACCTCATCGCTGGATCGGCCAAAAATGCAGATGTTCTCTTCCCCAACCAGATCGTATATCTCCACGTTGGCCCCATCCATAGTGCCCAGGGTAACGGCTCCGTTAAGCATAAACTTCATGTTGCCGGTACCGCTGGCCTCTTTGGAGGCAAGAGAGATCTGCTCGGAAATGTCGCAGGCGGGTATCAGCTTTTCCGCCCAGGTGACATTGTAATTTTCCACCATTACCACCTTCAGCCAGGGGTTCACCTGCGGGTCGCTGTTTATAATCTCCTGCAGGCAGAGGATAAGATGGATAATGTCTTTAGCGATGACATAAGCGGGAGCCGCTTTCGCGCCGAAGATAAAAGTAATGGGCCGGCTGGGCCTCTCCCCCGCCTTGATGCGCAGATATTTCCATATGATATACAAGGCGTTCATCTGCTGGCGCTTGTATTCGTGCAGCCGTTTGATCTGGATGTCAAAAATGGCATGAGTATCCAGGCTTACGCCGCTTTTTTCTTTCAAATATTCCGTAAGAGCCTTTTTGTTGTTGTGCTTGATGTCCACCAGACTCTTTAAAACCGCGGGATCGTTCTGATAATCCAGAAGCTTGTTTAACTCTTCCGCATTCTTCTTCCATCCGTCTCCAATGGTTTCGGTAATAAACCCGGCAAGCTCCGGGTTGCAGTGCATCAGCCACCGGCGGAAGGTAACGCCGTTTGTCTTGTTGTTGAACTTGCCGGGATACAGGTCTGCAAAGGCCTTCAGTTCCGACTGTTCTAAAATCTCCGTGTGCAGAGCCGCTACGCCGTTGACTGAGAAACCGTAGTGAATATCCATATTGGCCATATGCACCCGTCCGTTTTCGTCAATAATATTCACTTTGGAATCATGATACTTTTCCTTCACCCGGCGGTCAAGCTCTTTGATGATGGGAACCAGTCCCGGCACCGCCTCCTCCAGATAATCCAGGGGCCACTTTTCCAGGGCCTCGGCCAAAATGGTGTGGTTTGTATAAGCACAGGTCCGGGAGACAATGGAAATGGCCTCGTCCATAGAAACTCCCTGCGCCTGTAAAAGCCGGATCAACTCGGGAATGATCATGGAAGGATGGGTATCGTTGATCTGGATGACCGCGTGCTTGTGCAGGTCCCGGACGGAATAACCCTTCCCCGCCAGTTCTTTCAAAATAAACTGGGCGGCCGCGCTCACCATGAAATACTGCTGGTACACCCGCAAAAGCCTGCCCGCCCGGTCGCTGTCGTCGGGATACAGGAACAGGGTAAGATTGCGAGTAATATCGGTCTTGTCAAAGTTGATGCCGTCGTGCACCATAGAATCATCGGCGGTGTCCAGGTCGAACAGGCGTAAAGTGTTTACGCCGTTCCCATAACCCGCAACATCCACATCATACAGCACGGCCTTCAAATCTCCCTGGGGAAAGGGAACCTGGAAAGAAATACCGGTGGCCCTGGGCCAGCAGTTCCGGCCCTTCCAGCACCGCTGGCAGCGCCAGCCCTCGCCGTCGCACTCTTTGCCGATCGCAAGCCAGTCGTCGGGGGTCTCCCACTGCTTATGATCGTGGAACTCCTGCCGGAACAGTCCGAAGTGGTAAAGCAGCCCCACACCGTCGGCGGGCAGCCCAAGAGTAGCTGCGGAATCCAGGTAACAGGCGGCAAGACGGCCCAAGCCGCCGTTGCCCAGAGAAGGTTCGGGTTCACACTCCTCCACAGCGGCCAGGCTCTTGCCCTCAGCTTCAAGCGTCTCTTTCACCTCGGCGTACAGGCCCAGGTTGATTAAATTGTTGGAGAGAAGCTTTCCAACCAAAAATTCGGCGGAAATATAATACAGCTTTTTGTCCCCGGTGATCTTCGGGGCGTTTTCCAGCCTTTCCCTGACCAAATCCAGCAAAGCAAAGTAGACATCCCGGTCCGAAGCCGCGGCAATACCCTCCACCCCCCGGTCCTTCAGTCTGGTCTCCAACTCTTCTTTCAGTGACATAACGTCCCCTCTCTCTCTTATTTTTCAGGCCTGGCCCGGCCGTAAAGTTCAGCCATACGGGCCATTTTCAGGGCCAGTTCTTCTGTCATCTGCCCTTTGGTCATGCGCCAGCGCCAGTTGCTGCCGCCCAGGGTAGATGGCGTATTGATACGTGCCTCACTGCCCAGATCCAAATAATCCTGCATGGGAACAACGGCCAGATCGGCCACGCTGGAAAGCGCCGCCCGGATAAATCCCCAGTTGCCATCCTTATCGTCCTTCAGTCCCATATATTCCAGTGCAAGCTTTACGTCTGCCGGGTCGGCGCTGGTGAACCAGCCCCGCACCGTATCATTGTCGTGGGTACCGGTGTACACCACGCAGTTGTTCCCGTAATTGTGGGGCATATAGTCGCTTTCCTCCCGGGAGTCAAAAGCAAATTGCAGCACCTTCATGCCCGGGTAGCCGCTGGCCCTTAGCAGCCTGTGAACAGCCGGTGTAAGATACCCCAAGTCTTCGGCGATGATGGCCGCACCGCCGAATTCTTTATTGATAGCGTCTACAAAGGGCTTACCTGGGCCCTTTCTCCACCTGCCGTTCCGGGCGGTGGCGTCCCCGTAGGGAATGGCGTAGTAGCTTTCAAGACCCCTGAAGTGGTCGATCCTGAGCACGTCCACAGTGGTCAGATTTGCCCTTAATCGTTTCAGCCACCAGGAAAAACCGTCTTTGGCCATTTCGTCCCAGCGGTAGAGAGGATTGCCCCACAACTGGCCGTCGGCGGAGAAAGCGTCGGGAGGACAGCCCGCCACCTCAGTTGGCACATTGTTCTCGTCCAGTTGGAAATTCCAGGGGCACGCCCACACGTCGGCGCTGTCCATAGCCACATAAATGGGCGCGTCACCGATGATCTCCACTCCCTTTTTGTTAGCATATTTTTTCAATTTCCCCCACTGGTCGTAGAAAAGATACTGGACAAAAATATGGTAGTCCACATCTTCCCTGCATGTCTCTTTCCATTCTTTTAACGCTTCGGGCTTGCGCATCTTGATGTCTTCGTCCCATTCGTTCCAGGCTTTCAGGTCCATCCTGGCCTTGACGGACATATACAGGGCGTAGTCCTCTATCCAGTCGGCGTTTTTTTTCCGGAAGCGGTTCAATGCTTTAAAGTCGGTAAAGTTCTCAAAGGCCTTGCGCAAAAGTTCCTCCCGGTTCTCGTAAATAGTGCCGTAATCCACCTTGTCCTTGCTTTCTCCCCATTTAATCTTTTTACATTGCTTCTTTTTAAGCAGTCCCTGGTCACACAGCATATCCAAGTCCACAAAATAGGGGTTCCCGGCAAAAGCGGAGAAGCTTTGATAGGGACTGTCGCCGTAGCTGGTGGGGCCCAAAGGCAGCACCTGCCAATAGCGCTGTTTGGCGGCAGCCAGAAAATCCACCCAGCGGTAAGCCGCCTTCCCAAAGGTGCCGATACCGTACTTGGACGGCAGGCTGCTGACCGGCAGCAGAACCCCAGCCGCCCGTTTCATCCATGTATTTTTACTCATGCTCAGCACAAACCTTTCTTCCCGTTCTCTCACGGGTAAGTATATGTTTTAGTATACCACTTTTTCGCCTTGCTCCGCAACTATATTTTGGGCAATATGGCAAAAGGAAGGCTGAACCTTCAGCTTCGCTCCGAAAAAGACTTATCAGGAAACGTTCATATCCTGTATTTGGGCATTTTTCTTATACCAAAACCCCGGCCCGGCCTGCATTTTGGCCGCCGGGGATTGTCGTTGGTGTGCTGATTGTCCTGCTTGAAAGCTGCGGAAATGCCTGCGCCGAAAAATGCGGCAAGAATGACGTGACGATTTTTGGGACGCGCATACCAACCTTTACTGCTGTATCTTGACAAAACGGCAAACTTGTATTAGAATTAAGCTGTGCTGGAATCAGCTTGATATTATTTAAGGGGATAGCGTTTTGGTTGAATTACCTTTCGGCTCTGAGTTTAGCCCAAGCCAGATCGATTTGCCTGAGTTGCTTGACATATGTAAGTCCAGCGAGGGAAATAAAGAAGCTCTGGAAGATGCAATATTGGTTAGGTATTTTACCAATTACGGCAATGGAAGTGAAAAAAACCGCAAAACCCTGGCAATGAATTGCCGTCTCAGTTTAAAGGCATACGGTATTATAGATGACAATTGCTGCTTTACTGAGACAGGTGAAATGCTTTTTTCTTGCAAGGACAATGACGAGGAACTATATAGGAAACTCGCAAGACATATCCTGTTAAATCTAAATGGGATGGGATTTGTACAGTGCATAAAGGATATGGCAACGGCTTTAGAAAAAATCACATTACAAACTATGCGTCCCGAACTCGAAATTAGAGGAATAACATATCCGAGAGGTGGAAAGCAGCCAAGCACTATGAGACTATGGCTTGCAAAGGCTGGAGTATTCTCAGAAAAAGGCTACGAAGTTAATTCAGATCGCTTGAATGAAATTCTTAATGATGACAATGATATGTCAGACCTGCGTAAGCTTACAAAGGAACAGCGTTATTTTTTGTTAGCCCTGTTAAATACTGGGATTGAAGAATACCAACCATCGTCTAGAATCGCAAAACTTGCGAGCGTTACCTATGGAGTCTCATATCCAGAAAAATCACTTCCTAAAGCAATACTAAACGATATGGAGTCCGTAGGTTATATTGAGGTTTTGAAGTCTACTTCCGGTAGAGGGGCCAAATCTCATCTCTGCCGTCCCACTGGTAAAGCAAAACGTGAGATAGTTGAACCTCTTATAAAACAATTGGAAACTCAAACTGATCCAAGAATGATTGAAATGCTGACCAAAAGTATCTCTGAAATTCTTGATAATTTAAAATCGGATAGCACATACACAAAGGGCCTTGCTTTGGAAGCGCTGGCTTTTAAACTGCTTCGCATTTTGGGGCTCGATTATATGGCGACAAGAATTAGGGCGGAATCGACAGGAGGAAACGAGGTCGATCTGTTGTTCCACAGCGCTCGCCTTTTATATTCACGTTGGCAAATACAGTGTAAGAACACGGAACATGTTTCTCTCGACTACGTTGCCCGTGAAGTTGGCCTGACGCAGGTGCTCTATTCCAATGTTATAGTTCTTATTACAACCGGAACTTTCTCCTCGAAAGCAAGAAGCTATGCAAATCACGTAATGAAAAACTCCAACTTAAATATTGTATTTGTAGATAAAGATGATATAGCAGCTGTTGCCAATGATCCTGTTGCAATCGTCGACGTATTTGAACGGGAATCCAAAAGAACGATGCAACTAAAAAAATTAGATATTTCGTCCTTGTGAGAAGAAATCATTATGAGTAAAATTTTTTTCCAGACTGCTAAAGGCCAGATGTATTTAGGCGACTGTCTTGATTACTTAAAAAGTTTGAAAGATGGTTCTGTTAATCTTGTCGTGACGTCCCCTCCATATGCCCTCATCAAAAAGAAAAAGTATGGGAATGAAGAAAGCAGCGAGTATTTAGACTGGTTTCGTCCGTTCGCAAAGGAGATATTTCGAGTTCTAACAGACAACGGCAGCTTTGTATTGAACATTGGCGGTTCTTGGAACAAAGGAGAACCTACACGCAGTCTTTATCATTTTAAAATTCTCATTATGCTGTGTGAAGAATATAATTTCCATTTAGCGCAAGAGATGTATTACTGGAATCCGAGCAAACTTCCAAACCCTGCTGAATGGTGTACGATAAGGAAGATTAGAGTTAAAGACTCGGTAGAACCGGTATGGTGGTTGTCAAAATCGCCTTATCCAAAGGCCTCAAACCAAAGAGTGTTACAGCCTTACAGCAAGAGTATGAATAACTTGCTTGAGACGGGATATAAAGCAAAATTAAGACCAAGTGGGCACAATATTAGCAGCAACTTCATGATAAAGCATAAGGGAAGCATACCGCCGAACTTAATCGCTTTGCCGAATACAGAGTCCAACTCTCAATATATCAAGTATTGTACAGAACACAATTTACCTGTTCATCCAGCGCGTTTCCCAAGCGCATTACCTGAATATTTTATCAGGATGTGTACCGATGAAAACGATATGGTTGTTGACCCGTTTGGCGGTAGTTGTGTAACTGGAGAGGTAGCTGAAAAATTAAATCGCAAATGGTGCTGCTGTGATACTGTAGAGGAATACCTGCA
Organism: uncultured Acutalibacter sp.; assembly: GCA_964525985.1. GTDB lineage: Bacteria > Bacillota > Clostridia > Oscillospirales > Acutalibacteraceae > Acutalibacter. The sequence continues at coordinate 6,301 of CAZGLW010000021.1, read as the reverse complement.
AGGAGCTATTGGAAGATTTTTGGAAATTTCAAATCCGACAATGGAATCTACAGAAGTTCCCTACTGTGTTTATAAGCCTGGTTATTTATGGAATGACATTCCAAGTGATGAACTTGATGAAAATGGTGGAAGAAATCGAATCAAAAAGGAATAGACAATCAAAATTGATATAAACCAAAGGCGATCGACATATGAGTCGGTCGTTTTCCTTTTTCTCAACCACTATAAAACGGCTTATGGGAAAACGCATGGTCTTCGCTTTCACGAGCGATTACAGAACAAATTTTGCTCAAAAAATTTACGGGAAAGAATTATTTCCCTCGCCAGAAACGAAGAAAAAATAATGCAATTGTGCAGAAAATAAGAAAAAAGAGAAAACGAGAACGGGACCCGCTTTCCACAAGCGGGTCCCGTTTTTTTGAACTCTTATCGTTTGCCCTTTTGGGACGATATCATGCCTCCAACCGATTCATGGGCTCGCCCCATTTACCAAGCAGCCTGCCGTCCAGAGTTACATATGTGTCTTCCCCCGCCGTGACCACCGGCGCGGCACTTTTCAGCCTGTCTATAAAGGGAACCGCCCGATCAAGCAGGTCCTCCTTCGCTGTTACGTTCCGGATCAGGCACAGAAATACGTCCGAGCCGTCACCCATATGGATCTCCCTCTTGACCTCCAGTTCAAAGCTCACAGGGCTTTCCGCAATGGTGGGTACGTCCAACACCTGGCCCTGCTCCACAGTGGGCAGGCGCTTCATCTTATCCGGTGTCTCACGCCCATTGACGGTGCCGTAGTAGTCCGCCAGGGGGAGAAGAGACTCGCTGACAAGATTCGCGGAAAAAACACCGTTCTTTCGGATCAGATCCTTAGTCAATTTTTCCTCACCAATGCAGGCCATAACTCCAAAACCCTCTCCGGTATGGCAATAGCTGAACCAGCAGAACATCCCAAAGTGGGGCTGACCGTCTTCCTGCCTCGTGCCGTATAAAAACAGAGCCTGTGGGCAGAAATCGTTGGTGAACTCACTTCTTATTTTTGACATGACTGTGCTCATTCCTTTGCTTTAGATTCTTTTCCACTTTTTCCAAATTCGTTACGATCCGGTCCAGATACCCTTCCAACTCCTTAATCTCCGCTTCCGCAAAGTCGCTGAAAAACAAAGCGTTCATCTGCTGGGAAACCTCATCGTACTTGACTTTCAGGCCCCGGGCTTTTCCCGTCAGGGCGATGAGGCTTTGCCGGCGGTCCGTTTCGCTTGGACAACGTGTGACCAATCCGTTTTCTTCCATGCGGCCCAGCATGGCGGTGAGAGTGTTCTTGGCAAGCCCCGTCTTCTGGGAAAGCTCCACGATGGGTACGCCGTCCCGCTGCCAAAGCACATAGAGGATGCGCCCCTGAGGGCCGTTGAACTCCTCCACGCCGCAGCCCTGCAAAAGCCGGTCGAAGACCCGGCCCTGCACCTGCTTGATTTGTGAAATCAAAAAGCCTGTCCGTGTATCCAGTGTGATCGTTCCTTTCCGTGGCCCCGGCCAGGGGCCTGTCTGTCGCGCGATAGGGAAAACGTCTGAAAGAGCGTCCTCTTTCTGTCCTCCGATTTAATGGTACTATATAGAACTTATTTTGTCAAGAGATTTCCCCCGGAAATAAAAAATCTCCAGGTGCGCCGCTGGAACTCAGCACCTCGAACCGCAGTTCTCATCCGGCAACGAACAAAATGATTAAGGGGCAGACCTCTCAATCTTGCCCCTGCCGGTTAAAAAGACTATCTTGAAGGCAAAAAACTGACGCGCACCGGAAACCCGATGCGCGTCTTGCCGGCCGCCAGGCCTGGTGCCGGTGGTCGGACTCGAACCGACACGGTATTGCTACCAATGGATTTTGAGTCCATCACGTCTGCCAATTCCATCACACCGGCACAACAGCAGTAATTATTATAAAGCACGAAAATGAAAAAATCAAGCTTTTTCTTTCAAGTCCCTTACGTCCTGCTGGGTACAGGAAGTTTTTCCGTACCTGGCCTTTTCATAAAGGTTGTGAAGCTGAAACAGCGACAGACCCGCCCCTTTTTCAATCTCTGTGGGGGACTTCCAGGGGCGAGGCGGTTCTTTTGCGGCCCGAAGCACCGTTTTTCGATAGATTTTCCGCACCTGGGCGTTGGGGGAACGGTCCCACAGAACCGGACGCTTTTCCAACCTTTTCTCCGTGTGCGCCGATTCGTCCCGGTCCCTCTGGGACAGAAACCTCACCTCATCCCGGTCATCCCGGAACGAAAAACGGAGACTGCGAATGATCTGATAGGCCAGCAAAAAAACACAAACAGCCAAAATGACAACAACCATTGCATATAACAGATAGTTGATAACCGGAGGCATCTGGAAAGAGGAGGCCGCCTCTCCCACCTCTGCCAACTGTTCCGCAAGAGAGTACGGCGCTTCCTGGATAGAAACACCCACATTCTGAGTCTGGGACGCTGCAGGAGGCTGGGAAGACTCTAAATGAAAATCACCGGATACGCTCAGCGCCGGAGGCAACAGCAGGACCCCGGACAGCACCACAGCGGCCAACACGGCGAGTCCCGCCGTGCGCTGGATCCGCCGGGCCGGGAGATCATACATGGTGCGGTTCAGGTCTAAATAGTCAAAAATGCGGGCGGCACCGTGATAGGTCAAACAGATGAGAAAATAAACCGCCGCTGACAGCACCGCCAGCTTTTGAAGCTGAGAGTCGTCGATAAAGGCGCTGAGAAGAAACGCCGCGGCGAACACTGCCAGTCCTCCGTAGTGGGGAAAATCCATCAGAGATTCATCCATTTCCTCCGCCAACCGTTTTCTCAGCCGGAAAAAGCAGCAGAAACCGGCCAGCACCGCCCCGACAGGATGGCCCAGCAGCAGCCAGCCCAGCACACAGATCAAAAGAGAGATTGCCAGGAACTTCCAAAGCTTTGACGTTCTTTTTATTGCCAGCCAGCTTAAGGCTGCCGGTATGCAAAATAACAAGCCCCGCAGGTAGGCTGTCATGGGCGTCATGGAGGACAGGGATGGGAAATAGACAGTAAACTGCTGGTAAACATCTTCCAGATGAAGGATGGAAAATAGCGACATACAGCAAACCGCCACAATCAGGGCGCAGTGAAGCCACCCTAGACACCGCAGGCACAGACCGCGCACATCGATCCGCCGCTTATTCACCATGTCTGTTTACACCTCCATCCACACCACATCTACAGTTTTGGGGACGGCCAAAGATTTGTGCTCCTTCCGGAAGGGGATAACCAAAACGCCCTTTCCCTTCCCCACAGCCTGGACGAATGCTGAGACGTCTTCTTCCCGCTGGCTGCGCGAAATCAGGACAAGCAGGTCTTCTTCCCCGCTCCGGCCATCCCCCCGTGAGAAAAGCCCGGTAACAGGCGGCAGGCCGTTGTCCGACTGGACGCAGGCAAATTTCTTTTTCAGGTACAGCGCGCTGGCCCCGCCGGATACTCCTTCCAGTTTAAGGGGCAAGCCGGTTTGAACATCTGTCCCGTTGCTGAAAATAGACAACTCCACGCCTTCCCGCAGCAGGCGTTCGCAAAGGGAACAGGCGATCCGCACGGCCGTTTCATTGAGAAAATCCGCCTGCAAAACGCCTTTTCCCTCCATGTCCAGAAGCATGATGACCTTTTGGGCCAGGGTGGATTCATGTAGATTTACCAGCAGTTCCCCGGCCCGGGCGGTCGCTTTCCAATTGATGTATTTCATCGGGTCGCCTCGAGAATACCCCCTGAGGCCAGCAAACTCGAAAGGGTCATCGTACACCTTTCTGCGGCTGACCACAGCGCCCATCACACGGGAAAATGGAATGTTGATCTGTTCTGTGGGGACCGGTCGGGGCAGCACATAGAAATCTGTGTTCTGGGGCTGCGAGGTAAGATATTTTCGGGTAAGGAACAGGTCCTGGGCCATAAGCCCGGCCTCTTCAATGCGGAACCAGCCCCGGCCCACACACTTGAAATCCAGGGTGCGTGTTATCTTCTGGCGGACGGACAGAGCAAACACATCCCGACGGTAGGTCCGGTCGCTGACGGAAGCATTCTGACCGTCGCCGAATTGCAGGCGTTTATCCATGTGGAAATCTATCTCAACCACAGGTAAAGGCAGCAGCTTATCGTTCACCACAACCTCCCGTAAAGCCGAGACCTCGTCTTCCACCGCATACTCATCCCGAAAAGAAACAACGCAGGAAAGACCGCGGTCCCAGAAACGGGCGTACAGCCAGCGGACAAGGAAAGCCAGCAGAAACAACAGAAGCAGCACGGCCGCAATGCTAATCATCTGCCCCAGTCCTCCGTAGGAACGGCAACTGTTTCCAGCAGGTCTTTTACAGCTTGGTTCTGTGGCGCTGAGGACCCTCCTCCGCCATTTACGGACAACCGATGAGCCAGTACCGGCACGGCTACGGCTTTTATATCCTCGGGAGTGACAAAGTCCCGGCCCTGCACCAGCGCGTAAGCCTGAGAAGCACGCAGAAGAGCCAGCGTACCCCGGGGACTCACACCCAGTTCCACTCCGCGAAAACCGCGGGAGGTCTGGGAAAGCCCCGCCATATAGCCCATAAGCGCGGGATGTACAAAAATCTGCCTGACGGATTTTTGCAGGGCGGCAATGTCTTCCTTTGAGCAGACCGGCTCCAGGGACTCCAAAGGTTCGGCCTCGCAAAAACGTCTCAGAATGGCCACCTCCTGATCCCTTGTAGGGGGCGACATCGAGATCCGCATCAAAAACCGGTCCAGCTGTGCCTCAGGGAGAGGGTAGGTGCCCAGAGTCTCTATCGGGTTCTGGGTTGCGATAACAAAGAAGGGCGGCTCCAGCCCGCGGGTGACGCCGTCTACAGTCACCTGGCTTTCCGCCATGCACTCCAAAAGACTGGACTGGGTGCGGGGAGTCGCCCGGTTGATTTCGTCGGCAAGGAGGATGTTGCAGAAAACAGGGCCGGGGCTGAACACGAATTCGCCTTTCTTCTGGTCGAAGTAGTTAAGGCCGGTCACATCTGAAGGCAGCAGGTCGGGGGTAAACTGCACCCGGCCAAAGGTTGCATTTACCGATCGCGCCAAAGCGCGGGCAAGCACGGTCTTCCCCATACCGGGCACGTCCTCTATCAGTACATGTCCCCCAGCCAGCAAAGCCGTCAAAAGCAGATCGGTAACACGCTCCTGGCCTACCAGCACCCTGGAGATATTCTCCTTTACAGCAGTCAATTTTTCTTCCATCATCCAGCCCCTTCCCAGACAATTTACTGATACCTATTATAGCAAGGCGGAGATGGAAAAGCAAGGAGCGGCAAAAAAGAAAGGATGGCCCGAAAGCCATCCTTCCCAATTGTCTGTTCCGCAAGCGGTAAAAGCTTACTAGTTCAGCTTATAAACGTCGTAATCGTCGCTGTAGGCGTCGAAGCCCTGAGTAGCAACGTTGTCGTCGAACTTGGCCTGCCAGATCTCGTTGATCTCGTCAACGCGGTTGGACTTAGCAAAGTCGGACAGCTCCTGAATCAAGGAATTGAACTCGTCTTCAGTGGAAGCCATGATGATCTTGGGCAGCTGAGCCTTGCACTGATCTTCAATAGCTTTCTGGCAGACGCCCAGATCATCCTGAGAGTCGATCTCGCCCGTGATGTTGGTCAGCTGGTCAGTCATGAACTTCTGGCCGATATGGGGCTCGTCAGCGTCATAGGAGCTCAAGTGGGCCTGACGGGTAACAACCCAGTCCTGGCTCTCCTCGGGCAGCTGGTCGTTCAGAGCAAACTTGATGCCGTCAACATAGTCGGACTGAGCAGGCTGGCTCCAGAACCAGGCGCCGGCGGCGTCGGTCTCGGTGGAGGTGAATTCGGAAACATCCTTCTTCAGAACGGGCAGGGGCAGATCGCCGGACCAGTCAACGCTCTCCAGCATGGTACCGCCCTCGGGGCCGTACTGCAGATACAGAGAGCCTTCGGGAGTGAGCATGTAGGTGAACACGTCAAACATACGCTGGGGATTCTTGCAGGCTGTGGTGATGCAGTTCACGTTCCAGCCAACACCGCCGGCCTCGTCGCCGTAGGTAACGGTAGTGCCCTCGGCGCCGGGGAACTGCTGATCCTTCTCGCCGATGTCATAGCCAACGACCAGCCAATCCTGTTCGCCACCGGACTGCTCCAGGGTGATACGGCGGAAGTTGTTGGTGTTGTCCTGAGAATAGTCGTACCACAGCAGAGCAGCACGGCCATTGGTCAGCTTCTCTTCAAACTGCTCCTGGCTGTCGGTGAACACCTCAGCGGAGAACAGGCCTTCGT
>CAZGLW010000020.1:0-27072 GCA_964525985.1 uncultured Acutalibacter sp. | reverse complement strand
CAAAGCTCACGGATTTTTTCGTCCGGCGTTTTCCTGGCAGTCTCGGACTGCTTCAGGCGTTATTTTTTCCCTTTTCCGTAACATGACCCTGACACGCCCGGATTTCCCGGTATCAGGCCGGGGAACGGTCCAGCCTGGCCCGGAAAATGACCATCAGCCCAACGGAAGCCAGCAGGAACCAGGGGAATACCCCCATCCCCAGCGCCTGAGCCAGCAGGCCCAGCAGGGGCGGCGCCGCAGTAGAGCCTATATAGGAAACAGCCATTTCCAGGCCCATCACCGTTTGCGAGGCTTCCCTCCCGAAACGGTCAGGAGTCTCCCGCAGAAGGGCGGGATAAAGGGGAGCGCAGCCCAGACCGAACAGGCAGAGCCCGGCGGCTGAGGCGGCCAGGGGAAGGGGAAGCAGAAGGAGGAGGGCTCCGGCGGCGCAGACAACCAGGCTGGACCGTATCAGCAGGGGAGCGCCGGCTTTTTCGGAAAGGAGCCCGGCCAACAGGCGTCCCCCCGCCATGCAGCCGTAAAAAAGGGATGTGTATAGGGCCCCGTTTTCAGCGGATGCCCCGCGGCGCTCCACTAAGTAACTGCTGGTCCACAGTCCCGCCGTCAATTCGAGGGAACAGTAAAAAAGCAAAGCCAGTAAAGTGGTCCTGACTCCGGGCAGGGAAAGGGCCTCCCGGTTGCCGACAGGCTTTTTGTTTTTCTCTTCACGGGCGGGGCCCCGGCCCTCGGACCGGCGCCATAAGGGCAAGGACAGCGCCAGCACAGCCACTGGCAGAAGCTGGATGGCCGCTACAGAACGGTAGCCCATTCGCCAGCCGCTGCCGCCGGACAGCCAGACAGCCAACACAGCCGGTCCGCACATGGCGCCCAGCCCCCAAAAGCAGTGGAGAAGGTTCATGTGTATGGGCTTATAGTGCAGAGCCACGAAGTTGTTGAGCCCCGTGTCAACAGCCCCGGCCCCCATTCCCAACGGAACTGAAAGGGCCAGCAGCCAGGAAAGACTGGGGGCAAGGGAAAAGCCAAGAAGCCCCAAAGAGGTTGAGAGTACGCTGAAAAAGGCCACGGGTCCCGTGCCGAACCGGTACAGCAGCCGGCCGCTGAGCAGGCTGGAGACCACAGTGAAAAAAGAAACCGCAAGAGATACCAGACCCGCTGCATACAGGGGGAAGGCGAGGTCCGCCCGCATGGCGGGCCAGGCAGCACCCAGAAGGGTGTCAGGCAGGCCCAGACCAATATAGGAAAGATAGATGACAAGAAGTAAGGCAGTCGTCATAGTGTACCTCCCAGAGGAAAAAAAGATAGACTTTTTTTCCCCGCCGTGTTATACTAAAGTTCCGAGAAAATTCCTGGAGTGATCAAATTTTGAATTTTAACGCTTTTGAATGTATACAGGATTCTTTGGCTGAGGAATTGGCCGGGCAGGGCTTTCGGGCTCCGGAGCCGCTGGAGGATGAGGCGGGACAGGCCGTCATTTTTAAAACGGACGAGTTGGCGTATAGCCTGCTGTATGAAAAAAACCGCCAGCGGTTCCAGCTTCGTTCCGCCAGCTTAAAGGCGAACGGCACCCCCGGTGAATGGCGCAGCCTTTCCACATGGCTTTTTGACGAGCGGGAGGGTGACCGTTCCGATGCGGAGAGCATCGCAAACGATTTTCTCGAAGTGGTCCGGGGCCCAAAACGGGTGGCCGTGGTCCAGCAGAAGCGCAAGCGCAATAAGGACGACGAGCGAAATGTGGATCCGCTGTTCTTCCTGAACCGGCTGGTCAATATTTTCCCGGAGATTAAGGACGAGATGAACGAGGAAAAAATCATGTACGGGCAGGTGCGCTTTGTCACATTTGTAAAAGAGCATGTGGCCCCCAGGTGCGAGGACCTGGCCGTGAAATACCCCGACAGCGAGCCCTGTAAAAAGCTGTGCGCCCTGCTGGATGACATGTACAAGAACGGCGACCTGGATCTGCGGTCTATTGTAACGGTGGCCCTTTTTAATACTATGAACGACGCCGCTTTCGCGTCACTTCGCGGCCAGGTGGGGGAGGAACTTCAAAAAGACCTGAAATACACCCGTCGGCTCAGGGGGAAAAACATCAAGCCCGAAAAGAAGAAGAAGGAAAAGAAAAAAGTAGAGGCCAGACTGGATCGCCGGTAGGCCTGAAAAAACAGTTGACAGATGGGGGAAGCCTGTGGTATACTGGTGTTACCTCGAAGAAGAGGTTTTATTTTTGCGTCTCTTTTTTGAGGGAGGCTGGGGCAGGCTGCCCCTCATATTTTTCCGTAAAACGGGAGGTGCCGACAAATGAGAGTGAAGGTCGTACTGGCCTGCACCGAGTGCAAGCAGAGGAACTACAACACCAAGAAAGAAAAGAAAAACAACCCCGACAGATTGGAAATGAAGAAGTATTGCCGTTTCTGCCGGAAACACACCCTGCACAGGGAAACCCGATAAAGGAGAGCGGATAATATGGCAGACACTGAAAAGAAGCCCAATGCGTTTGTCCGTTTTTTCAAAAGAATCGTCAAGTTTTTCCGCGACTGCAAGGGTGAACTGAAGAAAATCGTGTGGCCCGCGCCTAAGGCTGTGTTCAAAAACACCGGCGTGGTGCTGGTGACCATCATCGTCCTGGGCCTGTTCGTTTTTCTCCTGGACACCGGCTTTATGAATCTGCTGGGCCTGGTGATGGACGTGGCGAAGGTCTGAGACCGCAGCGCCCGGCTTTAAGCGGAGGTAATCATGGAAGACGAAGCGAAATGGTATGTGGTCCATACCTATTCCGGTTATGAAAACAAAGTGGCTTCCAACCTGGAAAAGACGGTGGAGAACCGCCAGATGCAGGAGCTGATCCAGGAGGTGCGGGTGCCCACGGAAAAGGTGACGGAGATCACCGAGGCGGGCAAACACAAGGAAGTTGAACGCAAAATATTTCCCGGCTACGTCATTGTAAAGATGATTATGACCGACGAGTCCTGGTATGCGGTGCGCAACATCCGCGGCTGTACCGGCTTTGTGGGTCCGTCGTCCAAGCCCATCCCTCTTACTGACGAGGAAGTGGCCCGGCTGGGCATTGAAAAGCGTTCTGTGGAGGTAAGCTACCAGGTTGGCGATTCCGTCAATATTGTGGACGGGCCCCTGGAAGGCTTTGTGGGTACGGTAGAGGAGATGGACGTGGGGAAGAACCGCGTCCGGGTCACGGTTTCCATGTTTGGGCGGGACACTCCCGTGGAGTTGGAACTGGACCAGGCCGAGCCCGCGGGCTGATCCCCGGATAGGGCGGTCCCCCAAAGGGCCGGCCGATCACGGCGATTTTTGGAACTTAGCGGCGTCTTTTGGCGTTCCGCTTTTGGTCATGTGGGAGGCACGGGTGAATTTTTCGCACGCCCGCGCCGCAGCGCCGGCCGCAGATCGCGGACGGTTCACCACTGAATTTGGAGGTAGAGAAATGGCACAGAAAGTCACGGGCTTTATCAAGCTCCAGATCCCTGCCGGCAAAGCGACTCCGGCGCCCCCTGTGGGTCCCGCGCTGGGCCAGCACGGCGTGAACATCATGGCGTTTACGAAGGAATTCAACGAACGCACCAAGAACGACGCGGGCCTTATTATCCCTGTGGTCATCACGGTGTATGCAGATCGTTCCTTCACGTTTATCACCAAGACCCCTCCCGCCGCTGTCCTGATTAAGAAGGCCTGCGGCATCGAGACGGCTTCCGGTGAGCCAAACAAGAAAAAGGTGGCGAAGATCACCAAAGAACAGGTGCAGAAGATTGCCGAGCAGAAGATGCCCGACCTCAACGCCGCTTCCGTTGAAACGGCCATGAGCATGATCGCCGGCACCGCCCGCAGCATGGGTATCGAGGTTGTTGATTGATCCCTCTCGTGTGGGAGGAAAGTGAATTTATCCGATATTTACCACTGGAGGAAAGATAGAAATGAAACACGGCAAGAAGTACAGAGAGGGAGCGAAACTCATTGACCGCTCCAAAGTATACGATGTAAACGAGGCCCTTGACATCTGCGTAAAGACCGGTACCGCAAAGTTCGACGAAACTGTCGAACTCCATGTGAAGCTGGGCGTAGACGGCCGCCATGCCGACCAGCAGGTCCGCGGCGCTATTGTGCTGCCCAACGGCACTGGTAAAAATGTCCGCGTTTTGGCCATCTGCAAGGGCGATAACATCGAGGCCGCTCAGAACGCCGGAGCCGATTTTGTCGGCGCTGAGGAAATGGTCCAGAAGATTCAGTCTGAGGGCTGGATGGATTTTGATGTGCTCATCACCACTCCCGACATGATGGGTCTGGTCGGCCGTCTCGGTAAGATCCTGGGCCCCCGCGGCCTGATGCCTAACCCGAAGGCCGGCACTGTGGCCCCCGATATTGCCCGTGCCGTGCAGGAGGCTAAGGCCGGCAAAATCGAGTACCGCCTGGATAAGACCAATATCATCCACTGTCCCATCGGCAAGGTCTCTTTTGGCACTGAAAAGCTGGCCGAGAATTTCAATACCCTGATGGACGCTATCGTCAAGGCAAAGCCCGCGGCAGCTAGGGGCCAGTATGTGCGTACCTGTGTGGTAAGCGCCACTATGGGCCCCGGCGTAAAGATCAATCCCGCCAAGTTTATTTAAGTTTTTCTTGACAAACACGCCTTAGGGGCTTATAATGAAAAAGCTGTCCAACCAAAGACAGCAGGTAAACAGGCAGCGCGCGGCTTTATTGCTCCGCCTGTTGCAAACGGTTATTCCGGCCTGCCGAGGGAAGAAGCGAGGGACTGTTTTATTGTCCGAAGCTATGCGTTTTTACGCCTTTCCGAGGTTCCCCCGGAGAGGCGTTTTTGTATCCATTCCATTGTACGGAGGTGAAATGAATTGCCCAGTGAGAAAATTCTTGAACAGAAAAAGCAGCATGTGGCCGAACTTGCAGAGGCTTTTAAGGGCGCCAACGTGGGCGTGCTGGTAAACTATAGCGGCATCACGGTGGAGAATGACACAAAGCTTCGCAGGCAAATGCGTGAGGCTGGCTGTCAGTATAAGGTGGTGAAGAACACTTTACTGCGCCTTGCTTTTAAGCAGGCTGGCATCGAGGGCATGGACGAGCAGCTTCATGGCGATACTGCCGTCGCTTACAGCGACAGCGGCTATACCGAAGCCCCCAAGATCCTGTCCGACTATGCCAAAGACAACGAGAGCTTTAAAATCAAGGCCGGCTTTATCGACGGCTCGGTGGTAGACGCTAAGAGCATTGATGAGCTTGCCAAGCTGCCCTCTAAGGAAGTGCTCATTGCCCAGGTTCTGGGCGGCTTCAACGCCCCTATTCAGGGTTTCGCCAACGTGCTCAGCGGCACCATGCGCGGCCTGGTGGTGGCCCTCAACGCCATTGCTGAGAAGCAATCTGCGTAAATTTTCTGCTGACGTGAAAAAGCGCAGGACCCTGACAACTGAAAATTGAGAACAAAAAACTAATTTTGGAGGTATTTTACAATGTCTGAGAAAGTTACAAATCTGATTGAAGAAGTGAAGTCTCTTACTGTGCTGGAACTCTCCGAGCTGGTCAAGGCTCTGGAGGAGGAGTTCGGCGTTTCCGCCTCTGCTCCCGCCGCTGTCGCCGTTGCCGCTCCTGCTGCCGGCGCTGCTCCCGCCGTTGAAGAAAAGACCGAGTTCGATGTGGTCCTGAAGTCCCCCGGCGGCAACAAGATCAACGTGATCAAGGTCGTTAAGGAAGCCACCGGTCTGGGCTTAAAGGAAGCCAAAGCTCTGGTCGACGAGGCTCCCAAGACTATCAAGGAAGCCATGTCTAAGGACGACGCTGAAGCCCTGAAGGCCAAGCTGACTGAGGCTGGCGCCGAAGTCGAATTGAAATAATTTTGCTTCGCAATAAAAGGACGGGATGTCCGCTCAGGCGGCGCCCGTCCTTTTCAGCAGTCGGGAGGGATTTTTATGGTCCGCTTGCTGGCGTTTGACTTGGACGGAACTACTATCACAGAACACAAGGACCTTTCGCCGGAGAACCGTGATGCTCTGATTGCCGCCGGGCGGCGGGGCGTTTATCTTGTGCCGGCCACAGGCAGGATGCGGTGGTTCGTTCCGGAAGAGGTCACATCACTGCCGGGGGTACGTTATTGCATCACCTCCAACGGGGCGGCTGTGTATGATTTACAAAAGAACCAGGTTGTTCATTCCGCACTGATCCCCAATAAAAAAGCTTTGCAGGTGCAAAACCTGATGGACGGATATCAAGTGTACCTGGAATATTACTGCGACGGCCGGGCAATCACGCAGAAGGGATACCCGGAGATGGCTTTTACGAGGTTCGGCATACCTGAATCACGCCGCGTCTTTATCGACGGAAAGGATTATTCCTTTACAGATGACTTTGCACGGATGCTTAAAACCACCGGTCTTTGCCCGGAAAAAATCAACATGCCTTACCTTCCTGAAAACGTCCGCCGGGAGATTTGGGACAGGCTGGCAGATCTGGACGGCCTGGTCCTAACATCTTCGCTGCCCGGCAATTTGGAACTAAATGCTCAGGGAGCGGACAAGGGCGCCGCCCTGATGGCTCTTGCGGAACGGCTGGGCATAGAGAGGGAAGAGGTCATGGCAATTGGCGACAACGGCAACGATGTAACTATGCTGGAGTCCGCCGGAATATCTGTGGCGGTGGCGGACGGAACGACGGCGGCTTTAGCCGCGGCCGGGTACCGCACGGCGGCCCACGACCGGGACGGCGTAGCCCATGCGGTCAAGCGTTTTATTTTGTCATAAATTGAACGCCGTGCCGCTGCCTGTCCACTCGATCAACTCTGCGATCACGTCTTTGCTTTTTTGCAAGGCGTGATTTTTTTTATGGTCCTGTTTCTTCGCGGCGCAGCATACCCTCGCCGCTTTTTTTCGATTTTTTTGAAAAAGGGGTTGACAAAGCGTCGGGCTTTGCGTATCATATACATGAACATTTGCTCATATGAAAGGATGTTAAAATATGGCTGAACGGAAAACGGCTCCCAAATGCGCCTATATGCACGTCCACCAGGACATTGTGGAGCAGGTGAACCAGGTGATGCCGAAAGAGGAACAGCTTTTCGACCTGTCGGAGCTTTTCAAAATTTTCGGCGACTCCACCCGGGTGAAAATTTTGTTCGTGCTGTTTGAATCGGAAATGTGCGTCTGCGATATCGCCCAGCTTTTGGGCATGACCCAGTCCGCCATTTCCCATCAGCTGCAAGTCCTGAAAAAAAGCAAGCTGGTCAAGTACCGTCGTGAAGGTAAAACTGTCTTTTATTCCCTGGCAGACAGCCATGTGCGCACCATTCTGGACCAGGGAATGGAACATATCACAGAATAACCACTATGTATCAGGAGGGCCTATTATGAAAAAACGGTTTGATTTGGAAGATTTGGACTGCGCCAACTGTGCGCTGAAAATGGAGGAAGCCATTAAAAAAATCGACGGCGTCTGGGACGCTTCTGTAAGCTTTTTTACTCAAAAGCTGACCGTAGAAGCTGATGATGACAGGTTTGACGCAATCATGAAGCAGATTGTTAAGACCTGTAAAAAGGTGGAACCTGACTGTGTGATTAAGCTTTAAGCCCTTTTACCGGCGTGGCGGAAAGGAAGGAGCAATATGACCAGAAAGCAAAAGAAGATGCTTATCCGCATACTGCTAAGCGCTGTTTTACTTGGCGCTGCTGTGTCGGCAGACCGTCTGGGGCTGGGGGGACTGCTGAGCGGCTGGCGGTTTCTGCTGTACCTTCCCGCTTATTTTGTGGTGGGCTGGGACGTGCTGTGGAAGGCCGTGAAAAATATTTCTCATGGCCGGGTATTTGACGAGTGCTTTTTAATGGCGCTGGCTACGGTGGGGGCGTTTTGCACCGGCTTTTTCGGAGAGGGGGAGTACCCCGAAGCCGTGTTCGTCATGCTGTTTTACCAGGTGGGCGAACTCTTCCAGGGTTATGCTGTAGGTAAATCCCGCAGATCCATCTCCGATCTCATGAACATACGGCCCGACTATGCCAACATTCTGCGGGACGGTAAGATCGAACGGGCAGACCCGGAGGAAGTGCCGGTAGGGGATGTGATCGTCATTAAGGCTGGAGAAAAGGTGCCTCTGGACGGCGTGGTGCTGGAGGGCTCTTCCAGCTTGAATACTTCGGCCCTGACCGGCGAATCCCTGCCGCGTGAGGTAGAGCCCGGCGCCGACGTGGTCAGCGGCTGCGTAAACCTTACCGGGCTCCTGAAGGTCCAGGTGACAAAAGCCTTTGGAGAATCTACCGTGTCAAAAATTCTGGACCTGGTGGAGAATTCCAGCGCGAAAAAGGCGAAAGTGGAAAGCTTTATTACCCGTTTCGCTAAGATTTACACTCCTGCGGTGGTGATTGGCGCCGTGCTGCTGGCGGTGCTACCTCCTCTTGTCTCAGGCGGCGGCTGGGTCGACTGGATAAACCGCGCTTTGATGTTCCTGGTGGTGTCCTGCCCCTGCGCACTGGTTGTGTCCGTTCCCCTCAGCTTTTTCGGGGGGATTGGAGGCGCCTCTCGAAACGGCGTGCTGGTAAAGGGCGGCAATTATCTGGAAATCCTTTCCCAAGCGGAGATAGTGGTGTTTGATAAGACCGGCACGCTGACAAAAGGGGTTTTCAATGTTACGGCTATCCATCCGGACAAATATTCTGAAAGCGGCCTGCTGGAAATGGCCGCTCTGGCGGAAAGCTATTCCGATCATCCTATTTCACGGTCACTGAAAGAGGCTTACGGCATGGAACTGGATTCTTCACGGGTGACGGATGTGGAAGAGCTTTCAGGCCGGGGCGTGCGGGCAAAGGTGGATGGGCGAACTGTTTGCGCGGGCAATGACAAGCTTATGGAAGAAATGGGCGTTACCTGGCACCCTTGCCACCGGGTGGGCACAACGGTCCACCTGGCGGTAGAGAATGGAAAGGGCTTCCAGTATGCGGGTCATATTGTCATTTCAGACGAGGTGAAGCCCGACGCAAAAGAGGCTATCGCCGCCCTGAAGGCCCAGGGTGTGAAAAGGACCATCATGCTGACCGGAGACGCGAAAGAGGTTGGAGAGAGCGTTGGGAAGGAGCTTGGCCTGGATCAGGTATATACTCAGATGATGCCTGCTGATAAGGTGGAGGAGGTAGAGGCGCTTTTAAAGGAGCGGTCCCCCAGAGGCAAACTGGTCTTTGTGGGCGACGGCATCAACGACGCCCCGGTGCTGTCCCGGGCCGATATCGGCGTCGCAATGGGTGCTTTGGGTTCAGACGCAGCTATTGAGGCTGCCGATGTGGTGCTGATGGACGACAAGCCTTCTAAAATCGCAAAAGCTATGGAGATCTCCAAAGGGACGGTCCGAATTGCCCGGCAGAATATCGTGTTTGCTCTGGCGGTAAAGGCGGCTGTACTGGTTCTCAGCGCATTTGGCATTACCACATTGTGGGCCGCTGTTTTCGCTGACGTGGGCGTGTTGATTTTAGCGGTACTCAACGCCGCCCGCGCTCTTGGGTTGGGGAAATGACCGTTAAATGGAAAAATCCATAAGTGCATGTACACTTTGCCGGAGGTTTGGTGTATAATAAGCGTTGCCCATTTAGAAAACAGAAAGGACATTTTTTAATGCTGGAACTGAAAAATATTTGTTGGACCGCCCCCGACGGCGCGCGGGTGTTAGGCAATGTGAGCCTTACCGTTCCTGACGGCAGGCTTACTGTTATCACCGGACCTAACGGCGGCGGCAAGACCACTCTGGCAAAAATCATTGCCGGCATTGAGACGCCCGACAGCGGCGAAATTATTTTAGACGGCCGGACCATTACCGGCCTTGATGTGACAGAGCGGGCCAGAGCGGGCGTCAGTTTTGCCTTTCAGCAGCCCGTACGCTTCAAGGGCTTTACCGTACGCAAGCTGTTGGAACTTGCCGCCGGCAAGGCCCTGACGGAGGGCAGGGTCTGTGAGATGCTCAGCAGAGTTGGACTTTGCAGTAAGGATTATATCGGTCGGGAGGTGGACTCAACCCTGTCCGGCGGAGAGATAAAACGCATTGAGATCGCCACCGTGCTGGCGCGTCACACCCGGCTGTCCATTTTTGACGAGCCCGAAGCGGGCATAGATCTGTGGAGTTTTCAAAATCTCATCTCTGTTTTTGAGGCCATGCGCGGTTCCCTGTCCGGCGCTCTGCTCATCATCTCCCACCAGGAGCGCATTCTTCAAATTGCCGACGAGATTGTTGTCATCGCTGAAGGCCAGGTTAAACAGTCCGGCCCGGCCGACAGGGTCCTGCCGGAGATACTTGCAGGCAGCGGGGAATGCGCTGGATGCGGCTGTGAAAAAAGGGAGGCAAGTTTCGCGTGAACAGTGTGACAGAACAGCTTTTAAAGCTGGTTTCCAATTGGAAGGGCAATTTTACCGGAGCCTTTAATATCCGTGAAGACGGGCAATGCGCCGGACGGCAGTCTACCGAGCATATCAAGATCGAGTCAAAGACCGATTTGCCGGGCCTTGATATCCGCATCCTTCCCGGAACAAGGGGTGAGACTGTATCCATTCCCGCATGTGTGACTCATGGAGATGTGGACGATCTGGTTTACAACGATTTTTATGTTGGCGAGGGCGCCGACGTGACTATTGTGGCCGGCTGCGGGGTACACACAGAAAACGGCGAGCCTGCCAGGCACAACGGTATTCATCGCTTTTTCCTGGAAAAGAACGCACATGTGCTGTATGTGGAGAAACATGTGGGCACGGGCCAGGGCCAGGGGATCAGGTCAATCGATCCGGTGACCGCTGTTGACTTGAAGGAAGGCGCTGTGCTGGAGATGGATACTTCCCAGATTGGCGGGGTGGACAGGACCCTGCGGACGACTAAAGCCACAGTTGGCAAAAACGCCAAACTGCTCATCAGAGAACGCATTCTCACCGAAAAGGACCAGGAGGCCCGGACAGACTTCGAGGTCCGCATGGAAGGGGAGGGCTCCGCCGCAGACCTTATTTCCCGATCGGTGGCAAGGGGCAATTCCCACCAGGCCTACAGGTCCCGCATTATTGGCGACGCCCCGTGTACCGGCCATTCGGAATGCGATGCGATTTTGGCGGATCACGGCAAGGTAGACGCCGCCCCCGAACTTTCCGCCAACCACGGGGATGCCGCCCTGATCCACGAGGCCGCTATCGGCAAGATCGCCGGTGAGCAGATTTTAAAGCTGCGCACTTTGGGGCTTACGGAAAAAGAGGCGGAGGAGCAGATCGTGGCAGGATTTTTAAGCTGAAAAACAGCAAAAATAAAAACCTTCGGGCAGGCTGGCAAAAGCGGACCGGAGGTTTTTTTATTGGAAAGCTGGAGGTTTTGGAGGACCGGCTGGCCTGACAGGGTCCCAGCGGTCCCAGACAGGTATTCCCCGGCGTCTCAGATCAGCGCAACGTCATTGTGCCTTTTCCCGGTCAATCTGGGCTGCGACGGGGGCTGGGACGGGTGGCAGGCGGTAAGTTTCCTTAAACGAGTCGTAAGCGTGGGTAAACACCGGCCCGCCGGCGGTCTTTACTTCTGTCAGGTACTCGTGGGTGTCCATAACCGAGTCCTTGATCTGGATGACCGTTACCGCCACGTTAGAGCAGTGATCGGAGACCCGCTCGTAGTTTGTAAGCAGGTCGGAGAGCACAAAGCCGAGTTCTATTGTACACCGGCCTTCCTGCAGGCGCTTGATGTGCCGGTTTTTAAGGTCCAGTTTCAGCCCGTCAATAACCTGCTCTAATGGCTCTACCTGACTTGCCAGGGTGCTGTCATCCTTTTCAAATGCTTCAACGGTCAGGTTCAAAATGTTGATAATGGCTTTAGTTATCACGCTGAGTTCAGCCTGTGCCTCCTCCGAGAAGCGCAAATCCTTGTCGTGCAGCTCGTCTGCCACCCGCAGAATGTTTACAGCGTGGTCGCCGATGCGTTCGAAATCGCCGATGCTGTGCAAAAGTTCCGAAGCTTCGTTGCTGTCTGACCGGGACAGGTTCCTGCTGGAAAGCTTGACCAGATAAGTGCCAAGCTTGTCCTCGAACATATCAATATCGTTTTCATATTGGTTGATGGCCTCAGCTTTTTTTGAATCATATTCGTCAACAAGACCGATAGCCGCCAGCATAGAGTCCCGGGCTTCTTTTGCCATGCGTATGGTCAGCTTCCGGCATTCCGACAGGGCAAAAGTGGGAGTATTCAGCAGACGCTCGTCCAGCAGTTCTTCTTTTGTGCTCTTTTCCCGGATGGTGAGTACCGCCAGTTTTTCCAACTGCTTGGTAAAGGGAAGAAAAATGATAGTGTTGATGATATTGAAAAGGGTATGCACAACAGCAATTCCCAGTGCGCTGATAGGCTGGTCCACAAAATCGAAATGGAAAACCGCGTGCAGACCGTAAAACACTGTAAGGCACACCACTGTGCCGATCAATTTAAAATAGAGGTTTACAGCGGCCACTCTCTTGGCGTTTTTATTTGTGCCGATACAGGAGAGCAGGGCGGTGGCGCAGGTACCGATACTGGCGCCGGTAATGATGGGAAGCGCCATACCGAAAGTGATGCTGCCGGTCATTGACAAAGACTGCAAAATGCCTACCGACGCGGCTGAGCTTTGTATAATGCCGGTAAATACCGTGCTCAGCAGTACGCCGGCAAATGGGTTGCTGAACATGACCAGAAGGTCCTGGAACGCCGGCATGTCAGCCAGGCCGCTGACAGAATTGCTCATAAAGGTCATGCCGGTCATCAGCACGGAAAAACCAATCAGAATCGTGCCCACATCCCGCTTCTTCCCGTCCTTGTGGATCATGATCAGCAATATGCCCACCAGGGCCACAATCGGGGAAAAGGATTCGGGTTTCAGGAGCCTTAAAAAGAAGCTGTTGCTTTGAATGCCCGCCGCGCTCAGGATCCACGCGGTGAGCGTTGTGCCCACGCTGGAACCCATAATTACGCCGATCGTCTGGCTCAGTTCCATAATGCCGGAGTTTACCAGGCCCACCAGCATAACAGTCATGGCCGATGAAGACTGTATGGCAATAGTGATTACAGCGCCCAGAGCCAGGCTTTTCAGTTTGTTGGAGGTCATGGATTTCAGGATGCGTTCCAGCTTGCCGCCCACCATTTTTTCCAGGCCCGAAGACATGACGTTCATTCCATACAGGAAGAAGGCCAGGCCCCCTACCAGCGTGAATAGGTTAAAGATGTCCATACCTGCGTCTCCCGATTCGATTTTACAAGCTCTTTCCTTTATTTTTACACAGACCCATATTATCACAGGTGGCGGGGCAAGTTCAAGAAGTTTTAAAATAAGTACGAAAAAAAGGTCAGTAAAAGGAGAAAGCATGAGAGCCGGGGGAAAAAGAAGGCAAAATGCTGTACGAAAAAAATCCCAGTGGAAAATTTTGACCGTATATGCTAAGATAGACGTGAAAAAGGAGGCGCAAGGGATGACGCAGCGATTTGGCGCGGTGGTAGTGGCGGCCGGCAGTTCCAGCCGCATGGGTCTGGGACGTTCAAAAGTTCTGGAGGATCTTGCGGGGAGGCCCGTGATCCGCTGGGCCCTTGAGGCTCTGGACGCCTGCCCGGAAACGGCGGAAACCGTAGTGGTTTGCAGAGAAGGGGACCGGTCCTCAATAGAACGGGCCGCCCGGGGGCTTTTAAAGCCTGTAGTTTTCGCGCCCGGAGGGGAGAGCCGCCAGGATTCGGTTTTAAACGGTGTGGCGGCCCTGTCGCCTGGAACAGATTACATCCTCATTCACGACGGCGCCCGGCCCCTGGCGGACCCGGATCTGATCTCCCGGGTGTGTGCCGGCGCTCTGGAATTCGGCGCGGCCGCGGCGGCGGTGCCGGTGAAGGATACCTGCAAGCTTTCGGGCAAGGACGGCTTTGTAGAGGCCACGCCTCCCAGAGAAAGCCTCTATGCGGTGCAGACCCCTCAGGCGTTCCGGAAAAGCATTTACCTTTACGCGGCGGAGCGGGCAGCGAGCTTGGGCAAAACATATACCGATGACTGCCAGCTGATTGAGTCCGTCGGCGGCAAGGTCAAGTTGACCCGGGGGGACTACCGGAATTTGAAAATAACCACTCCCGACGACCTGCTGGCTGCAAGGGCGTACGCGGGAGAGAAGGAGGCGCAAAAGGCTATGAGGATCGGATACGGCTATGACGTGCACAAGCTGGTAGAAGGCAGAAAGCTGGTTCTGGGGGGAGTGGAAATTCCTTTCGGGAAAGGCCTTTTGGGACATTCCGACGCCGACGTGCTTACGCATGCCGCCGCCGACGCTGTTTTGGGCGCGGCGGCTCTGGGCGATATCGGGCGCCTTTTTCCCGACAACGACCCCCGGTTCGCGGGAGCGGACAGCCTGCTCCTGCTGAAGGAGGTCTGCAAAATGGTGAGGGAAAGGGGTTATTCTCTGGGAAATCTTGACTGTACGCTGGTTGCCCAGCAGCCGAAGATCGCCCCCTATATCCAGCGGATGCGGGAGAATTTGGCGGCCGCATGCGGTACGGGCGTGGACAGGATCAGCGTTAAGGCCACCACAGAAGAGGGTCTGGGCTTTACCGGCAGCGGAGAAGGCATGTCGGCTTCGGCTGTGTGCTTGCTGGTGCGGCAGGCGCCGGGCGCGGATGAAGGAGGTACCGGGTCACCTTCAGGCCAGGCTTGACATAAACTGGGAGTAAGCGAGGAATCGCTTTCCAGTTTTCAAAAATAATGAGGTGATCATTTTGGGCAAGCCCTTGATTATGGTCAGTTCTGTCACTTATGCAATGAAGGGCAGGGAACTGCTGAGCCAGCGAGGGTTCCGCGCCTTTATAGAGCGGGTCCCCAAAACGGCGGAGACTGGCTGTGGATATGGGATTTATGTTCCCCGGGGGGCCGATGAGGCCGAGATTGTGCTGCGGGAAAACAATGTCAAAGTGCTGGGCAGGATGGAACAGGATGATGGCGGATGATTTATCTGGACAACGCCGCCACCACATGGCCCAAGCCCCCGGCGGTGCGGGCAGCCGTGCAGCAGGCCCTGCGTGAGTATGGGGCTAACCCCGGCCGCAGCGGCTATGAGATGAGCGTGCGGACTGCCCGCGCCCTGTACGCCTGCCGGGAGTCTGCGGCGGAGATGTTCGGCGCTGTGGGGCCGGAGTGCGTGGTGTTCCAGCCCAGCTGCACCCAAGCCCTGAACCTGGTGATGAAGGGAACGCTGCGGAAGGGGGACCATGTGGTGGTTTCCGATCTGGAGCACAACGCGGTTATGCGTCCCCTGTCCGCTTTGACGGAGCAGGGAGTGACCTATACGGCGGCAAAAGTGACTCCCGGAGATAACGACGCCACCCTCGACGCTTTCCGGAAGGCTCTGGGGCCTTCTACCAGGCTGGTGGTGTGTACGCAGGCATCAAACGTGTTCGGCATCCGGGTGCCGGTAGAACGCATTGCCGCTCTGTGCCACCAGTATGGGGCGAAGATCTGCGTTGACGCCGCCCAGAGTGCCGGTGTAGTACCGATTGACGTGCGGGAAAGCGGCATTGATTATCTTTGCTGCGCCGGCCACAAGGGCCTGTACGGCCTTATGGGCACGGGGATACTGGTGTTCCTGGATCCCGGGGACCGGCTGCGCACTTTAGTGGAGGGGGGCACGGGCACCCGGTCCCGCAGTCTCTTCCAGCCGGACGACCCGCCGGAGCGGTACGAAAGCGGTACCCAGAATGTGCCGGGCATTTTGGGCCTGCGGGCCGGCATCGAATTCGTGAAGAGGCTGGGTCCGGAAAGAATCTGCCGGGAAGAGATGAAAAAGCTGGGGCTGCTTTACGACGGGCTGTCCCGGGTCCCCGGTGTGAAACTGTATACCCGGCGGCCGGAGGAGCCATATTTTCTGCCGGTATTGTCTTTTAACGTGGAAGGAATACCCAGCGAGACTGCGGGGGAGCGCCTGGCGGATATGGGAGTGGCGGTCCGGTGCGGACTGCATTGCGCCCCTCTGGCTCACGGCAAAATGGGGACGGCGGAAGGAACTGTGCGCATGGCGCCCTCCGTTTTTTCCAGAACGGAGGAAATCGAGGCCGCTGTGGGCTGTGTGCGGAGACTGGCAAAAGGGAAAAAGCTGTGAATTATTTTCCCGCGGGAGCAAAAAACCTTTCATTTGCGTTCCCGTTGTGATAAAATGACTGGGTGGGAGGAGCCTCCGGACTGTGTGCCGGAACAGGCGGGGGCGCCTCTTGCCGGGAAATTAAAAACGAAAGGAATGACGGCAGTGGGCGCTGTGACAAGCTTTTTAAGCCAGGCGTGGCAAACGTTTTTGAGCGTAGCCCGCAGATTTACCTGGAAAGATGCTTTAGACGTCTGTATTGCGACCCTCCTTCTGTATGGAATTATCAAGCTGGTGCGGGAGACCCGCGCCGGGCAGCTTGTCAAGGGAATTATTTTGCTGGTGGCCCTGTTTCTGATTTCCAGTTACCTTGATCTGATGATGCTTAACGCGATCCTGCGGGCCTTTTTCCAGTCCGCATTTGTTGTGGTGGTCATCCTCTTCCAGCCCGAAATACGGAAGGCGCTGGAACAGGTTGGCCGCAACAAGGTGGGCCAGTCAATTTCCAGCGTTTTCGGCGGCAGGGACAGGGACGCTGACCGGGCCGTAGTGCGCAGGGCTATTGACGGAGTGGTGGAGGCCGTAAGCCTTTTGCAGCAGCTTCGTATGGGGGCGCTGATCGTGTTTGAACGCACTACCAAGCTGGGGGAGATCGCCGCTACGGGAACTATTGTGGAGGCGGACCCCTCCGCCCAGCTGATTGGGAACATATTCTTCAACAAGGCCCCTCTGCATGACGGCGCAATGATTATCCGTGACGGCAGGGTGTACGCCGCCGGGTGTATACTGCCCCTTACCGCCAGCGACGCGGTCAGCGCAGAGCTGGGCACCCGGCACCGGGCGGCTCTGGGCATGAGCGAGAATTCTGACGCTGTAGTGCTGGTGGTTTCCGAAGAGACCGCTCAGGTGTCTCTTGCAATAAGCGGCAAGCTGACCCGGGATTACAACCGGGTAAGCCTGGCCGAGACTCTTGAACGGGAACTGATCGGCAGCCCCGAGACAGCCTCCGGGCGCAGGGGCCTTTTGGGCCGGCTGGGTTTTGGCAGGGGCGCTTCCGGGAAAGGGGGCGGCGAACGTGGCTGACGAGAAAAAAAGCGTTGCCGAAAACGGCAAAGAAAAGAAGAACCGTTTGGAACTGAAGAAAATTTTTTACCACAATACTTTTGTGCTTATTTTCTCTTTTATTGTGGCGCTGGTGGCCTGGTTCGTCATGGCGTCCGAGAGCACGGAGAGCAATACAATCATCACAGACGTGCCCATAACGGTAAGCTACTCTCCCGCCGCTGAAGAGGACGGGCTGCGGGTGTTCAACATGTCTTACAACTCGGCCGACCTGGAAATTTCCGGCAGCAGCCTGATTACAAATAAACTTACCAGCGACGACTTCGAGGTGTCCGTCACCCTGAATCCCACCTCGACAAAGCTGACCGGGAACACCATGCAGAAGATGACGCTTCCTGTTCGGGCAGTTAAAACTTCTGCCGTGTCCGACTACACTATCGCTTCTGTGAACCCGGAGGAGGTAAACGTGGAGTACGACCGGTACAAAGAGGTCACACTCTCAATTGAGAACGACGTGAAATTCAGCGCCGATACGGGCTTTGTCTCCGGTACCGTCACACTGTCCGAAGCTGAAGTCACTGTGTCCGGCCCCGAATCTTCTGTGAACAAAATCAGCCGGGCGGCGGTGGATTATTCTGTGGAGAGCCCACTGAGCTCCGACGCTTCCTTTACCTGTCCGGTTCGCCTGTACGACCAGGACAACCAGGAGTTGGAGGACACCGCCGGGATGTACCTGCTGATGAGCGTGGACACGGTGGACGTCACCATTCCGATCCTGCCCAAGAAGACGGTAACGGTCAAGGCCTCTACCCTGAACCAGCCTAAAGGCTTCTCCGACAGCAGAATCACTGTGGAGCCTGCCGAGATCGAAATTGCCGGGCCCGCGGATGTGCTTTCCGGCATCACTGAGATCACGCTGGATACGGCCATCAACTTCGCGGATCTGGATGTGGGCCAGAAAAATGTGATCACGCTGGATATACCGCTGCCCACCGGCGTAAGGGATCTGAGCGCTTCGGGGGAGAACAGCGTCAGCCAGGCTACCGTGTCAGTCAATCTTATCGGCTACCAGCGGGTGAATGTGACGGTGCCCTCCGATAATTTCCAGATGGTCAATCCTCCCGCCGGGCGTGAGGCGGTCATCAGCAACAGGACCCTGGAGGTTTCTGTGGTGGGGTCAGACGCTCAGGTGTCCAAACTTACCGGCGACGCACTGTCCGTCCAGCTGGACCTGGCCAATTTCAGCGACCGGACCGGAACGGTGACGGTCCCCGCAACAGTGACTATCACCGGCAGCGGCACGGATTCCTGCTGGGTGGTGGGCAAGTATTCCATGTCTGTCAGCATTACAGACGCCGTTGAGGCGGCGGCCCAGACCGATGACGGCCAGCAGAGCGGTTCTTCGGAGGCAGTGAACGCGGTCCCGCAGGAATAGGCGGGCCCCGGCGCGCCGGCTGTAAACGCGGTACGAAAGGATAAAATTATGGATGTTAGGGTAGGAGATATTTTACAGATGAAAAAGCCCCACCCTTGCGGCGGCAGGGAATTTACCGTGCTGCGCTCGGGAATGGACTTTAAAATCAAGTGTGTGAAATGCGGCCGCGAGGTTATGGTCCCCCGGCTGAAATGCGAAAAGAATATCAGGAAGATCCTGCGCCCGGAGGAGGAACCCTGACGCTTTCCCGTAAACGGACCATTAAAATACAGGGAAAGGCGTGTTTGCCGTGTTTGAAAATTTATCGGCGTTCGAAAAGCGTTTGGAGGAAGTGGACCGCAGTCTGTACGATCCCCGGACCGGCGCGGACCGGGACCTGTACGCCGCTCTGATGAAAGAGAGGAGCGAGCTTGAGCCGATTGTGGAGGCGTACCGCGCATACCGCCGCGCTGATGAGGCCCTGACCGGGGCCAGAGAGCTTCTGGAGGAGAGCGGCGACCGGGAACTGCGGGAAATGGCTCAGGAGGAGATACGGGAAAACGGTGAGAAGCTGAAGGAACTGGAAGAAAAAATCAAAATTTTGCTACTGCCAAAAGACCCGAACGACGATAAGAACGTGGTGGTGGAGATCCGGGGCGGCACGGGGGGCGAGGAGGCCGCCCTGTTTGCTTACGACCTGTACCGCATGTACGCCGCGTACGCCGAAAAGCGGGGGTGGAAAACGGAGATAGTGGGCCTGAACGAGACCGAACTGGGCGGCTTCAAAGAGGTAAGCTTCCTTATCGACGGGGCCGGGGCCTGGTCCCGGCTGAAATTCGAAAGCGGGGTTCATCGGGTGCAGCGTGTGCCCGAAACCGAGACGCAGGGCCGTATCCATACATCGGCGGCAACAGTAGCAGTGCTGCCCGAAGCTGAAGAGGTGGAAGTGGATATCGACCCCGGTGACCTGCAGATCGACACATTCCGTTCCAGCGGCGCGGGGGGCCAGCACATCAACAAAACCTCCTCCGCCATAAGGATCACCCACCTGCCTACAGGTATGGTGGTCGAGTGCCAGGACGAGCGGAGCCAGTACAAAAACAAGGACAAAGCCTTAAAGGTGCTGCGTTCACGGCTGCTGGCCCGGGAGCGTGAAAAGGCCAGCGCCCAGATGGCGGAGGAACGCCGCAGCCAGGTGGGCAGCGGGGACCGTTCCGAGCGGATACGGACATATAATTTCCCGCAGTCGCGGGTGACGGATCACCGTATCGGGCTGACCCTTTACAAGTTGGATGAAGTTATGGCGGGAGAACTGGACCAGCTGATCGACCCGCTGATCGCCGCCGACCGGGCGGCCAGGCTGGAGAGGTAAGAACAGGAGACAATATGGATACTTTATTTCTGGACAGCGAAAACAAACATGATATAGAACTGGCCGGGAAGATCCTCCGCGACGGGGGACTGGTGGCTGTTCCGACGGAGACGGTGTACGGCCTGGCGGCAAACGCGCTGGACCCTGAAGCGGTAAAGAGGATTTACATCACTAAAGGCCGGCCGGGGGACAACCCGCTGATCGTCCACATCTGCGATTTTTCCCAGATATTTCCCCTTGTCAGAGAGGTGCCCCTGTCCGCCGCGAAGCTGGCGGGGACTTTTTGGCCGGGCCCCCTCACCATTATTCTGCCGAAATCTGACCTGGTGCCAAAAGAAACCAGCGGCGGGCTGGACACTGTGGCCATACGGTTCCCCTCTCACCCGGCGGCGCAGGAGGTAATACGGGCGGCGGGGGTGCCGTTAGCGGCCCCGTCTGCCAATCTTTCGGGCCGGCCCAGCCCCACCAGGTTCGACCACGTCAAACGTGACCTGGCAGGCAAAGTGGAGGCTCTGCTGGACGGGGGCGACTGCGGCGTGGGGGTCGAGTCTACCGTGCTGACTCTGGCTGGGGACGTGCCCCGGCTTTTACGGCCCGGCGGCGTTACGCTGGAGCAGATCCAGGACGTTTTGGGAGAGGTGGAAGTTGACCCGGCGGTGCTTAACAGTCTGGAGGGGGAGGGGACGGCCCCGTCACCCGGCATGAAGTATAAGCATTACGCTCCGAAAGCCGACGTGGTGCTGGTCGACGCCTCGCCGTACGGCTTTACGGATTATGCGAACAGCCAGGAGGGCTGTCATGCTCTCTGCTTTAATGAAGATACCTGGCGCCTGAAGGTGCCTCATCTCAGCTACGGGAGCAGGTACAACGGGGAAGCTCAGGCCCACGAGTTATTTTCCGCTCTGATGCGCCTGGACGAAATGGGTGCGAAGCGGGTGCTGGCCCACATGCCCTCCAAGCGGGGGGTGGGGCTGGCAGTATACAACCGCCTCATCCGTGCCGCGGGGTTCCGCACCGTTGTCCCGGAGAACCCGGTCCTGGTGGGGCTCACCGGGCCCAGCGGCGCGGGGAAGTCAACTGTTGCAAACCTGCTGCACAAAGAGGGCTGGGCGGTCGTCGACTGCGACGCCCTGACCCGCAACCCGCACGTTTATAACGAGGAGTGCATCCGCAGGCTGCGGATCGTTTTCGGGGATGAGATAGCCCCGGGTGGGGTCCTGGACCGGAAAGCCCTTGCCCGGCGGGCTTTTGGGTACCCTAATGTGAAGAAGAATTTGGAAGAGGTCGTGTTCCCTTTCATTTTACAGGCGCTGGACAATGCTGTGGTAGAGGCGGCGGTGATGGGTTACAAAGTGGTTGTGGCGGACGCGCCCACCCTGTTCGAGGCGGGCCTCGATTACCGCTGCGCCAGAATTATAACGGTCATCGCTCCCCGGGAGGAACGGCTCCGGAGGATAGAGCTGCGGGACGGCCTGACCGAATCTGAGGCGGAACGGCGGTTTTCAGCCCAGAAGGACGATAGCTTTTACACCGCCCCCGCCGACTGGGTGATTAAAAACGCCGGCGACGGGGAAGACCGGCTGCTGTCGGCCCTCGAGCCCATTTTACAGGACCCCCTGCTCGGAGGCTGACGTTTATGAAGAAACGACTGATCGCGCTGTGCGCCGCTTTGCTGGCTGCGGGGCTGCTGGCCCGTTTCGCCGCGCCGGCTTTGTGGGACTGGGCGGCCGGGAACTGGATTTACCCCCGGCCCTACCGGGAGATCGTGCAGAAGGAGGCCGCCGAGTTCCGGCTGGACGAGAACCTGGTGTACGCCGTGATGAAAGCGGAGAGCGGCTTTGACGAAAAGGCTTCTTCCCATGCCGGGGCGCACGGCCTGATGCAGTTGACCGAACAGACTTTCCAGTGGGTTTCGTCACTTTACCCGCCGGAAAACGGGGGAGGGGACATTCTGGACCCGCAGGACAACATTCACTGCGGCTGCGCTTTGCTGGAGCTGCTGGAGAAACGGTACGGGTCGTGGCGGGTGGCTCTGTGCGCGTACAACGCCGGAATGGGTACGGT
The DNA here is from genome assembly GCA_964525985.1 of uncultured Acutalibacter sp. Taxonomy (GTDB): domain Bacteria; phylum Bacillota; class Clostridia; order Oscillospirales; family Acutalibacteraceae; genus Acutalibacter. Next base: position 5,095 of record CAZGLW010000020.1, on the reverse strand, counting down.
AGACGGCTGGCTTTCCGTGTATTCCGGCGACGGGGAGAGCCTGGACGAGATACCATACCCCGAAACCGCCGCGTACGTGGAAAAGGTGGAGAAGTACCGTGAGCGTTACGAAAAGCAGTACGAAAACGGTTGACCTTTTCTCATAAAAGAGGTACAATCAGATGTAACCGGAAATTTTGACCAGGAGGAAATACCAAATGAGCGGGAAAAAGGAAAAAATCGACGCAAAAGAATTGGCAAAAGAACTTCTTAACGACAAGACTCACGGCGCCGTAAAGGCGGGGCCCGAAGAAATGAAAAAAGCGGACGGCTTCGCTGAAGGGTACAAGGACTTTTTGAACCGGTCCAAAACCGAGCGGGAATCTGTCTCTTACGCCGTGTCGGCCGCAGAAACCGCCGGGTTCGTCCCGTTTGAACCCGGCCATAAATACAAGGCCGGCGACAAGGTGTATGTGAACAATCGGGGCAAAGCCATGTGCCTGGCCGTAATCGGCAAAAAGGGGTGCAAAGAGGGTGTGCGCATTGCCGCCGCCCATATTGATAACCCCCGTATCGACCTGAAGCCGATCCCCCTCTATGAGGCAAACGAGCTGGCGCTTTTAAAGACCCATTATTACGGCGGCATCAAGCATTACCAGTGGACCGCGATCCCCCTTTCAATGCACGGCAAGATCGTCCGCAAGGACGGCTCGGATATAACCGTGAATGTGGGTGAAAAGGACGGGGACCCCCAGTTCACCATTACCGATATTCTTCCCCATCTGGGCCGCGACCAGATGCAGAAGAAGCTGGGCGAGGCCTTTACCGGCGAGGACCTGAACATCCTGGCGGGCAGCCTGCCCCTTGACGCGGAGGGCGAGCAGCTTACCAAGCTGAACATTATGAAAATTCTCCACGAGCAGTACGGCATTGTGGAAAGCGACCTGATTTCCGCAGAAATATCTTTTGTTCCCGCCTTTAAGGCCGTCGATATCGGGTTCGACCGCAGTATGGTGGGCGCTTACGGCCACGACGACCGGGTGTGCGCTTATCCGTCCCTGCAGGCTGTTCTGCAATGCGGCGCCCCCGAGCACACCGCTGTTGTGTGCCTGGCCGACAAGGAGGAAATCGGCAGTGTGGGCAATACCGGGCTGTGCTCTGAATATCTCAACTATTTCGTGTCCGACCTGGCTGAATCTGAAGGGCTCGCGCCCCGCCACGTGTGGTCCCGGTCCAGCTGCCTGTCCGCCGACGTGACTGCTGCTTTTGACCCCACTTACGCTTACGCTTACGAGCCGGGCAACTCCACCTTTTTGAACAGGGGCGTGGGGTTCGCCAAGTATACCGGCTCACGGGGCAAGGGCGGCTCTAACGACGCTTCCGCCGAGTTTGTGGGCTGGGTGCGCAAGACTATGAACGACGCCGGCGTGGTCTGGCAGATCGGCGAACTGGGCAAAGTGGATCAGGGGGGCGGCGGCACTGTCGCGCTGGATATTGCCCGCCTGAACGCGGACGTTATCGATATTGGCGTGCCGGTGCTCTCTATGCACTCTCCGTTTGAGGTGGTCTCAAAGCTGGACGTGTACGAGACATTTAAGGCTGTAAAGGCTTATTTTGAAGCGAAATAATTCCCGCAAACGGTCAAAAGGGGGCCCCGGAGAATCCGGGGCCCTCTCAGTTTGCAGGGGAAAGCCAATTCGGGACCGGGAGGTGAATTGCGCCGGAAATAAACCTGTTGACATTTTGGCTGGGAAATGTTATACTGTTTTTATCGGAAGCGACCATTATTTTATGTGCAAACCGTCTTTTCGCGGTCTGCACATTTTTTGTTTGCGGCCAATAAGCGCACGGGGCCGTCCGCTGTGCAGGCGGGTTCCGGGGGCGCGGAAAGTACTTGTATAAAATTCGGAGGGGAAGTATGGAACAAAGAGAAAACAAAATGGCGGTTATGCCAATCCCCGGGCTGGTGTTCAATATGGCCCTGCCGCTCATGCTCTCGCTGCTGGTACAGTCGCTGTACAACATTGTGGACAGCATTTTCGTGGCGCGTCTCAGCGAGGACGCCCTGACCGCCACATCTCTTGCGTACCCGGTGCAGTTCCTGATGATAGCCCTGTCCGTCGGCACCAGCGTGGGGCTTAACGCCCTGCTGTCCAGGCTGATCGGGGCGAAGAAAACGGACGAGGCCTGCCGGGCGGCGACTACGGGGCTCCTGCTTAACCTGGCTGTTGCGGCAATCTTTGCGGCGGTTGGTCTTACCGCTTCGGGGGCCATTTCACACGCTTTCACACACGACCCGGAGATTGCGGAACTCTGCCGCCAGTACATGATGATCTGCGTGGTATTCTGTCCCGGCATTTTTCTTGAGACGCAGGGGCAGCGGATGCTCCAGGCGGCAGGGGCTACCGCGCTGAGCATGACGTCCCTGATATGCGGCGCGGTGACGAACATCATCCTGGACCCCATCATGATATTCGGGCTGCTGGGTTTCCCGGCGCTGGGAATACGGGGCGCGGCTGTCGCTACGGTGATCGGCCAGTGGGTGGGGGCGGCGGTCGCTCTCGGGCTGAACCGGGCAAAGAACCCCAGTATACACATCCGCTTCAGGGGCTACCGCTTCCTGGCAAGCGACGTTGCGGCCATTTACAGGGTGGGTACCCCCACAATAATCATGCAGGCGACGGGGAGCCTGATGGTGGCGGTCATCAACAGTATTCTGCTGACGGTCTCGCCGACGGCTGTAGCCTTTTTCGGCGTGTACTACAAGCTGCAGAATTTCCTGATGATGCCCATAAACGGTCTGGGCCAGGCGGCTATCCCGATTGTGGGCTTCAACTACGGAGCGAAGAACGGGCGCCGCATTACGGAAACATGGAGGCTGATGGTGCCCGCCGGAGTGGTCATCGCCCTGATCGGCACGGCGGTTTTTGAACTGCTGCCCGGCCAGCTGCTGGGCCTGTTCAACGCGAGCCCCGCAATGCTGGAAATCGGAGTGCCTGCTCTGCGCATTATCGCCGTGACTTTCCCGCTGGCGGCCGTCACGACTATATGCGGGTACTTCGCTTCGGGATTGGGGAACGGCGTGGTCAATATGCTGGGGGCCGCCATACGGCAGTTTGTGGTGCTTGCGCCGTGCGTCTGGGCGTTTACCCGGTTCTTCGGGATCGGCGCCGCGTGGTTCGGCATGTGGGTCTCTGAGACGGCGGCTTTTGCGGTCTGCCTGCCGCTGACGAAAAAAATCATCAGATCGAAGAGGGACGAAATATGATACGCATTGATAAAACTGTCAGGCGGGACGATTATCCCGTCAGGGAAACTCTGGTTGCCCAGCAATTCGGCGGTATGGCTGTGCTGTACGAGCCGCCGGGGAGCCCGGCGAAAAGCCGTGTGGCGGTAGTGATTATGCACAGCGATATGAACTACATGGCCCTTAATATGGCCCCGGAACTGGCAAAACGGGGGTACACCGTTCTGGCCGCCGACGGCGTGCCCGGCGGAGAAATGGAGCCGAAAATCGAGCAGCTTGGCCGCTTTGTGGAGATGCTGCGCGGAATGGAGGGCGTTGAAAAGGTCGTGCTGATGGGTCACAGCGGCGGCGCGACCCTGATGACGGCGTACCAGGCGGCAGCGGAGAACGGCCCGGAGATCTTCCGGGGGGAGGGGATGATATATAAGACTCCCCTGCGAAAAAAGCCGGAGCCCGCTGACGGGTTGATGCTGATTGACGCCAATTACGGCAACTCCGTCATGACCCTGCTGAGTATGGATCCCGCCGTGACCCGGGAGGGGAACGGAATGGATCTGGACCCGGCTTTTGACCTGTTCGCCCCTGAAAACGGCTATGACGGGGCGGGAGCGGCGTACCTCCCGGAGTTCCGGGAAAAATACTGGAGGGCCCAGCGTGAACGCAATGAACGGCTGGTAGATCTGGCTCGGGAGCGGCTTGCCCTTATCGAAAAAGGCGAGGGCCGGTACCTGGACGACGAGCCGTTCCTCATCACTGCGGCGGCGCAGCCCAAGCCCAATAACCGCATGCTGCCGGAGGACGTCAGCCTGCTGAGCCACACCGGGCGGGAGCACGACCTGCTGCATGGGGACGGGACCCTCACCCGCGAGATTATACGCTGCGTGCGCACCCCGGAGATCGACCGCAGCTTTTCCTCCACTTACAGCATGGGGGTTGACAGGATAAGCGTGCGGGGGTTCCTGTCGAGCCAGGCCACCCGCACCACGCCGGACTTTGCCGTAAAAGAGGACGGGATAACGGGGGTGTGCTGGCGTTCCGGCTATGCCACCCCGATAGGCAATATCGAGACAATCTCGTGCCCGGCGCTGTTTATGGGCATGACCGGCAGCTATGAGTACCTGGCCGCCGAGATGATATTTGACCACGCCAAAATGGCCGACAAGTCCATATGCTTTTTGCATGGGGCGGGGCACATGTTCGCGCCGAACCGGCAGGCTGAAAAATTTCCCGGCGAGTTTGGCGACACGGAGACGGCGCTCTATGACTATATGGCCGGGTGGCTGGAAAGGTTCTGCTGAGACTGCGCTGCGGGGAGGTTAATATATGCTGACAATGAACGGAAGAACCTGCGTTTTTGCCGGAGCTACCGGCAATATCGGGCGCGGGGCGGTAAAGAAAATGGCCGCCGGGGGAATGAACGTGGTTATGGTGACCCACAACCCGGACAGCGCCGGAGAGATTATTTCCGACTGCGGGAGCCTGCCTGGAAAGGTGCTGGCTCTCAGCAATGAGGGAGGGGACCACACGGTGTTCGGCCGGGTGGAGCGTGAGCTCGGTTCTGTGGATGTGCTGGTAATTTCTACCGGCGGTCTGGCGGCTGTGCAGCCCCTTGAGGAGATAGCGCCGGAATTTCTCACGCAGAAGTTCGACCACCAGGTGCGCGGGGCGTTCCAGATGGCGCAGGCTGCTGTGCCATACCTGGAAAAGAGCAGCCACGCCAGGATAATATTCTGTTCCTCCGCCGGAGCGGAGAACGGCTTTGCGGGGGAGAACCTGGCGGACAGCATAGCCCGGGGAGGGGTGCTGACTATGACAAAAGGTATGGCCCGTCTCCTGATGGAGAAGAACATCACCGTGAACTGCGTGGCC
>CAZGLW010000019.1:0-27676 GCA_964525985.1 uncultured Acutalibacter sp. | reverse complement strand
AGAACTGATCCTTTATTCTACCCATCTCAGTCAGGCTTCCGCAAGGCCATATCAGGGGGAAAGCGCAGCATATTCGGCAAAGGAAGAAAAACGGAAATGATAGTGCAAAAGCTGCTGCAGGGCTGGAGCTTTCGTGTGGGCGAGGCGGGGGAAACGCTGCCCGTCCAGGTGCCGGGTTCGGTTTACGCAGACCTGCTGCGAAACGGCAGAATGGAAGACCCTTTTTGGAGGGACAACGAGATGAAAGCCCTAAAGCTGATGGAAAATGATTTCGAGTATATCTGTTCCTTCACGCCGAAAAAAGGGCATAACAACCTGCGAAAAGCAGATCCTTCGATTTGAGGGGATAGATACTCTGGGCGCAGACGGGGCCAGGCTACTGTCAGGCACATCCGGCAAAAACGCAAAAATGGCAAGGTTCTGCTGTCTATCCAGCCGGAATAGGCCGATACTGCCGTAAAGGATACAAGCTTTACAGTTCAGATAACCGATCCGAAGGGTATGACCGCCATATACAGCGTGTCCCCAGCGACTATTACCGTAGAGACTCCCAAGCTGTGGTGGTCCCGCGGCTACGGAGAACAGCCTATATACGCTATAAAGGTTATTACCTTTACAGATGTGAAAGGTGTATTGGTCTGCGGACGGTTACTATGAACAGGGAAAAGTACGCTTACGGCGAAAGCTTTGCCCACCAGGTGAACGGCCTGCGAATCTTCGCTATGGGGGCCGACTACACCAGAGGATAATATCCTGTCCCGTGTAACGCCCCGGCGGACCAGAAAGCTTTTGAAGCAGTGTGCCGCCGCTAACTTTAACCGTGTGCGAGTGTTGGGCGGCGGGTATTACCCCGATGATTTTTCTACGACGCCTGCGATGAACTGGACCTTTTGGTATGGCTGGGCTGCATGTTTGCCTGCGCCGTGTACGACTTCACCCCGGAGTTTGCAGAAAACGTCCGGGAGGAGATCAGGGACAATGTGTACGACATACACTGAAAAAAGTCTTGACATTCTGAAATTGGAAGTGTATAATCACTCTGGTAAAACGAAGTTGGGGCCTGTGGTTTTGGTCCCGCACCCGTGCGGTTCTGTCCGCCACAGGTCAATAGGAACGGCAGGTACTGCAGGGCCGCGGACGGCTTATGCGGCGGCCTGTTTCGTATGTTGATTTGCGGGCAGAGGTTTCTGTCCGCTCTTTGTTTTCCAAAACAGTCGTTTTGATGGAGGTGCTGACCATTAGCAACAAGGAACTGCAGATCAACGAACAGATTCACGACAAGGAGATTCGCGTCGTGGATTCCGACGGTTCGCAGCTGGGCGTAATGCCGCTGAAGCAGGCTTTAGATCTGGCGGAACAAAAGAATCTGGACCTGGTAAAGATTGCTCCCCAAGCGAAGCCGCCGGTGTGCAAAATCATCGATTACGGCAAGTTTCGCTTCGAACAGTCGAAGCGGGAAAAGGAGCAGCGGAAAAACCAACGGGTCGTTGACATCAAGGAAGTCCGGCTGTCTTTAAATATCGACACCCACGACTTTGAGACCAAGAAGAACCACGCTGTCCGTTTTATTTCCGAGGGCAACAAGGTCAAGGCCTCCATCCGCTTTCGCGGCAGGGAAATGGGCCACCCGGAGTTGGGCCTGGAGATCATGCGGCGGTTCGCCGAGGCAATGGGCGATGTGGCAAACGTGGAGAAGCCCGCCAAGCTGGAGGGACGTACCATGCTGATGTTCCTTGCTCCCAAACCTGCCAAATAACGGTAAATTTTTTAAGGAGGACTGCAAAATGCCCAAACTGAAAACTCACAGCGGCGCGAAAAAGCGCTTTAAGCTGTCCAAGAACGGAAAAGTGATTCGTGGCCATGCCTATATGTCCCATCTTTGCAACGGCCACGGGAAAACCCCCAAGACCAAGCGCCATGCCCGTGGCACTACGGTGACTGACCATACCAACGAGGCCGCCGTGAAGCGGATGCTGCCCTATAAATAAAAGGGGCACTTTTGAGCTTAAAAGACGTTTCAAAAGCCGAATTGAAAACAGGAAAGGATTGACCATATATGGCTAGAGTCAAGGGCGCTATGATGACGCGCAAAAGAAGGAAAAAGGTACTGAAGCTGGCTAAAGGCTATTGGGGTTCCAAGAGCCGCCACTTTAAAATGGCCAAACAGGCCGTGATGAAGTCCGGCAATTACGCATATGTTGGCCGCAGGCAGCGCAAGCGCGATTTCCGCAGGCTGTGGATCACCAGGATATCCGCCGCGTGCAGGATGAACGGCATCAACTATTCCACCTTTATGAACGGCTTAAAAAAGGCCGGGATCACATTAAACCGGAAGATGCTTTCTGAGATTGCTATTGCCGATGAGGCTGCCTTTACCGCTTTGGTGGAAAAGGCGAAAGCGGCTCTTTAATAAGCTGGAACTACGCCTGAGGCAACTGCCTCGGGCGTTCCGTTTTCTGTATTTTACTTGAGAAAAAGAGGTGGCTGTTTTGGGCGGGCAATTTGTGGGAATCCCTGTTATTACCAGCCGTCAGAACCCACAGGTGCGGCAGGCCGCGGAGCTTTTGAAAAGCCGGGAGGCCAGACGGGAAAAAGGGGCTTTCCTCTGCGAGGGGGCACGCCTCTGCCGGGATGCCGTTTGGTCCGGCCTTACGGTGTATACCTGCTTTTTCACAGACGCTGCTTCCCAAAAATATGGGAAATATCTGGAGCCGATCTTAGATGCCTGCCGGGAGGCGTACCGTGTGGAGGACCATGTGGCGGACCTGCTTTCCGACACCAAAAGTCCGCAGGGCGTTTTCTGCCTGTGCGGCTTCCCGGAAACGCTTCAAACCGAGGTGATCGGTTTTGACTTCCCGCGAAACTGCCTGGTGCTGGAAAATCTGCAGGACCCCGGCAATTTGGGGACGGTGCTTCGTACAGCGGAGGCTTTGAGTGTGAACCTGGTCTTTTTGCTGGGAGACTGCTGCGACCCCTTGTCCCCAAAGGTCCTGCGGGCTTCTATGGGGGCTGTGTTCCGAGTGGGGCTGGCGGAGGAAAAAGATCCGGGACGGCTGGCCGCCCTGTTGAAACGGTATGGCTATATTCTGCACGGTTCCGTGCCGGCGGCGGGCGCCCGGTCGGTAACGGAAATCGATTTTTCCCGCGGCCTGCACGCCGTGTTCATCGGCAATGAGGGCAGCGGACTTACTGACGAGGCTCTGGCCTTGTGCCATGACAGGGTCACTATCCCAATGGAGGGTCGGGCGGAATCGCTGAACGCTTCGGCGGCGGCGACCATTCTGCTCTGGGAGATGTGTCGGAAGGACAAGGAGGATGGTGTTCATGGATCAAAGAGCTTATTGGATCTGGGTCCAGCAGGCCTTTCAGCCCGGCAGCCGGATGCCGGCCAAGCTGGCGGGGCAGTATCACAACGGCCTGCAGGAATTTTTTGAGGGAGGTCCCAGACTGTGGAACAGCCGCATGGATCTGAAAGACAGCGAAACCGCCGTTTTGCATGACTTTACCCTGGCGCAGGCCGAGGCCAGGCTGGAATACGCCCAAAAGGTGGGTTGGCAGGTGCTTACCCCGGATACGTCGGAGTATCCCGAGCTTTTAAAGAATATCCCTGCCCCTCCCGCGGTATTGTATGGGAAGGGGGACCTGTCCGGGCTGAGCAGCCGCCTGCCTGTAGCGGTGGTGGGTTCAAGAAAGGCCCTGCCGGTTTCCGTTAATGCTGCCGTACTTTTCGGCTATCAGCTGGCTACTGCCGGAGCTTGCGTGGTGTCGGGCGGGGCCGTTGGGGTAGACTACGCCGCTCTGAGCGGGGCCATGAGGGTGCCGGGCGCTCACATGCTCAGTGTGCTGCCGGTGTCTTTGGACAGCGGTTATCTTCCCGCAAACGCCCGCCTGCGGTCTATGATCTGCGATCGGGGCGGGGCGCTGCTGACAGAATACTTCTCTTTGGCGCACCCGGAACACGGCGGGTTTCAAGTCCGCAACCGGCTGATTACAGGGTTGAGCCGGGGCGTTGTGATCATACAGGCGGGGAATACGGGCGGCGGGCTTATTTACGCTTCCCACGCCCTGGACCAGAACCGGGATGTGTTTGTTTACCCCGGACCGGAAGGAGCCGGTGAATTTGCCGGGAGCCGAAAGCTTTTGGCGGATGGGGCTAAAGCCGTTACCAGCGGCGAGGATGTGTTGGAGGAGTATTGCTGGGGAAAGAATACTCATCAGCTAGACTCTGCCGTGATAGAGTTGTTCCGGGACCTGGTTCTGAAAACAGACCAGTCAGAGGAAACTCCCGCCGCAGACATGGAGGACGTAGGGGCGGGACTGCCGCCGGTTTCCCGTCGGGTGCTGGAGGCTTTGAATAAAATACCCCAGACTATTGTCCAGCTGGAGGAAAAGACCGGGTTGTCCCCTTCAACTCTTCTGGGGATCCTGACGGAACTGGAGATTGACGGACTTGCCCGTTCTCTGCCCGGAAAGCGGTATGTCATTGGAAGATGATCTGGAAAAGATATAATTCTAATTTAGAATTATATCTTTTCCAGGGTATTGTAAGATACTAAATTATCAGGACAGTATAGTTTATAGTCTCTCGCGGCCGAAAACTTCGGCCGTGAAAGAAAGGAAGTACGAGAAATGTCAAAACTGGTGATTGTGGAGTCGCCTTCCAAAGCAAAGACAATCAAAAAGTACCTGGGAAAAGGGTACGAGGTGGTTGCCTCTATGGGTCATGTCAGGGATCTGCCAAAAGCCCGTCTGAGCGTGGATGTAAAGGACGATTTCAAACCGAAATACAGCATAATCAAGGGGAAGGAGAAGCTGGTAAAAGAACTGAAGGAAGCCGCCGCCAAATCAGACGGCGTGCTGCTGGCTACCGACCCCGACCGGGAAGGGGAAGCCATTTCCTGGCATCTGGCTTATATCCTGGGCCTCCCTGAAGACGCGACGGACCGGGTGACCTTCAACGAAATTACTCGCACCGGTGTGGAAGAGGGCATGGCCCATCCCCGCACTATCGATCTGGACCTGGTAAACGCCCAGCAGGCCCGCCGTATTTTGGACCGGCTGGTAGGCTATACGCTAAGCCCATTTTTGGCGAAAGTCATCCGCCGGGGGCTGTCTGCCGGCCGGGTACAATCTGTGGCTGTGCGTATGATCGTGGATCGGGAGGAAGAGATCAGAGCTTTTAAACCCCAGGAATATTGGAGCATTGACGCCAAACTGACGGCGCCCTCTTCCAAATCTGTGTTTTCCGCCGCCTTTTACGGTGATGAGAACGGGGAAATCAAGGTGTCCACCAAAGAGGAATCTGACAAGATCCTGATGGAACTGGAAAAGGAAGAGTTTCTGGTGGATTCGGTGAAAAAGGGGAAAAAGAACAGGACCCCGGCGCCGCCGTTCATCACCTCCACTTTACAGCAGGAGGCTTCCCGGAAACTGGGCTTCCAGGCCCGGCGCACCATGAAAGCCGCTCAGGAACTGTACGAGGGCGTGGAGGTGCAGGGTCAGGGTTCTATGGGACTTATTACTTATATGAGGACAGACTCTCTCCGCATTTCGGAGGACGCCCTGAAAGACGCGGCGGAGTATATCGGCGGGAGGTGGGGACAGAAGTATCTGCCTTCCAAGCCGCGGCATTTTAAGCAGAGGGCCAACGCGCAGGACGGTCATGAGGCCATACGCCCCGCTTCTGTATCCATTACTCCCGACATGGTGAAGGATTCTCTCACCGCTGACCAGTACAAGCTGTATAAGCTGATCTGGGAGCGGTTCATCGCCTGCCAGATGGCAAACTGCGTATTAAATAGCGCCCAGGCTGTGATTGCCGCCGGCAAGTACCGTTTTAGGGCCTCCGGGTTCAGCGTGGCTTTCGACGGTTTTACTGCTCTCTACGAAGAGAGCAGGGACGAGGAGGAAAAGGCCGGAAAAGCCTTACCGGAGATGGAAACCGGTATGAAGCTGAAGGTGAAGGATCTGAAGGGCAACCAGCACTTTACCCAGCCCCCGGCCCGCTATACCGAGGCGTCCCTCATTAAGACCCTGGAAGAAAACGGTATCGGCAGGCCTTCCACCTACGCCGCTACCATATCCACTATCACAGCCAGGGAATATGTGAGCCGCGAAGGGAAGTCATTTGCGCCTACCGAGTTGGGCGAGGTCATCACAAAACTGATGAAGGAGCGGTTCCCGGAAATCGTCAATATAAAGTTCACCGCTAAGGTAGAAGATGAACTGGACGCGGTACAGCGGGGAGACGAAGAGTGGGTGGACACTCTGCACCGGTTCTACGACAGTTTCGATAAGTCGGTGCAGAAAGCCAAAAAAGAGATGGACGGAGTAAAGATTCGCTTAAAGGCCGATGAGACCGACGAGGTCTGTGAAAAGTGCGGAAGGCCTATGGTGATAAAGATGGGCAGGTACGGCAAGTTTCTGGCCTGTTCCGGCTATCCCGAATGCAAAAATGTAAAAAAGATTATCAACGACACCGGCGCCGAGTGCCCCAAGTGCGGCGGAAAGATTATTCAGCGCAAATCCAAGAAGGGCCGCGTCTTTTACGGATGCAGCGAGTACCCCAGGTGCGATTTTGCCTCATGGGACCCGCCGTCAAAGGAAAAGTGCCCGGTGTGCGGCAAAGTGCTCTTACAGAAAAAGGGAAAAGATAAGACCCTGTATTGCGTGACCCCCGGCTGTACCTTTTCCGGAAAGAAGCCGGAGGAAGAGGAATAGGCGGAAAGGAGCTGACTGGGAACGAACGCAAACGACCGCTTTGTGCGGGTGTACAAGCAGGGGACGCTGACCGTCATGGAGATTTGGGTGGACCGGGTTACCGGGGTGAACTACCTCTATCATGAGGACGGGTATTCCGGCGGGCTGACCCCGCTGCTGGGCCCCGACGGGAAGCCTGTGGTCACCTCCATAGACTGACGGTATATTTTTCGGAAAAGGAAAGGCAGGGAAAAGGATATGGCAGAGCCTGTCACAGTTCTGGGCGCGGGGCTTGCTGGCTGTGAGGCAGCCTGGCAGCTGGCGGGCAGGGGAATATCTGTGAATCTGGTTGAAATGAAGCCTGTCCGGTTTTCCCCGGCCCATAAGAGCGCCGGTTTTGCCGAACTGGTGTGTTCCAATTCCCTCAAGGCCGCCAGGCTGGACAGCGCCGCAGGCCTTTTAAAGGAAGAGATGCGCCGGCTGGGCTCCCTGCTGATCGACTGCGCGGAAAAAAGCAGGGTCCCGGCAGGAGGGGCACTGGCCGTGGACCGGGAGGAATTTTCCCGCCTGGCCACAGTAGCAATAGAGAGCCACCCCCTCATCCGGGTCATACGGGAGGAAGCGTCGGCGGTCCCGGAGGGACCGGCAGTGATCGCTACGGGGCCTCTGACGTCAGAGACCCTGTCGGAGAAGATACAGGCCCTCTGTACCGGCGTGGCTCATGACGCCGCTACTCTGAATTTTTTTGACGCGGCGGCTCCTATTGTGACCCGGGAAAGCCTTGACATGGAACGCTGCTTTTTTGCCTCGCGGTATGAAATAGGAGACAGCGATTATATCAATTGCCCTATGGACAAAGAGGAATACGAACGGTTTGTGGAAGATCTGGTGACGGCGGAACGTGCCCCGGTCCACAGCTTTGACAGGGACCGACCCCAGGTTTATGAGGGGTGTATGCCTATTGAGGTGCTGGCTTCCCGGGGAAAAGACGCCATCCGTTTTGGGCCCATGAAACCCGTGGGTTTGCTCAATCCGAGAACAGGGCACCGTCCCTGGGCCGTTTTGCAGCTGCGTACCGAAAACAGGGAAAATACCCTGTATAATCTGGTGGGGTTTCAGACCAACCTGAAATTTGGAGAACAAAAGAGAGTGTTTGGCATGATACCCGGTCTGGAGCACGCCGAGTTTGCCCGGTATGGGGTGATGCACCGCAATACCTTTTTAAACGGTCCCAGGGTCTTAAAGGCCGACTATTCCTTCCGGGGGAGGGAGGACCTGTTTTTTGCCGGCCAGATCACCGGGGTGGAGGGATATATGGAATCTGCTTCCTCCGGTATTCTGGCGGGGATTAACCTGGCCCGGCGGCTGGAAGGTAAAGGGCCCCTTCTTTTGCCGAAGACCACCATGATGGGTGCTTTGAGCCATTATGTAGCGGAATACAGCGGAAAAGATTTTCAGCCTATGGGGGCAAATTTCGGCGTGCTGCCGCCCTTGCCCGAAAAGATACGGGACAAACGGGAACGGTATATGGCCTTAGCCCAGAGGGCTTTGACAGATTTGGAAAGGAGCTGCGCGGAATGAAAATTATCGTAGACGCTTTTGGCGGAGACAACGCACCGGACGAGATCTTGTTGGGCTGTACCCAGGCTATTGAAGAACCGGGAGTTGAGATTATCCTTACCGGGGACCGGGCCAGGCTTGAGGCCTGCGCCAAAGAACATGGCGTTTCGGACAAGCTGGCAGCTATGGAAATCCTGCAGTGCGGCGATGTGCTCACTATGGAGGACGAACCGGGAAGCGTCATAAAAGGGAAGACTGACAGTTCTATGGCGGTAGGGCTGCGTGCCCTGGCCGAGGGTAAAGGCGACGCCTTTGCCAGCGCCGGGAACAGTGGAGCAATGGTGGTGGGAGCTACCACTATTGTTAAGCGTATTCGGGGTATAAAAAGGGTGTCCTTTGCTCCTATCCTGCCAAAAAATCCCGGTTTTTTCATGCTCAGCGACGCGGGGGCCAACGTGGATTGCCGGCCAGAAATGCTTATGCAGTTTGGCCTGATGGGTGCAGAGTACATGAAAAAGGTCATGAATGTGGATTCCCCCAGGGTGGGGCTCGCCAACGTGGGGACGGAATCCCATAAGGGCGACAGTCTGCGCCAGGAGGCGTGGAAACTTCTTTCCGCCTGTCCGGGCCTGAACTTTGTGGGCAATGTAGAACCCCGGGACATTCCTTTTGATGCATGCGACGTAGTTGTGGCGGACGGGTTCACGGGGAATATGCTTTTGAAGATGTATGAGGGCGTTGCCCTGTCCGTGATGGGTCTGGTAAAAGGGGTGTTGACCAAAAACCCGAAGAACAGGCTGGCTGCCCTCATGGTGTACGGCGATATGAGGGACCTGAAAAAGAAGGTCGATTACAACGAATACGGCGGGGCTCCCATTATGGGCGCGGCCAGGCCGGTGTTCAAGATTCATGGCAGCGCAAAGGCGTCTACGGTCAAAAACGCCCTGAGGCTGACCGGAAATTATATCCGGTCCGGGTTTGTAGAGGACATATCCCGGGCATTAGAGAGCAGACCGTAAAGGGTTTTGGGAAAGGGGGTCCGCGCCGTGCGGCCATTAGAAGAATACGAAAAATTGATCGGGTATACCTTTCGGGACAAAAGGCTGCTGGAAACGGCCCTTACCCATTCCTCCTATGCCAACGAGCACAAGGGCGGCAAGGGAGCGCCTGCCTGTAAAAGTTACGAGCGGCTGGAATTTTTGGGAGATTCCGTTTTGGGGTTCGTTGCGGCGGAGTACCTTTTTTCTCAATTCCCCAACCTGCCCGAGGGCCAGCTTACCAAGACCAGAGCGGCCCTCGTGTGTGAAAAAAGCCTGTGCGGGTTCTCCAAGTCCTTACAGGTGGGAAGTTTCCTGCGTCTGAGTCATGGAGAAATGAATTCCGGCGGCAGGGAGCGGCCCAGCATTCTGGCGGATGTGTTTGAGTCCACCACCGCGGCTATTTACCGGGACAGCGGCGATTTGGAAGAGGCCAGGAAATTTATCCTCCGGTTTATCATCCCCGCCGCGAAGACCCAGAATACCAAACCTTTTAAGGACTACAAGACCACCTTGCAGGAAATCGTGCAGCAGAACCCGGAGGAACGGCTGGAATATGCGGTGGTGGGGGAGAGCGGCCCGGACCACGACAAGCACTTTGTGGTGGAAGTACACCTGAACAGCAATGTGATCGGCAAAGGCGGCGGCCGTAGCAAGAAGGAAGCGGAACAGCAGGCCGCAAGGGAAGCCCTGAAATGGATGGGCTATTGACAGTCCGGGAAACCATACAACGCAGGAGAAAGCTATGATACTGAAATCTTTGGAACTGCAGGGCTTTAAGACATTTCCGGATAAGACTGTCCTCACCTTTGAGCAAGGGGTCACTTCCGTGGTGGGGCCTAACGGCAGCGGGAAAAGCAATATCAGCGACGCTATACGCTGGGTGCTGGGAGAGCAGTCTGTCCGTTCTCTCCGGTGTTCGAAAATGGAGGATGTGATTTTTGGCGGCACCCCCCAGCGCAAGGCTATGGGTTATGCTGAGGTCACCCTGACTATTGACAACACGGACCGCCGCCTGCCCTTTGAAGAGGACACGGTAGCTGTGACCCGCCGGTATTACCGTTCGGGAGAAAGCGAATATCTTTTAAATAAGAATACGGTGCGATTGAAGGACATCAACGAGTTGTTTATGGACACGGGCCTGGGACGTGACGGTTATTCCATGATCGGTCAGGGCAGGATCGACAGCATCGTGGCCGCCCGGTCCGAGGACCGCCGGGAGATATTTGAAGAGGCGGCGGGGATCTCCCGTTACCGCTACCGCAAGGAAGAATCGGAGCGCAGGCTGCAAAAAGCGGAGGAAAACCTGGTGCGTCTCCGGGATATCCTGTCCGAACTGGAAGGTCGGGTGGAGCCCTTGCGGATCCAGGCTGAAAAGGCGGAGCAGTTTATCACCTATGACGAGGAAAAGAAGGGCCTGGAAATCGGTATCTGGCTTACCACCCTGGAGCGTTCCGGCAAGGTTCTGCGGGAACATGAGGAAAAGATCGGGCTGATCGAAGCCCAGCGCCGAGAGATGGAGGAAGAGGCACAGCGGCTGACTGCCCGGATAGAGGAAAATTTTCGTGAAACAGGGAACTGTACCGCGCAAATGGACCGGCTTCGGGCCGAGGCAGCTTCTCTGGATGAGCAGGCTGTGCGCACTGAGGGCGAGGTTGGCCTGCTGGAGAGCGATATCAGCCACGACCAGCGGGATATCCAGCGGCTGGAAGAGCAGATCCGGGAGGCAAAACAGTCCGACGAGGCCGCGGATCGGGAAATTGCTCAGAAGCGGCGGGAGATGGAGGAAAGGACCGCAGCAATTGAGGAGAGCCGTCAAAAGCTTTTGTCTTATACTGCCAGGTTGGAGGAGCTGCGCCAGGGGGCCGACCAGGCAACCCGACAGATTGAGCAGGCCGCTGTGGAGCAGGCTCAGCTGGCCGCTACCCTGTCCGAAGAGCGGGTAAGGCTTTCCTCAGCCCAGTCTTCCATGAATGAGATCCGCCTGCGGGCCGGGGCCGTGGAGGAAAGTGTCCGCCAGGCTGAGGAAAAGGAGCGGACCGGCCTGGAGGAACAGCGGGAATTGAAAGAACTGCTGGAACACACGGAAAGTTCCATTGCCGCCGGTGAAAACGGGGTAAAAGGCCACGAACTCCGGTTGGAATCCAGACAAAAGAAGGCACAGGCTGCCAAAGAGGAGTTCGACAAGCTGACCCTGGATGTAGGGGAGCAGTTGCGCCGGGCCAAGCTGTTGGAAGATCTGGAACGAAATCTTGAGGGTTTTACCCAAAGCGTAAAGGCGGTTATTAAGGAATCCGGCCGGGGAATGCTTTCCGGTGTATGCGGACCTGTATCCCGACTGCTGAAGGTCCCCGGGGAATATGCTGTGGCTCTTGAGACGGCTCTGGGCGGGGCCATGCAGGACATTGTGACGGAGACGGAACAGGATGCGAAAACGGCTATTGGCTGGTTGAAGAAAAGGGACCTGGGCCGGGCCACATTTCTGCCGGTAGAGACCATACGTGGCAATGTGCTGGACAAGAGAGAAATGGAAGGTATGCCCGGTTTTGTGGGGGTGGCCTCCGAACTTTGCCGCTGCGACAACAAGTACGGCGGCGTCAGGGATTCCCTGCTGGGACGGGTGGCTGTAGCGGAGGATCTGGACAGCGCCGTGACAATTGCCCGGCGGACAAAATATCGGTTCCGTATCGTCAGCCTGGACGGCCAGGTGGTCAACGCCGGAGGTTCGCTGACAGGCGGCTCGAAAGCCAGAAACTCGGGGCTTTTAAGCAGAGCTTCGGAGATCGAGCGGATAAAGGAAAAGGCCGCCGCCTTGCAGAAGAAGGCCGAAGCCGCTCAAACTGCCTGGAGAGAACGGCAGACGGAGTTGGCCTCTTCCCAAGCGGAACTGGAAGCGGCGAAGGGAGAACTTGCCTCTCTCCAGGAGGAACGGATCAAGATAGTTTCCGAATGTGCCAGAGTAGATAGAGAACTGGAAAGCGTCCGCCTGGAAACGGGACGCCTGCGTCAGGAACAAAAGGATTCTGCCGGGCGCTTGAAAGAATTGACGGCCCGGGAGCAGACCGCCCAGAGCAGGATAGCGGAGATGGAACAGGCAGTGGAGCAGGCTGCTGAGGAAAGCAAAAAACTGACAGGAAGCCGGGAAGAACAAATGGCCCGGTGCGATGACATTTCCCGGACCATCCAGGAAATACGGTTAAGCGAATTTTCAGCCCAGAAGGACCGGGAACTGCTGGAAGCCTCGCTTGAAACGCTGGAGGCCAGGAGGAAAGATTCCGTCGGGACTGTCCAGCGGCTGCAGCAGGAGATAAGCGTTCTTGAGGAGCGGAGAAATGAACTGGAAGAAAAGATACAGGCTTTAAATGCCAGCGCCGGAGGATTGCGTGAGCAGGCCCAGACCCGACGGGGAGACGCGGAGGCCGCGGCCCGCCGCCGGACAGACCTGGAGAAGGAGGCCGGGGACCTGCGGGCCAAAGAGCGGGAAATGGGTTCACAGCGGGAGAATGTGGGCCGGGAACTGGCGCGGCTCCAGGAACGGTCGGACAACCTGCAAAAGGAATATGACAGCATTATTACCCGGCTGTGGGAGGATTATGAGCTTACCCGGCGTGAAGCGGAAGAATTGGGCGCGAAGATAGACGACCTGCCCGTAGCCCAGCGCCGGCTGGCCGAATTAAAGAACAATATCAAAGCCCTGGGCGCTGTGAACGTGGGCGCTGTGGTGGAATACAAGGAAGTTTCAGAGAGGTATGAGTTTTTAAAAGCACAGATAGGCGACGCGGAGAAGTCGAAAGCCGAACTTTTAGAGCTGATCGAGGACCTGACCGCGCATATGCGGGAGCAGTTTACCCGGCGGTTTGCCGACATCAACAGGTATTTCGGCTCTATTTTCCAGGAACTTTTCGGCGGCGGCGCCGCGGAACTATCTCTTACGGATCCGGAAGATGTGCTCCGGTCCGGAATTGATATCAAGGTCCAACCGCCGGGGAAAATTGTGACCCATATTGAGTCCCTGTCCGGTGGGGAAAAGGCGCTGGTGGCCATTTCCATTTATTTTGCCATTATGCGGGTGAACCCGCCGCCATTCTGTGTCCTGGATGAGATCGAGGCGGCCCTGGATGACGTGAATGTGGCCCGGTTTGCCCAATATCTGCGGCGTATGAGCGGAAATTCCCAGTTTATCACCATCACCCACAGGCGAGGCACTATGGAAAGCTCTGATATGCTTTACGGAGTAACTATGCAGGACGAGGGCATTTCCAAGCTTCTGGCCCTGAAGACCGAGGAAGCGGCGGAATTCAGTGCCTGAATCAAGAGTGTTTCCCCGCCGGGGGCGGCGAGATACGCAAAATAAAACTGTCGGGGCACAGCGGGGGAATTAGCTGTGCCGTTCTGTGCAGAGACGGGGCATTTCCAAGCTTCTGACCCTGAAGACCGTGGAAGCGGCGGAACTTGGTACATAACAGAAAGGCGGGAAAACGCGTGGGACTATTTGACAAGATCAGGGACGGACTGAAAAAGACCCGTGACAATATCAGCGGGCAGATCACTCAGATGGTCAACTCTTTTACAAAAATCGATGAGGAATTGTTTGAGGAGTTGGAAGAACTTCTTGTTATGGGGGACGTGGGTGTAGAGACCTCTGCCTACATTACCGGAGAACTGCGGAAAAAGATAAAAGAACAGGGCATTACCGACCCCGCTCTCATCATGGGCGAGTTAAAGACTGTGGTGGCCGACTTGCTCCAGGGAGATGACTCCCTCCATATTTCCACCAGGCCCTCCGTGATCCTGGTGATCGGGGTAAACGGTGTGGGCAAGACCACCACTATCGGCAAGCTGGCCGCCAGGTTGAAAAATGAAGGCAAGTCCGTTATTTTGGGGGCCGCCGACACCTTCCGGGCCGCCGCTATCGAACAGTTGGAGATTTGGGCAAAACGCGCCGGCGTGCCCGTTATCAAGCATGGAGAAGGGGCCGATCCGGCGGCGGTGGTGTTTGATACCATCCGGGCCGCCAAAGCCAGGGGCTGCGATGTGGTCATTTGCGACACGGCCGGCAGGCTGCACAACAAGAAGAACCTGATGGACGAGCTTTCAAAAATTGCCCGGATCATCGACAGGGAACTGCCGGACTGCGACAAGGAGACACTGTTGGTGCTGGACGCCGCTACCGGCCAGAACGCGGTGAACCAGGCCAGAGAATTCCAGAACGCCGTCGGGATTACGGGCATCATCCTTACCAAGCTGGACGGCACTCCAAAAGGCGGCGTGGTGCTGCCCATAAAAAGGGACTTGGGCCTGCCCGTGAAGTTTATCGGTGTGGGAGAGCAGGTTGACGATTTGCAGCCATTTGACGCGGTTGTTTTTGCCGACGCCCTGTTCCAGCGGGACAAGGAAATGGAGGAAGAAGTATGAAATTTGTCATTGCCACCCACAATAAGGGGAAGGTAGTGGAGTTTAAGCGGCTATTAGAGCCGATGGGAATTGAGGCCGTCATGGCGGATCTTTCCGAGCCGGAGGAGACTGGAAGTACCTTTGGGGAAAATGCCTATATCAAGGCCAGGGCAGCCTGTGAGGAAACAGGTTTACCGGCAGTAGCGGACGACAGCGGCCTGTGCGTGGACTGCCTGAATGGCGCGCCGGGAATTTATTCCGCCCGTTTTGCTGAACCAGGTAAGCGGCGGCTGACCGTGCTTCAAAAGCTGCAGGGGGTACCGAAGGAACAACGGGGGGCCCATTTTACCAGCGCTGTGTGCTGTGTGTTCCCCAACGGGGACAGGATAGAGGCAGAGGGGAAATGCTACGGCACCATTGCCTTTGAATCCCGTGGGGAAAACGGATTCGGGTACGACTCCATTTTCGAGCAGGAGGGCCGCACCTTCGGCGAGATGACGGCGGAGGAAAAGGATGCCAGGAGCCACCGGGGCTTCGCCTTTATGGAATTTGAAAAGAAACTGAAGGAGTATTTGGAGAAACAACATGTTGAACAGTAAACAGCGGGCGTATCTGCGCTCATTAGCGGTAAACGAAGACACCATTCTCACAGTAGGCAAGTCCGGCATGGGGCCGGAGATCGTAAAGCAGGCGGACGACGCATTGGAAAAGCGAGAACTGATCAAGGGCCGGGTTTTGCCGGATACCTGCCCTGTTTCCCCCAGAGATGCCGCGAAAGAGCTGGCGGACAGGACTGCCGGCGAGGTGGTACAGGTCATTGGGTCCCGGTTCGTCTTGTACCGCCGGAAAAAGAAGGATTCCCAAATTGTTTTGCCGAAGTGAGGGCCGCTTATGAGAATCGGCATTTACGGCGGGACGTTTAATCCCATCCATTCGGGGCACTTACACATTCTGCGGGAATTTATCCGGCGGCTGTCCCTGGATCGGGTGCTGCTTGTCCCCACAGGTACGCCCCCGCATAAAAAAGCGCCAGAACTGGCTTCGAATGAGGACAGGCTGGCTATGTGCGCCCTGGCTGCCCGGGAGGTAAAACAGGTCCCGGTAGAACTTTCCACAATAGAGACAGATCGGCCGGGGAAAAGCTATACGGCGGAGACTCTGGGGGAACTCTCCCAAAAGTATCCGGCGGAAGAGTTATACCTGTTGATGGGGGAAGACATGTTCCTCACGGTGGACCACTGGTACAGGCCTGAGGTAATCTGTGCCCGCGCAGCGCTGTGCGCATCGCCCAGAAGCGCAGACGGTTTGGGAAAACTGATGGCCCAAGCAAAAAGCTTGAAGGTAAAGTTCGGAGCCCGCTGTTTTATAGAGGATATTCCCTATTTCGCGGTATCTTCCACAGAGATTCGGGAGAAGGCGGCAAGAGGGGAGAGCCTTGCCGGTATGGTACCCCGGGGAGTGGAGGAATATATCCGGTCCCATGAGATTTACGGCGGGAAAAGCCATGTGTGACAGTCGATTTGGAGGGAAAACGCCATGACCTACGAGGAATATGAACGTGAAGTAAAAAAGCACCAAACGGAAAAGCGCTTTTTCCACAGCCGGTGTGTGGCCGAAGAGGCGGCAAATCTGGCGGTCCGTTACGGTGCGGATGCGGAACAGGCAAGGCTTGCGGGAATTCTCCACGACATCATGAAGGACACGCCGCCGGAAGAGCAGTTGAAAATCATGGAGAAGTTTGATATAATGCTGAGTAAGCGCCAAAGCCCTGTGCCGAAGCCCTGGCACGGGGCGGCGGGAGCGGCGTATATCGGCGGTGTGTTGGGCGTGGACGACCCGGAAATTTTAAGTGCGGTGGAGTGCCACACCTGGGGCAAAAAGGACATGTCCCTGCTGGAAAAGGTGCTGTTCGTGGCGGACTTCATTTCCGCCGACAGGGATTATCCCGGCGTGGAGGCTATGCGGGCAGCTGCCCGGCGAAGCTTGGAGGAGGCCATTGTAAAGGGCGTGGCTTGGACCCTGAATGACCTGTCGGGCCAGGGCCGCCCCATAGATCCGGACAGCATTTGGGCCTATAATGACGCGCTGGAAATTTTAAAGGCCAAAGGAGACGTGGCCTTTAGGCCGGGGAAATTCGGTTTCCCGGAGATTGAAATAAAGGAAGGAGAAAGCGGATGGAATCCTTAGAACTGGCAAAGAAGGCCGCGGCCATTTTGGACAACAAAAAGGCTATGCGACTAAACGTGATAAAAATTGATGATATTTCCAGTCTGGCAGACTATTTCGTTATAGGCAGCGCCACAAGTTCTACCCATGTGCGCTCTTTGGCCGACGAGTTGGAAGAAAAGCTGAAGGAGGAGGGGACTGTCCCTGCCCGGGTGGAAGGTTACCGTTCTAACAGTTGGGTGCTTTTGGACTACGGCAGCGTGGTGGTACACCTGTTTACCCCGGACGCCAGGGACTTTTACGACCTGGACCGACTGTGGGCCGACGGACAGCAGGTGCAGTGGGCATAACGCGGGCCGTGCGGCGAACCTTGCGGACGCATTCTAACCATAAGAAGAGGATGGCCGCGGCCGGAATGATAGATGTTAGATACAAGATAAGGAAAAGGGTGGAACGGTATGAAGTATAACCATTTGGAAATCGAGAAAAAGTGGCAGAAGAAATGGGAAGAGGAAGGGGTATTTCACGCGGAGAACGGCAGCGATAAGCCCAAGTATTTCGCGCTGATCGAGTTCCCCTATCCATCCGGGCAGGGCCTGCATGTGGGCCATCCCCGACCCTATACCGCTCTGGATGTGGTGGTGAGAAAGCGCCGTATGCAGGGCTACAATGTACTGTATCCCATCGGCTGGGACGCTTTCGGACTGCCTGCCGAAAATTATGCCATCAAAAACCACGCCCACCCCAGGGAGTTTACGGAAAAGAACATTGCCCATTTTAAACAGCAGATACAGTCTCTTGGCATCTCCTTTGACTGGAGCCGGGAGATCAGTACTATAGATCCCAGCTACTACAAGTGGACCCCGTGGATTTTTCTGCAACTGTTTAAAGCCGGCCTTGCCTATAAAAAAGAGATGAACGTGAACTGGTGCACTTCATGCAAATGTGTGCTGGCAAATGAGGAAGTTGTCAACGGCGTGTGCGAGCGCTGCGGATCTGAAGTGGTCCACAAGGTAAAAAGCCAGTGGATGCTGAAGATTACCGCTTATGCCCAGAGGCTTATCGACGATCTGGACCTGGTGGATTATCCGGAACGGGTAAAGACCCAGCAAAGGAACTGGATTGGCCGCTCCACTGGAGCAGAAGTGGATTTTAACACTACGGCGGGGGACAAGCTGACCGTTTACACAACCCGGCCGGACACCCTGTACGGCGCTACTTATATGGTGGTTTCTCCCGAACACCCTTATTTGGAAAAGTGGGCCGACAGGTTGACCAACCTGGATGAGGTCCGGGCCTATCAGCAGGAGGCCGCAAAGAAGTCCGATTTTGAGCGGACAGAGGTTGTCAAGGAAAAGACCGGTGTGAAGCTTCGCGGCGTTTCCGCAATCAATCCGCTTACCGGCATGGAGATCCCTATCTTTATTTCCGATTACGTCCTGGTGTCCTACGGTACCGGCGCCATTATGGCCGTACCCGCCCATGACACCCGGGACTGGGAGTTCGCCAGGAAGTTCGATCTTCCCATTATCGAGGTGGTAAAGGGCGGCAATGTCCAGGAGGAAGCCTTTACGGACTGTGAGACCGGGGTTATGGTGAACTCCGGCATTTTGGACGGTCTGTCTGTTGAGGACGCCAAGAAGAAGATCATCGCCCATTTGGAAGAAAAGGGTATTGGCCGCCAAAAGGTGAACTTCAAGCTGCGGGATTGGGTGTTTTCCCGCCAGCGTTACTGGGGCGAGCCCATCCCTGTGGTGTACTGTGAAAAGTGCGGCTGGGTCCCTTTGCCGGAAAGCGAACTTCCCCTGGAACTTCCTGACGTGGAATCCTACGAGCCCACGGATAATGGGGAATCGCCTCTGGCCCATATGACCGACTGGGTAAATACCACCTGCCCCCACTGCGGTGGCCCCGCCAAGAGGGAAACCGACACGATGCCCCAGTGGGCCGGGTCCTCCTGGTACTTCCTGCGCTATATGGACCCGCATAACGATCAGGCCTTTGCTTCGAAGGAGGCCCTGTCCTATTGGTCGCCCGTTGACTGGTATAACGGCGGCATGGAGCACACCACGCTGCACCTGCTGTACAGTCGGTTCTGGCACAAGTTTCTATATGATCAGGGCTATGTGCCCACGCCCGAGCCTTATGCCAAGCGCACCAGTCACGGCATGATTTTAGGCGAAAACGGAGAGAAAATGAGCAAGTCCCGGGGCAACGTGGTAAACCCCGACGATATCGTGAGGGAATATGGCGCCGACACCATGCGGCTGTACGAAATGTTCATCGGCGACTTTGAAAAGGCCGCCCCCTGGAGCACCGCCGGAGTGAAGGGCTGCCGTCGGTTTGTGGAACGCTATTGGAACCTCCAAAATATCCTGTGCCAGGAGCAGGGCATCCGCCCGGACATGGAAAAGTTTTTCCATAAGACGATAAAGAAGGTCAGCGAGGACACGGAGGTTTTGAAATTCAACACTGCTATTGCGGCTTTGATGACTTTGATGAACCAGATTAGCGACAAGGGCAGCATCACCAAAGAAGAATTGAGAATCTTTACTCTTTTGATGAACCCGTTTGCCCCTCACATCACAGAAGAGATGTGGGAACTCTGCAAATTGGGGGAGGGCCTTGCGGCCCGGCAGCCCTGGCCCCAGTACGACGAGACAAAATGTAAAGACGATACTGTGGAGATTGTGGTGCAGGTTTGCGGCAAGGTTCGGGCGAGACTGGAGGTCCCCGCCGACATCCAGCGGGAAGAAGCCCTTGCTGCCGCTGAGGCAGAGCCCAAAATAGCCCAGGAGATCGCTGGAAAACAGATCGTCAAGGAAATCTATGTGCCCGGCAAGTTGGTCAATATCGTGGCAAAATAACAAAGCCCAACATAGCAAGGCCCCGCTGGTCACAGCGGGGCCCTGTTAAATGGAGATTTTCTTTTTAATGGTCGTAATGCTGCGACACTTTTTTCAGGTTCTCAATGATTGGCAGGTGCTGGGGACATACGCTCTCGCACTGGCCGCACGCGACGCAGGCTTTGGCCGCGCCGAAATCTTTGGTCAGCTGGGCGTAATTTGTATAGTTTACCGTCCAGCCCTTTTCCTCCAAAGCTTCCCGCATGTCTTCATTGTAGAGAGAGAAATACTGGGGAATGGCTATCTTCATGGGGCAGCCACCGGTACAGTAAGAACACCCGGTACATGGAATGGCGATCTGGTTGTTTACGATCTTTGCCGCCCTAAAGCACAATTGCTTTTCTTCGTCGGTCAGGGGCTGGAAATTTTCCATGTAGGAGAGGTTGTCCTCCATCTGCTCCAAGCTGCTCATGCCGGAAAGTACCATCATTACGCCCGGAAGAGAAGCGGCGAACCGGATGGCCCAGGACGGAATTGACAGGCTGGGGGAATGCTCCTTTAAAAGTTTCTCCGCTTCTTCCGGAAGCTTTGCCAGTGTACCGCCCTTAACAGGTTCCATGACGATGATAGGCACATTGTGCTTTACCGCCGTCTCATAGCAGGCCCTTGACTGGATCCACTGGCTGTCCCAGTCAAGATAGTTGATTTGGAGTTGTACAAATTCCATATCCGGGTACTTTGTTAGGATCTCATCCAGCAATTCGGCGTTGTCGTGGTAGGAGAAGCCGATATGTTTGATCAGTCCCCGGCGCTTCTTTTCCCGCAGCCAGTTGAAGCAGTCAAACTGCTCGTATTTGGGGTAGCTGCCGTCCTCAATACCGTGGAGCAGGTAGTAGTCAAAATAGCCGGCCCCGGTCTTTTCCAGCTGGGTGTTAAAAACTTTGTCCCGGTCCCCCAGAGAATTAAAAAAGCCGCTATGAAGCTTGGTGGCCAAAGTGAAGCTTTCCCGGGGATAGCGGTCCACCAAAGCCTCTTTGGCGGCGTTTTCGCTGTTAAAGCCGCAGTACATCCAGGCGGTGTCAAAGTAAGTAAACCCCTTTTTCATAAACAGGTCCACCATCTTTTTCACCTGTTCAATGTCGATGTTTCCAGCTTCGCTGGCGTTCCTTGTGGGCAGCCTCATCAGACCAAAGCCCAGTTTTTTGGCGTTCATTACTGTTCCTCCTCAAAGAATTTTCTGCGGTCCTTCAGACCTCAATTGTACTGATAAAAGAATTGTAAAATATAAAGTACACTTCATGTCAAGCCTTGTTTTGATTTTCACAATTATCCGCCACGTTTGCAGCGCGGTTTTTATCCGTTTCCGACTTCCGCGCAGGTGTTATCTTCTCCTTTTAAACGCAGCAATATGCCGGGACCAAAACGTCTCCCGGCATATATAGGGCTTGCCCGCATTTATTTGATTGCTTCAAACGCCGCGTCTAATGCGGCAATCAGATCATTCACATTCTCCGTGCCGATGGAAAGGCGGATGGTGTTGGGCTTGATACCCTGCTCCAACAGTTCGTCTTCGGTAAGCTGTGAGTGGGTTGTGCTTGCCGGATGGATGACCAGCGATTTTACATCGGCCACGTTGGCAAGCAGAGAGAAGATTGCCAGATTGTCAATAAATTTCTGCGCCGTTTTGTCGTCTCCCTTTATCTCGAATGTAAAGATAGACCCGGCGCCGTTTGGGAAATATTTCCGGTACAGCTTGTGGCTGGACTCGCTTTCGAGAGAAGGATGGTGTACCGCTTCTACCTGTGGGTGCCGGTTCAGGTATTCTACAATTTTCAGGGCGTTTTCCACATGACGTTCCACGCGAAGAGAGAGGGTTTCCAGGCCTTGCAGGAACAAAAAAGCATGGAACGGAGAAAGGGTAGACCCGGTATCGCGGAGCAGGATGGCCCGGATATAGGTGACAAAAGCAGCCGCGCCCGCCGCATCGGCAAAGGAAATACCGTGATAGCTGGGGTTTGCCTCAGAGATCCACGGGTATTTGCCGGAGGCCTTCCAGTCAAAGTTGCCGCCGTCAACAATCACGCCGCCGACAGCAGTTCCGTGACCGCCGATGAATTTAGTAGCGGAGTGGACAACGATATCCGCGCCGTATTCGATGGGGCGGATGATATAAGGTGTTGCAAATGTGGAGTCAATCACCAGAGGAATACCGTGCTTATGCGCCACCTTTGCCACCGCTTCAATGTCGATGATATTGGAATTTGGGTTACCCAGCGTCTCCACAAAGATCGCTTTGGTGTTTTCCTGAATGGCTGACTCAAAAGAGCCCTCCGTGTCGGGGTCAACAAAAGTGGTGGTGACACCGCTTGACAGCGGCAAAGTGTGCGCCAGGAGATTATAAGTGCCGCCATATATCGTTTTGGAAGCCACAATGTGCTCACCGCTCTTTGCCAGCGCGCTGATGGTGTAGTTGATAGCCGCCGCTCCGGAGGCCGTAGCAAGCGCCGCTGCGCCGCCTTCCAGGGAGGCTATGCGCTGCTCAAAAATATCCTGTGTCGGGTTGGTCAGCCTGCCGTAGATGTTGCCCGCGTCGCGCAGCCCAAAGCGGTCCGCCGCGTGCTGGGAATTGTGAAAAACATATGAGGTGGTTGCGTAGATCGGTACTGCCCGCGCATCGGTAACAGGGTCCGCTTTCTCCTGACCGATATGCAGCTGTCTTGTTTCAAAACTCCAGTTTTTCGAATCATGAATGTTTGCCATGATATTTTCCTCCTGCTTTATTCTGCTTTTTCTTTTTATTATAATAGCCGCCGCGTTTCCTGTCTAATACGGGAAACGTATTTCGAAATATAGATTTTACCTATATGAATGGCAGGTCCGTGCGGGACCTGGAGATTCCTCCCTTGAAAGCCGACGGAATATGTGTTATCATCAGATATACAAAACAAGGAGTATTCCATATGAAAATTTCAACAAAAGGCCGTTACGCGCTGCGAGTGCTGCTTGATCTTGCCGAGCATCAGGAGTGCGGATATATTGCGTTAAAAGACATAGCCGGGCGGCAGGGCATTTCGAAGAAGTACCTTGAGCAGATTGTACCGATTTTGAACCGTTCCGGCCTGCTCCGCGCGAACAGGGGAAATCAGGGGGGCTATATGCTTGTAAAATCGCCGGACCAATATACGGTAGGCGAGATTCTCAGGTTAACGGAAGGCAGCTTTGCCCCGGTTGCCTGCGTCGGGGAGCATCCGGAAGAATGTGCCAGAAGCGCGGAATGCCCCACGCTCCCCGTGTGGCAAGGGCTGTATAAGGTGATTAACGAGTACCTGGATGGAATCACTTTGCAGGATATTCTGGATCAGCAGAGCGCGCGCGGTATTGACAATTATATGATATGAGCATATAAAAGCGGCAGATGGTCATTTCATGACCATCTGCCGCTTTTAAAATGCGCATATTTTTTCAAATAACATTACTTTTTATTCCGCGAACATCGGCGTTGAAAGGTACCGTTCTCCGGTATCGGGCAACAGAGCGACAATAACTTTTCCCTCGTTTTCAGGGCGTTTCGCAAGTTCTGTGGCGGCAAACACAGCCGCGCCGGAGGAAATCCCCACAAGGATGCCGTCTTCACGGGCGAGAGCCTTGCCGTAGGCAAAGGCTTCCTCGTTTTCAACTGTGATGATTTCATCGTAAATCTTTGTGTTCAGCGTATCAGGCACAAAGCCCGCGCCAATGCCCTGGATTTTGTGCGCGCCGGGCGTTCCTTTGGATAGAACGGGAGAACCGGCCGGCTCTACCGCAACAATTTTGATATCGGGATTCTGTGATTTCAGATATTCGCCAACGCCTGTAAGTGTACCGCCCGTACCGACGCCTGCCACAAAGATATCCACCCGGCCGTCGGTGTCCTCCCAGATTTCCGGCCCGGTGGTGGCCTTGTGGATTGCCGGGTTCGCGGGGTTGGTAAACTGGCTGGGGATAAAGCTGTTTGGCGTCTCGGCGGCCAGTTCTTCCGCTTTTGCAATTGCGCCCTTCATGCCTTTTGCGCCGTCTGTCAGAACCAGTTCCGCGCCGTATGCCTTCAGCAGATTGCGGCGCTCCACGCTCATGGTTTCGGGCATGGTAAGGACCACCTTATACCCTCGCGCGGCCGCAACCGATGCGAGGCCAATGCCGGTGTTGCCGCTGGTGGGTTCGATTATCACGGAACCGGGTTTCAGCAGACCCTTGCTCTCCGCATCCTCGATCATGGCCTTTGCGATTCTGTCCTTTACGCTTCCTGCCGGATTGAAAAACTCAACCTTTGCAAGTATGGTCGCCGAAAGATTGCGGTTGGCCGAGTAGTTTTTTAAGCGTACCAGCGGCGTGGAACCAATCAATTCGGAAATTTCATATGTTTTCATAATGACAGCCTCCGTATCCTATCGTAAATTTTATTTTGGGTTTCGCGGTTTTGTTTTTCTCATTTAACAGTGACATCGTTCCTTCAGCATCAGATAATCTCCCTTCAGATTTTGGCATATTTGCCTATTAAGCCTACTTAGTTAATAGGTTTATTTTAGCATGTCTTTTCCCCCGCGTCAATCCTTTTTCGCGAGAATAGCCTTATAGTAATATTCTATACCGTCTTATCTGTTTTTTATATACCGGGAAGGCGTTTTGGAAACTTGACGGGGAAGAGGGATCTTCATTATAATATATTGCGCATATCTGTCTTATATGTTTGTGTCAAGGAGGGTTACATATGGGTACGATCACAAGGGAAGAAGCGTGGCAGCTTCTCAACGAATACAATAAGGACCACTTTCATTTGAAACATGCTGTCACCGTGGAGGGCGTTATGCGATATTTTGCAGAGCAGCTGGCCTATACCGATGAAGTGGATTTTTGGGGCATTGTAGGGCTTCTCCACGATTTGGACTTTGAACAGTTCCCAAACGAACACTGTATCAAAGAGCAGGAGATTCTGCGGGAACGCGGAGTTGACGAACGTATTATTCACGCCGTTGCCAGCCACGGTTATCAGCTTACCGTTGATATCAAGCCGGAGCATCCAATGGAAAAAGTGTTGTATGCAGTTGATGAACTTACCGGGCTTATCGGCGCGGTGGCTATTATGCGCCCCTCAAAAAGCGTTTCCGATCTGGAACTGAAATCCGTAAAGAAGAAATATAAAAACGCTAATTTTGCGGCGGGCTGTTCCAGAGAGGTAATAGAACGCGGCGCGGAAATGCTCGGGTGGGAGTTGGATGAACTGATTGAAAGGACCATTCTTGCAATGAGAAGCTGTGAAAAGCAATATGAAAGTATCTGACGGTTCTGCCGGAGTCAGTATGCAGCCTTAACAAAAGAATAAAAGACCAAACGCAAAGGAGATACCCAGGATGAAAAACGAACGATTTGAACTGAATAAAAATCTTGCGCAGATGCTGAAGGGCGGCGTGATCATGGATGTCACCACGCCCGAGCAGGCAAAAATCGCTGAAGCCGCCGGCGCTTGCGCCGTGATGGCGCTGGAACGCATTCCCGCAGACATCCGTGCGGCTGGCGGCGTTTCCCGCATGAGCGACCCAAAGATGATTAAGGGGATCCAAAATGCTGTGTCTATTCCGGTCATGGCAAAATGCCGCATCGGTCATTTCGCTGAGGCACAGATTTTACAGGCAATCGAAATCGACTACATAGATGAAAGCGAAGTTCTCTCGCCTGCTGACGACAAATACCATATCGACAAAACAAAATTTGATGTACCTTTCGTCTGCGGTGCAAAAGATTTGGGTGAAGCGCTTAGAAGAATAAATGAAGGCGCCGCCATGATCCGCACCAAAGGTGAACCGGGCACAGGCGATGTTGTACAGGCGGTGCGCCATATGCGTATGATGCAGTCTGAAATCCGCCGTATAGGATCCATGTCCGAAGATGAACTGTTCGATACTGCGAAAGAGCTTCAAGTTCCTTACGAGTTGGTTTTGTCTGTGCACGAGAACAAAAAGCTTCCCGTTGTAAATTTTGCTGCCGGCGGCATTGCCACCCCCGCCGACGCTGCTCTGATGATGCAGCTAGGCGCGGAAGGGGTCTTTGTCGGTTCCGGCATCTTCAAGTCGGGAAATCCTGAAAAGCGCGCGGCAGCAATTGTCAAAGCGGTCACAAATTTTGCAGATGCGGAAATTCTGGCGGAACTTTCGGAAGATTTAGGGGAAGCAATGGTGGGGATCAACGAACAGGAAATTGAACTTTTAATGGCGGAAAGAGGAAAATAGGCCATGCAGATCGCGGTACTTGCTCTTCAGGGGGCTTTTATTGAACACGAAAAAATGCTGTCCCGGTTGGGCGTTTCCTCTTTTGAAATCCGGCAGAAAGCGGATTTGAAAAACCCTTTTGACGGTTTAATCATTCCCGGCGGGGAAAGTACGGTGCAGGGTAAGCTTATGCGGGAGAGTGGACTTTTTGGACCACTCCGGGCGCGGATTGGGGCCGGCCTGCCTGTTTTTGGAACCTGCGCCGGGCTTCTTCTGCTTGCGAGGGAAATAAAAAACGATAATCGTGTTCACTTGGGCACTATGGATATTTCAGCGGTGCGAAACGCTTACGGCAGACAGCTTGGCAGCTTTTATACGGAAACGGATTTTGAGGGGATCGGCAAGATCCCCATGACCTTTATACGGGCGCCTTATATTGAAAGGGTATTCGGTAAAGCGAAAGTTCTGGCTACAGTAGATGGACATATTGCTGCCGCCAGGGACGGGCACCAGTTGGCAACGGCTTTTCATCCGGAATTGAACGGGGATCTGTCGGTTCACAAATATTTTCTTGAAATGGTGCGGCAAGGCAGCAGTAAGACGTCGCCATACGCTGACGTCGGTCCTCCGTGATGATTGCTTCGCGATCCTTTAGTACCGTCAAACAGGTGCATTCCCGAGAGATATAAGCAAACAGCCGCCGCTCTCTGCCGGGTGCGGTCGTCCTCGCCGCCGGCATTTCCCTTCCCGCTTTCCGCAAAAACAATCCTGTGGTTATTATTTGGCGGAACCGCGGTCGGTGTCAATTTCCTTTAGACAAATGGGCCGCGGCAGCGTTGTTCATCTTGCATATTTTGGGAAAAATTGTATAATATGAAGTGTTTCATAAAGCTGAATGGGTTCAATCAGAACGGGAGGTTTACACAATGACTGCCGCGTTTAAAAGATGGATGATCGCCGCCGGATTTTTCCTGGCGGTGACGGAGTTGCTTTTGCTTACCGTTGGAATCTCCTGGACGTACTGCGTTTGTAAAATCCTTACAAGCGCGTGCTGCCTGTGCGCCGGTATTATGCTGTTTAGGAACGCCGAAGGGAAAAGGTTCCCAAAGCTTATATTTTTTGCTCTTGTCGGCTGCTTTTTGGGTGACGCCGTTTTGGGTGTCAACAGCGTAGCGCCGGCGGAAGTGCTTTTCCTGTTGGGCATGTTGGCCTTTGAGAGCGCGCAGATCCTTTTCTGCTGTGCCTTTGCGAAAGAAGGTCATGGCAACTGGCCTGACATTGTGATCCCAGTGGCCGGTCTGGCGTTTGTGCTGAGCCTGGAATATTTCTGCCCAACCATTGAATTGGGCGAAATGGTCGGCTTTGCCGCAGTTTACGCCGGAACAGTGTATACAATGGCGGGCAAATGCACCTCTCTTTTTCTGGAACACAGGAATGAGAAATGGACGAAGTGGCTCCTGGTTGGCGCGGTTTTATTCGCGCTTTCCGACACAGAGCTTTTTCTCACCCTTTTCCATGTGCCGCCTCTGCCGAACAGTGAACTTTTTAACCATTTGCTGTATTTCCCCGCCCTGCTGTTTTTACTTTTGGGTACATACAGGTATGGGACGGCTTCTGCGCCCGCTGTTAGTGGACAGCGGTGAGGCGCAGGTGCTGGACTGAGCATATCGGTTCATGCCAATCAGCGCGACGGCCCCGAGGGTGTGGAGACCTCGCACAGTATAACATCGAC
>CAZGLW010000018.1:0-28036 GCA_964525985.1 uncultured Acutalibacter sp. | reverse complement strand
GTTCCGCTTGTTTTCGTCGGCGTCCACGCTGTCCCGAACGCCCACGGCCAAATCCTCGCCGCTTTGATTGCCGAACACATAATAATTTTTAAGCTTTGAGGTGTCAAAGTACACGTTCCCCCCGGCCTGATAGGCGTAGCCCTTTTCCAGCAGGACAGATACCATTTCGATAAAATCCGGAACACGGCTGGTGGCCGGCACCACGGTATCGGGCCAGCGAATGTGGAGCTTTTCGCAGTCCGCCCGGAACGCATTGGTGTAAAACTCTGCGATCTCCATCACGGTCTTGTGCTCACGTTTGGCTCCGGCCAGCATTTTGTCCTCACCGGTGTCGGCGTCGCTGGAAAGGTGCCCCACGTCGGTGATATTCATCACACGGTCCACCTGGTAGCCGTCGTACCGCAGGAATTTTTCCAGCACGTCTTCCATAATGTAACTGCGGAAATTCCCGATGAGGGCATAATGGTATACTGTGGGCCCGCAGGTGTACATCCTCACCTTGCCCGGCTCATGAGGGACAAAAATCTCCTTTTTCATGGTCAGAGTGTTGGTAAGTTCCATTTTTATTTCCTCCATTTATTCTTGTCTGTCTTCCGCTTTTTCCGTCCGGGTCATTTCCCGCAAGGTGTTTACTTCGTTCTGCAGCCGTTCTATCTGTCCCCTCAAACGGCAGATCTCCATAGAAACCGGGTCCGCAACGTGGATCTGGTCCAGCTGGGTGCTGGCGCATTCCGATACCTTTTTCCCGCAGATCCGCACCACCCTGGCAGGCACTCCCACGGCTGTCGCGTCAGACGGAACCGTGTCAAGAACCACAGCGCCGGCGGCAACCCGAGCGTTATCTCCCACGGTGAAAGGGCCCAGCACCTTTGCCCCAGCCCCTACCAGCACGTTGTTCCCCAGAGTTGGGTGGCGTTTCCCCTGGTCCTTGCCCGTGCCTCCCAGGGTCACGTTCTGGTACAGGGTACAGTTGTCGCCAATCTCGGTGGTCTCACCGATGACCACGCCCATACCGTGGTCGATAAAAAGCCCTTTCCCAATCTTGGCCGCGGGATGTATTTCAATTCCCGTCTTCCGCCGGGAGTGCTGAGATATCCACCGGGCGATAAATTTCATATTGTGTCTGTAAAACCAGTTTGCCCTCCTGTGGGCCCGCACCGCTTTAAACCCCGAATACAGGAAAAAGACTTCGGCTTTTGAACGTGCCGCCGGGTCCCTCTCCATCACGGCGTTCAAATCATCTTTCAGAGTTTGGAACAAATGTGTCATCTCCTGACAGAAATCGCCTTCACAGACGTGAAATCCGTCTTCGAAGGCGATTATAGTCTCCGCATTTGTTTTATTATATGCGGTCTGCAGGAATTTTGCAATCCCTCTTTCGCGGGCTTAAAAGCTCAACTGGGAGCCCTTCAGCTTGCTCCTCTCCTGGCGGCGGCGCTCTAACAGGGCCTTGATCTTCTCATGGGGGTCAATCAGCGCGCTGACGGAGATGTCATGATTTAAGGCGGAAATGAAGTACGCGATGTATTTGGAAACGTCTACCTCGAAGAACCAGGGACGATTTTTCAGCGCCTCTGTCCGGTAAGTCAGGTTGGAGCCGAACACACCGTCTATCACACCTTCCCGATATGCCTTGTCAAAGGATTCCAGACCATTGGTAAAGATCGCGTAAGTGGCATATGTGAAAATGCGCTTTGCCTTTCTCTTTTTCAGGTTATAGGCGATGTCCAGCACGGACTCTCCGGAAGAGATGATGTCGTCCGCAATAAATACGTCCTTGCCCTCTACGTCAGAGCCCAGGTACTCATGGGCAATAATGGGGTTGCGGCCATCCACCATCTGGGAATAGTCCCGGCGCTTATAGAACATGCCCATATCCACGCCCAATACTGAGGCGTAGTACATGTTCCGGTTCAAAGCCCCCTCGTCGGGGCTTACAACCATAAAATCGGAACGGTCGGTGGATATATCCGGGAAGTTCCGGAACATTGCTTTCAGCACCTGATAACTGGGCATCAGATTATCCAGTCCCATCAGGGGCACGGCGTTCTGCACCCGGGGGTCGTGGGCGTCAAATGTGACCACGTTCTCCACTCCCATAGCCTGGAGTTCCTGCAAGGCAACGGCGCAGTCCAGGGATTCCCGATAATTGCGCCTGTGCTGGCGGCCGCCGTACAGGATGGGCATTATGACGTTTAAACGGTGGGCCTTGCCGCTGGCGGCCTGAATAAGCCTTTTCAGATCCTGGAAGTGGTCGTCGGGAGACATGCGGTTCTCCACGCCGAAATAGTTGTACGTACAGCTGTAATTTCCCACATCCACAATGAAGAACAGATCATATCCCCGAACCGTGTCGACAATGATTCCCTTGCCGTCTCCGGAGGAAAATCTCGGGCAGCTGCTTTTAATGCGGAAGCTGTCCACGTCCATACCTGCTTCCTTTGCCCAGCGCACCAGATGGGCCTCGATCTTGTCAGAAAGCTCTGTGGCCCCCTCCAGGGAAATGATGCCCAAAGGGGCTACACGGTTTTCAGGGCTGAAAAACTGAGCCGGTTGTTCCATAACTGTCAGCCATTCCTTTCTCCGTCCGTGAGATATTTAATTGTACCGGGAAATGTCCGTTCCGAAGATTGTTCGCGCATTCTCTCTGCAAAACGGACATCCCCATTTGCCAAGCAGGCCGCTTTTACGGCTTGTTAATAAAATTTTAACACAAATCTTGTCAGATTTCCACAAAAAAGCCCGGCCTTTTTCATTTTTAACACCCCATACAATTTTTGTGCAAAAAAGACCGCCTATTTTGTGATTCTCTGCAATATGATCCCGTCATATCCTGCCAGAGATACCTCTTTCACGGGCTCCCCTGTACCAAAAGCGGTATATCCTTCCGGCAGCGGGACCGTCTTTTCTTCGCCCGAAAAGTTTTGCAGGAACAGGTAATCCCTGTCCTCCGTCTCACGTAGGCAGGCCTCCACTCCCTGGGGCGGCTCCGCATCCAGGGCTTTTTTTATGTGCAGCTCCTGGACCAGCTTGCGGTACAGTTCCTTGTAAAACCCGTCTTCCGCGCTGGCCCCGATGTAGTAGGCTTTTCCCTTGCCGAAGGTGTTTACCGTAAAGGCCGGCTGGCCCTTATAAAAGTCCTCCCCGTAAACACCCAGGACCTCCGCGCCCTTTGTGTGGAGCAGGGCGCACAGTTCACGGACCTCAAAAGTTTTTCCGTCTTTTGTCCGGATGGTGTTTTTCTCCCCATCCCAAAGGCCGTCGGTTGCCTCGTTCCATACGCCGAACACATCCATCAGCCCCGCGCCGGGCCATCCGCCCAGATAGCACAGGTCGTTTTCATTCACCAGGCCGGTAAGATAGGTGCCGACCAGGGTGCCGCCGCCTTCCACAAATGCCCGCAGCTTCTGCTCAAACCCTCCCCGCAGCAGATATGTCATGGGAGCGATGACCAGCTTATAGCCGCTGATATCACATTCCTCATCAATCACGTCCATAGGAACGCCCATAGACCAGAGCGCCCGGTAATGGGCCCTTGCCGTTTCCTCATAATGGACGCCGCAGTTTCTGGGCCCGGCAGCGCCGTTTATGGCCCAGCGGTTTTCCGTATCAAAAATCAGAGCGGTTTCAGCTTTCACCTGGCTGTCATACAGGGGGTCCATTTCCTGCAGCCGTTCCCCCACGGCTTTTACGTCCTGGAACTCGTGGGTGTCGGAGCCGCCGTAGTGGTCCACCACAGCCCCGTGGAATTTCTCGGAAGCGCCGCGGCCCTTGCGGAACTGGAAATACTGCACAGAGTTGGAGCCGTGAGCCACAGCCTGCATGCTGGCGGCCATATGCATTCCGGGCCTCTTCATCCGGGAAACCGGGAGCCAGTTGGTCACGCTGGGGGTGGATTCCATCAGCAGGAAGGGCTGCCCCTTGACGGAACGCATCACGTCGTGCCACAGCGCCACACTGGCGGCCACCTCACTGTTGTCTCCCGCTTTCCACAAGGGATAGCTGTCCCAGGAAATCACATCCAGTTCATCCTTGAATTTAAAATAGTTGTAGGTATCAAAATAGTACATAAAGTTGGTGGTCACGGGCAGTTCCGGGGCGGCGGCCTTTACCGCGTCCCGCTCTAACTTAACAAAATCGATGACCTGATCGGTAGTGAACCGCTTCCAGTCCAGAGTGAGACCGTGGGTGCTCCGTTCTCCCTTTTCCAGGGGCGGGTGGATCTGCTCCCAGTCCGTATAGGTGTGGCTCCAAAAGGCGGTCCACCACTGGTGGTTCAGGTTCTCCAGGGTGCCATACTTCTTTTTCAGCCACTCGCGGAACGCCGCCTGGCAAAGGGGGCAGTAGCAAACCCCGCCGTACTCGTTGGAAAGATGCCACAAAATAACTCCCGGATGGGAAGCAAAACGCTGGGCCAGAGCGGAATCAATGGCTTTCACTTTCTCCCGGTAAATTGGGGAGGTGTAGCAGTGATTGTGCCGTCCCCCGGTCTCGTCCCGCACCAGGTCCGCCTGCACCCGCCTGATCTCCGGATACTTCTCGCTCATCCAAACAGGCTTTGAGCCCGAGGGGGTGGCAAGCACCGTGTAAATGCCGTTCTGATATAAATTATCGATGATCTCTCCCAGCCAGTCGAGGTCGTATTTCCCCTCTTCCGGCTCTAATTTCGTCCAGGAGAAAATACCAACGGACACGCAGTTGATATGGGCTTCCTTCATCAGCTCGATATCTCTCTTTAAGATGTCGGGCCTGTCCAGCCACTGGTCGGGGTTATAGTCTCCTCCGTGCAGAAAATGTGGAAATCTTGGGGTCAGCGCGTTCATAGAAATTGGCTC
The DNA here is from genome assembly GCA_964525985.1 of uncultured Acutalibacter sp. Taxonomy (GTDB): domain Bacteria; phylum Bacillota; class Clostridia; order Oscillospirales; family Acutalibacteraceae; genus Acutalibacter. Next base: position 23,201 of record CAZGLW010000018.1, on the reverse strand, counting down.
CTTTCAGCCGGATTTTTTCGTTTTTATTTTACTCCTTTCCACCCAATTTGAAAAGAGGCAATTTCGGATAAAACAGGGCGTGACAAATAAAATTTAATAAGATACAATAGCTGTAAATGAGAACCCATTTTCTGGGGACCGGCCCCTATAACTGTACCGGGCCCGGTCCGCTCCCCACTTCTCCTCTGGGAAAGCATGGACCACTGGATAAACCAGGTGTGGAGCGAAAAAGAAAACAGGTGGGTCACCTTTGAAGCCGACGGCTTGGGCACCTGCGGGCTAAAGGCCTCCGTCAGGCATCTCTTTTACGATCTCCACGCCTCGACGAACCACGAAATTTCCTACCTTATTTTAAACAGCCCCCTGTTCCCCTTAGGGGTTTTCTTTTTTTGATTGTAAACTCTCCTCAAATGTGATAGAATACTGGGTATACATTTCAGGGCAGGAGGATAACCTATGGGCAAGCTTGCGAAAAAGCATTTTAAATGGTTTGTGCAAAGGATCGTCCGGGACCGGCTGGACTCCACCGCAGCCCACGGGGCCTTTTTCCTCATCATTTCTTTTTTACCCTTTTTAGCCTTTCTTCTCACCTTGATGCAGCGCATCCATTTTTCTTCTGGCATGACCGTAATCGAGGCGATTCTAAATATGTTCCCCGCCAGCGTGGCCGGGTTTATCCAGGACCTGTTCCCGAGCCCTTTGGAATCCGGCGGTGTTTTGCCCGTAGCCATTATTATGGCGGTGTGGTCTTCCTCTATGGGCATGGTGGCCGTTATCAAGGGATTGGACCACATCTACGAAGTGCAGGAGACCCGTAACTATATCGCCTTACGGTTGATGTCTCTGGTCTATGTGATCCTGTTTGCCGTAGTCATTCTGCTTACGGCGGCATTGCTGGTTTTCGGCTCTACCATTTACAAATATCTGCTGGAACATTCCCCTCAATTTTTTGCCACCCTTTTGTTAAATTTTAAATCTTTGCTGGGCTTTTTGCTGCTGCTGGTGTTTTTTACTCTGGAATATTCCTTCCTTCCCCGGCGGCGGGTCAAGTTCATCCACAATCTGGCGGGAGCGGCTTTTGGGGCCGCCGGCTGGGTATTGTTTTCCTTTTTCTTTTCCCTGTTTGTGGAAAATTTCGCCAACTTTTCTATTTACGGCGGCCTTGCCACCCTGGTCATTTTAATGTACTGGCTGTTTTCCTGCATGTACATCATGTTTTTGGGGGCGGAGGTCAGCATGTGGTTAGAGACCAGCGGCATTCAAACCGACCTGAAAAATCTGCGGAAAAAGCAGAAAAAGCAGCGGGAACGCAAAAAGCGTGAAAAAGTTTTAGAAGCACAGAGCGAAGAGGGAGGAAGGGAATGAGAACAATTTTAGTAATAGACGGTCAGGGCGGCAAAATGGGTGCGGCTTTAACCTCTCAGTTAAAGCAGGGCATGCCTCAAGCGAAGGTGGTGGCTGTGGGGACAAATTCCGCCGCCACCACAGCCATGCTGAAAGCGGGCGCCGACGCGGGGGCCACGGGTGAAAACCCGGTGGTGGTCAACTGCGCCGCAGCCGACCTCATCGCCGGACCTATGGGTATTATCACCGCAAACGCCCTGTATGGGGAGATTACCCCCAAAATGGCGGCTGCCGTTTCAGAAAGCCGGGCCCAAAAGCTTTTGATTCCCGTGAACCGGTGTTCTGTCACCGTAGTGGGGACAGAGGATCTGCCCCTGAACGAATATGTGAAACTGGCTGTACAAAAAGCAAAGGAAATTTTAGGATGATTCTCCAGAAGGAACCTGTGCCTTATGGAATTGTGGGATGTTTACGATGAAAACGGGAAGTTGACAGGGCGGACGATTTCCCGCGTGGTAGGCGGCGCGCATATGCCGGAGGGGGAATGCCATCTGGCGGTAACGGTGGTGATCCTAGACAGTGCGGGAGAGACCAGCCTGCGGGAGCCGTCCGGGACGAATGACGGGGAATTTTTCAAAATATTAAGGAGCTACATAGACTTGGAATGATCCGGGGCCGGCCTGCGGCTGTGGGGCGATTGCTGCTGGTTCCCTCCCGCGCGGGCGAATTAAAATTTCTTTGCCAGGCTTTCCCCCAGGAAAGCGTGAGAAAGGGGAAATAAAGAAAATGGCGGTAAAAGTTGGTATGGTTTCTCTTGGCTGCGCCAAAAACCAGGTGGACGGGGAAATGCTGATGGCCGCTTTAAAGGTCGGCGGCTTTGAAACTGTGGACGACGCCGCGCTGGCGGATATTGCAATTGTCAACACCTGCGGCTTTATCGAAAGCGCCAAAAAGGAGTCCATTGATGAGATTTTGGAACTGGCCCAGCTGAAAAAAGAGGGCCGCATTAAAAAGCTGGTGGTCACCGGGTGCCTCTCAGAACGCTACCGGGAAGAGATCCACCGGGAACTGCCGGAGGTGGACGCCGTTTTGGGTATTGGGGCAAACGGGGATGTGGCCGACTGCTTGTGGCGGATGCTGCGGGACGGCTTTGTGGAAAGCTTTCCCGGAAAGGAAAATATGCCCCTGTGCGGGGAGCGTGAACTTTCCACCCCCAGCTGGTCTGTGTATCTGAAAATTGCCGAAGGCTGCGACAACCGGTGTTCCTACTGCGCCATTCCCCTCATCCGGGGAGGCTACCGCAGCAGGACTATGGAAAGCATTGAGGATGAGGCCAGAAATTTGGTGGCAAACGGGGCAAAAGAGATTGTTTTGATTGCGCAAGACACTACCCGTTATGGAAAGGACCTTTACGGAGAATACTCTCTGGCGAAGCTAATGAGCCGCCTGTGTAAAATAGATGGCCTGCAATGGCTGCGGGTGCTGTATACATATCCCGACGCCATTACGGACGAACTGTTGGACGTGATGGCAAGGGAAGAAAAAATCGTAAAATACATAGACGTGCCCTTGCAGCACGCCTCTCAGAAAATTTTACATGTCATGGGCCGGGCCGGTGACAGGCAGAGCCTTACCGCTTTGATGGAAAAGATCCGCGAAAGGGTCCCCGGAGTCATTCTGCGCACCACACTTATCGCCGGGTTCCCGGGAGAAACGGAGGATGACTTTACCGAACTGGCTGAATTTGTGAAGGACGTAAAATTTGACAGACTGGGGTGCTTTGCCTACTCCCGGGAAGAGGGTACCCCGGCGGCGGAACTGCCGGACCAGATAGACGAAGAGGTAAAAGAACACAGGGCCGGAATCATCATGGAGACCCAGGGCCGCATTATGGAGGAAAAGGGGCAGACCTATATCGGGCAGACCCTTACTGTGCTGACAGAGGGCTTTGACCGTTACGCCGAATGCTGGTTTGGCCGATCCTTTATGGACGCCCCGGATGTGGACGGCAAGGTGTTCTTTACAGCGGATCAGAAAAAACCCGTACCCGGCCATTTTGTACAGGTGGCGATCGAAAGCTGTATTGACTGCGACCTGTATGGACGGCTGGTGTGATACCGAACTTCCAGGCAATTCTTAAAACCCGCGCAATGCGTGGAAAAGCTGTCAAGTAAAGGGGTCTTTTCGATGAAGATGAATCTGCCCAACAAGCTGACGGTCCTGCGGGTCTTGCTGGTTCCGGTGTTTATGATATTCGCCGCTTTTTCCCATTATGGCCGGCACGACTTTAACTGGGTTATGAGCCTTTTGGCCGGAACCGTTTTCGCCGCTGCCAGCCTGACGGATTTCCTGGACGGTTACCTTGCCCGAAAAAAACATCTGGTCACCAATTTCGGCAAGTTCGCGGACCCTCTGGCCGACAAAATGCTGACTACCGCCGCCTTTATCTACATGGTGATAGACGGCGTTTGCAGCCCCGTGGTGCTGGCCGTCATTTTATTCCGGGAGTTCGCCGTTGCGGGGGTGCGGATGATCGCCGCCGCGGGAGACCATGTAATCGCGGCCAATATTTGGGGCAAGGTAAAAACCGTTTTACAGATGCTTACCATCCTGTTCTATTACCTGGCCGCCGCTTTCTCCCCAGCCGACGGCATTTCGGTCATATCCATCCTCACACAAATTCTATGCTGGACCGTAGCTGCCATTACGCTGCTGTCCGGGGCAAAATACCTGTGGGATAACCGGGCGTGTATCAACACCGCAAAATAATCCTTTCGTAAAGGCGGAACCGCCAATTTTGTCCCCTTTTCCCCGTCATGAAGCAGGATAGATCGTGCGGGCAAAAAAGGACAAATGGAAGGGTTCTTCCCCATAAAAAGGCGGCTCTTCGGCGCGGAGATTTCATAACGCTGAAGCGCCCCCGAGGTGATGTCCCTCGAGGGCGCTTTTCTTTATCTCATTCTTCTGCTGTCGCCGCCGTTACTGTTACCGCCGGGAAGAATGTTGTAATTGTTGTGCCTGGGCCGATCCCCAGGCATATAGAAATAGACAAACTTTACTGAGAAAATATCGCAGACAATAAAATTGTTCACCGCCTCGTCATACAGGGTGACAAAGCTTCTTCCCACAAAGTACAGCAGCCCCTGTTTCCGGATGATCTCCTGGGTGCCGACGAGGAACTCCACTACCACATAGGTTCCTATGTTCTGGGCCAATATGGCCTGCATAGAGCCCCTCATTTCTTCACTGTCGAACTGTTCCTGCGGCGGATGGTAAAAATTGTCGGTCCGCCCGCCGCCATCCTCTGTGGTCCGATAGTCCTTCCTGTTTTGCAGCCGCCGCATACCCGGCGTCATATCTCTGTTCCAGTTGTTTTCGCTCATGTTCCGGTCTCCTCCATTCTGTAAAACTGTGGCGTCACGTTTCCGCGTAGGCCTCCGTGGGGTTATAAAAACAGTGGTCGCCAATACGAATGACAAATTCCCCTACTTGTGAGGGAAAGTTGTCCCGGCAGGTGGGGTTAAAAGGGTTGAAGTACCAAAGGGCAAAGCCCAAGTTGGTCAGCCTGTTCCCGGCAATAGCCCAGTCCGCTATATCATACTGTATGTCTGTGGGCCTCATATTGTAAATATTCTGCATGTTGTACCGGCCCCCTATAGTCTCCATCACACAGGTAAACTGCCCGGCCTGGTAAACCACCTGTCTGATCGTATCCAGCCTGCCATACTCCCCATATGTGATCTGCACCCGGTTCATCACCACGCAGGCCACAGCCTTCATGCCGGTATCCCCCTCGCCTCCCGCCTCGCATTCCAAAATGCGCGCCAAAATTTCCCGGTCGGAAAACGCCATATGATTCCTCCCTTTCAGGCCTTTTCTCCCTTATCTCTATGCAGCAAAATGTCCGTCCAGACCTGCCGGCCGGGACGGACATTTTGCGGATTAACCTATTTTTCTGTTTCGTTTAAATATTCTTCTATAAAATGAGCGGCAACTGCTCCGTCAGAAGCGGCGGTCACTACCTGGCGCAAGGGCTTTCGCCGCAGGTCCCCTACTGCAAATACCCCGGGGATATTTGTTTTTGTATCTTCACCGGCCCTTATATAGCCTGTCTCATCCAGGTTTACCTGTCCCTGAAACAGCCCGGTTTCCGGCAGATATCCTATGGCCACGAACACCCCGTCGCAGGTAAGTTCCTTGCTCTCTCCCGAAAGCCTATTCCTTACCCGCAGGCCCGTGATCCTTTCTCCGTATAAAAGCCTTTCCACCTGGCTGCTCCAGACGAATTCCACGTTCCCTGCCTGCTCCAGGGGGGCCAGGTAGGCTTTTGACACCCGCAGCGTATCCCTTCGGTGAATGAGATACACCTTTTTGCACAGCCTGGAAAGGTACAGCACATCGGAGGCGGCGGTATTCCCTCCGCCAACCACAGCCGTTGTTTTCCCCCGAAAGAACATTCCGTCACAGGTGGCGCAATAAGAAACGCCCTTGCCCCGCATTTCCCGTTCCCCGGGCAGATCCAACTCCCGGGGACGCGCTCCGCAGGCCAGCACCACGGCTCTGGCTTGTAAGGCGCTGTCCTTAGTGCGTACCTGCTTTACCCTGCCCGAAAGTTCCACGCCAATTACCCGGGAAAGTCTGGTTTCCACCCCAAAGCGTTCGGCGCCTTGTTTCATTTTCATGGCAAGGTCAAAGCCGTTTACCCCTTCGGGAAAGCCGGGGTAATTGTCGATCACATCCGTGGTACCCATCTGCCCGCCGGGAGCCAGCTTTTCCAGCACCAATACGGAAAACCCGGCCCTGGCCGCGTACAAAGCGGCCGTATATCCCCCCGGTCCGCCGCCAATGACGATCACGTCAAACATAGGCATTTTCTCCTATTTCAGCAGTTCTTCCAATCTCTCTTTGGGCTGAACTCCCACCAGGCTCTCTTTTACCTGCCCGTTTTCAAATAAAATTGCCGTAGGGATGCTCATAACCCCATAACGGGAAGCGAGTTCGGGCTCATCGTCGATATTGACCTTGCCCACCGTCACTTCACCCTCATGTTCCCCGGCAAATTCATCCACAATGGGAGAGAACATCCGGCAGGGGCCGCACCAGCTGGCCCAAAAATCCACCAGCACCGGCGTTCCGGCTGTTTCAACAGTCCGGTCAAAATTGTCTTTTGTCAAAGTGAGTATTTCCATCTTTCCCATCCTTTCTTCAGATCTGTTTTTTAGCTTGTCCAAAAATCCTAAAAAATAAAGTCGCAGTTTTCCCGAACGTTCATTTCGTTGAAATAGGCGTTTTCCTTCGGGATCCACTCATCCAGGAACCGCCTGATCATAAAGCCGCCGTTGCGTTCCAAAAGCCTTGCCTCCTGTTCGGTAGGCGGTATAGAAAGGAACACTTTTACGTCATAATACTGCCGCAGGTCCGGGTGCATGGTGTACGAACCTTCAAAAATATTGATCTTCTTAGGCTGGACCTCCACGGGGGCCCCGAACCGCATGACAGAACAGTCATATGGCCGGTAGGAAAATGACTTTCCCTCTTTTACCTTCTCGCAAATTTCCGCCTGGAACCGTTCCCGTTCCATGTTTCCACCCACCTCGCTCATACGCTCCGGCGTACGCTTTTCCAGGGGAAGGAAAAAGTCATCGGCATGAAATACATTGCAGTCGAACAGCGACGCCAGCACACGGGCCATCTCTGTTTTTCCGGCGGCGCTGTTCCCGTCGATAGCCACATTCACCTTGCCTTTTTCCCGCAGGCATTTTTCCATAGCCGCATACACCTCGGGGTACCTGCCATACTCCTTGCGCACCACACGGTACGCGGGCTCATAGGCTTTTATATACTCCGGGCTGTGCCTTACAGGGGGATAACCCGCTTCCCGGTAGTTCCGCAGATAGTCCGCCACCTCCTCCACAGTGAACCGGAACAGTTCCGGCCTTTCCCGACAGAGTTCCCAGAACAGCCGAAGCTTTTCTTCAAAACGGAACCATGCGTCTTTAGGCACCTTTTTATTGGAGACCACAAAAATACGGTTCATCAGTTCAGGAGAAAGCAGCTTGCTTACCGAAAGATTCATGCGGCAGAAATTGCCGCAAAAGGGCTGGAAGTAAGGACGGCGCTTCATCTTCTCTGTCATGCCGCCGATTTCTTCTTTCAATCTCCGCAGCGCTTCCTCCTCAGTTTGGTTTATTTGGCTGCAGCCAAATTCCGTTTGGTGCACCCTTTTCACATAGTCCGCGATTTGGGCCCTGGGGTGGCTTTCCGCACAGTAGATTAAAAACTGCTTTGCGTCCCATACGTCCTGATCGGTAGTTTCCATGTTCATTTCCTTCTCCTCCTTCCGGCTATCCAGTTATGGCCGGTATTCAGCAAATATCTCTTTATTCTGCGCGGGCTTTTACATCTTTTGTCGCCACTATGTCTACTCCCGTGCCCGCCGCGCCGGGGACCACCACGTCACCCATATGGACAGGGGCTTTTACCGCAGCCGCTCTAATAACTTCCATACAGTCGAATATCTTTGCCTTTGGAATATCGCTTCTGGTCCGCACCGGGACCACCGGGGCCTGGCCGCCCAGCACCCGCACGGTAGATGTAACGGTGCGGGCAGGCGCCGTCACTTCCTTTCTGCCGTATTCCTCGCCCCGCCTGCAGGTGTTCCCGGAAATAGACAGCACATTTCCCTCTCCGTCCAGTTTTACCTTCAGGGGACAGCCCAGAGGGCAGTTGATGCAGGTAAGCTCTCTCATCTCCATATCACAGCGCCTCCTCGTCTCCGGCCCACACCTGAATTTCTTCAGGGGCGAAATCAGCAAACCATTCTTTTTTTAACACGACCTGTTCCATCTCCCCGGGGGCCATAACAGGCCGCTTGCGGCGCAGAATCTCCTTTTCCCCGGCGGTGACCCGCACCAGGGCCTTCCGCAGGTTTCTGCCCACTCTAAAACGGACCACGGTCTGCTCCTCCATTCGCTGCGGATCCAGCACGCAGGGCACAGTATAGCGCACGGCGCCGGCAGGCTCCAAAGGGATTTTTCTCCCTCCGGCAGGCACCATTCCCTGCGCGTAACGGGCTGCGTTTTTACCTGCCTGGACGGCTTCCTCCGACACATAATCCACCAAATCGTGGACGTGGAGCACATTTCCGCAGGCAAACACGCCGGGTATGCTTGTCTCCAGACTTTCGTTGACCCGGGGACCGCCGGTGACCGGGGAAAGTTCCACACCAATCTCCTTTGACAATTCGTTTTCGGGGATAAGCCCTACGGAAAGGAGAAGCGTGTCGCAGGCGATATCCTCCTCAGTCCCTGGAACGGGCCCACCGTGTTCGTCTACCTGGGCAATAGTCACTCCGGTAAGACGTTCTTTTCCTCGAATATCCACCACAGTGTGGCTCAATTTCAGGGGAATCCCGTAATCGTCCAGACACTGGACGATATTCCGTTTCAGCCCGCCGGAATAGGGCATCAGTTCCGCCACGCATTTTACTTTCGCCCCTTCCAGCGTCATGCGGCGGGCCATGATCAGACCGATATCGCCGCTTCCCAGGATAACCACTTCTTTCCCGGGGAGGTACCCCTCCCGGTTCACCAGTCTTTGGGCCGTGCCGGCGGAAAAAATCCCCGCCGGTCTGTATCCGGGAATATTTAAAGCGCCCCTGGGGCGCTCCCGGCACCCCATAGCCAATACAGCGGCCTCAGCCTCAATTTCCACAAAGCCTTCGGTTTTGCTTACTGCCCTCACCTTTATCAGGTCATTTTCGCGGGCGAGGTTAACTGCGGTGGCCCCCAAAAGAAAGGGAATGTCCAGCTTTTCGGTCTTTTCAATATACCGGGCCGCATACTCGGGACCGGTCAATTCTTCCTGAAAGGTGTGCAGCCCGAAGCCGTTGTGGATGCATTGATTTAAAATGCCGCCCAATTCCTGTTCCCGCTCTAAAATCAATACATCCTCCACGCCGCTTTCCCTCGCGGAAATGGCGGCGGCCAGTCCGGCGGGTCCGCCGCCTATCACAACGATCCGGTGTTTCACGGCTGCCCCTCCTTCCGGGTCTTTTCCAGCACGATCTGCGACCTGCCGCCGCTTTTGCGCACCTCTGTCAGATCCATACGCCATTCCCTGGATAAAATTTCCATCACCCTGGGGGAGCAGAACCCTCCTTGACAACGGCCCATGCCCGCTCTGGTCCGGCGCTTTACCCCGTCCAGGGTCCTGGCGCCCAGCGTGCTGTGGACAGCGTCTAAAATTTCACCCTCGGACACCTGCTCGCAGCGGCACACAATGGCCCCATAAGCTGGGTTCTCTTTTATCTTTTCCGCCCGTTGCTCCCAGGGCAGGTCGGCAAGGCGCACCACAGCTTTCCTAACGGGATCGAACTGGGGGTTTTTCTCCAATCCCAGTTTTTTGGCCGCCATTCCCGCCAGGTACTCTCCAATTGCCGGGGCGCTGGACAGGCCCGGGGACTCGACTCCGGCGGCGTCGAAAAAGCACTCGGCCGCTTCGCCCAGAACAAAGTCGTCTTTCTCTTCGTGGGCCCTGAGCCCCGCAAATGAGGTAATAACCTGCCGCAAGGGCAGGTTTTCCACGGCTAAAGCCGATCTTTTCGCCACTTCGTCCAATCCGGCCCGGGTAGTGGCAGTATTCTCCTTTTCTTCAATGTCAGCAGCAGTGGGTCCCATCAACAGATTACCGTGGACCGTAGGACTTACCAGAACGCCCTTTCCGTACTTTCCTGGCATCTGGAACACCGTGTGGGCCACGTGCCCCCCGGCGGTCTTATCCAACAGCATATATTCCCCCCGGCGGGCGGTTATATTCAGCTTGTCCTCACACACCTGGTTGTGCAGCCTGTCCGCATAGACTCCTGCCGCGTTCACAACGGCTCTGGCCTCCACATTTCCGCGGCTGGTACGCAGCAGCCAGTAACCGTCTTTCCGTTCGACGCCGGTAACTTCCGTGTCAAAGCGGAACTCTATGCCGTTGCGGGCGGCGTTTTCCGCAAAACCAAGCGTCAGCTCGAAAGGACACACAATACCGGAGGATCCCGCCAGCAAAGCGCCGCACACCTGTCCGGTCAAGTGGGGCTCTATTGCCCGGGCCTCTTCACCGCTGAGCAGACGCAGGTCCGCCACGCCGTTTTCAATCCCCCGCCGGTACAATTCCTCCAGTCTGGGCATGTCCTCCCGGGCCAGACAAACCACCAAAGCTCCGATCCGTTTAAAAGGTACATCCAGTTCCCGTGCGATCCGGTCCATCATCTGGTTTCCCTTAACATTCATTTTCGCTTTCAATGTACCGGGTTCCGCGTCAAACCCGGCGTGAATGATAGCGGAATTCGCCTTACTGGTACCCTCGCACACATCGGGGGCCCGTTCCAGCACAAGAAAATCCCCCTTGTTCCTGGAAAGTTCTCTGGCAATCGCGCTGCCGATGACTCCGGCTCCTATAATGACCACATCATAGCGCTCCACAGTCACCCTCCTTCCCTAAAAACAACACACGTTTATGATACCACGAAATCATATTTCCCGCAAGAAACAAATTTGTGAAATGTGTCAGACCCGCCTTGACAGAAACGACGAAATGAATGAAAATAAAGACAAATCTCCGTGACACAAAACGCTATGAAAGGAAGGATTTTTTTGGAATATTTAATCGGCGTCGATTTGGGCACCAGCGGCACCAAAACCGTCCTCTTTGACAGAGATGGGGCAGTCGTCGCTTCAAAAACCGCAGAATACCCCATGTACCAGGAGAAAAACGGCTGGGCCGAACAGGACCCGTTGGACTGGTGGCACGCTTCGGTAGAGACGATCAGGGCTGTGGTAACGGAAAGCGGAGTTTCTCCCTCCCGGATCAGGGGCCTGGGCATTTCCGGGCAGATGCACGGTCTGGTAATGCTGGATGAGGCCGGGAACGTGCTGCGCAGATCTATTATCTGGTGCGACCAGCGCACCGCCGCCGAATGTCGGGAAATCGAAAGGCGGGTGGGCAGGGAAAAGCTGATCGAAATTACAGCCAACCCGGCCATGACAGGCTTTACAGCCTCTAAAATTCTGTGGGTGCGCAACCATGAGCCGGAGCTTTACTCCCGGTGCGCGCATATTCTTCTTCCGAAAGACTATGTACGCTATATGCTTACGGGCAGCTTTGCCACTGAGGTTTCGGACGCTTCGGGCATGCAGCTTTTAGATGTGCCCCGCCGCCAATGGAGCCGGGAGCTTTTAAATCTTCTGGATATTGACGAGAGCCTGCTGGCAAAGGTTTACGAGTCACCGGAGGTGACGGGCTGCGTCACTGAAGAAGCGGCAAAACTGACCGGCCTAAACCCCGGCACGCCGGTAGTGGGCGGCGCTGGGGACAACGCCGCCGCCGCGGTGGGCACCGGCGTGGTATCGGACGGCAAAGCCTTTACCACTATCGGCTCCTCCGGGGTGGTGTTTGCCCATACGGACCGGATCACAATAGACCCGCAGGGCAGAGTGCATACTTTTTGCTGCGCTGTGCCCGGCGCCTGGCACGTCATGGGCGTGACCCAGGGAGCGGGACTGTCCCTGAAATGGTTCCGGGACAATTTTTGCCAAGCCGAAATGACTGTGGCCCGGGATATGGGGACAGACCCTTATGTTTTGATGGACCAACAGGCGGCCCAGTCCCCTATTGGCTGTAACAAACTGCTGTACCTGCCCTATCTGATGGGCGAGCGCACCCCTCATCTGGACCCGGACTGCCGGGGCGTGTTCTTCGGCCTTTCGGCCATCCACACCCGCCGGGACATGCTGCGGGCCGTCATGGAGGGCGTCACCTTCTCCCAAAGGGACAGCCTGGAAATCCTGCGGGGCATGGGTGTTGCCATTTCGGAAATGCTGGCATGCGGCGGCGGCGGCAGTTCCCCGCTGTGGCGCCAGATGCTGGCCGACGTATACAACTGTCCGGTAAAAACGGTAAAATCTAAAGAGGGCCCCGCTTTGGGCGCAGCGATTCTGGCCGGAGTGGGCGCCGGGCTCTACCCTTCTGTACGGGAGGCCTGCGGCGCCATGATCCAGTTAAACCCCGCCCAGGAACCCATCAAAGAGAACGTGCCGAAATATGAAGCGTTCTACCAGGTCTACCGCAGTCTGTACCCGGCTCTGAAGGACCGGTACAAGGCACTGGCGGCGGTGGAATAAATCCCGCCCTTATTATCCGGCGGAGACAGTATTCTCTGCGTTCCCTATATCGGTGAAGATGTTCGCCGTACTGAGCACATCCTCCGGAAAGGTGACCCCCACCGTGTCCAGCGTATCCTGGTTGATGTAGGTAGAATATGTCTCAAAATAATATACGGGCACCTCGGAAACGGCTCTTCCCTCCATCAATTCTACGGCCATATCGGCGTTCTGGTAACCCAACTCGGTATAGTCGACGCCAATTGCCGCTAAAGCGCCGTCCTGCACCATAGAGTCGGTCCCTACATACCACGGGATTTTGGCCTCGCGGGCAGCGTTTGCCACCACGGTGACAGAGGAAGCAATTGTGTTATCCGCAGCGGTAAAAACAGCATCTGCTTTCCCGCAAAGGTCGGCTGCCGCCTGCTGCAGTTCGCTGGTATTGGAAATGCTGCCGTCTATTACGGTAATTCCCTTGCTCTCACAGTATTCCCTGGCTTCTCCGGCTGCGTTTGCCGAGTTGGATTCGCTGGAGGTGTACAGCATACCAAAGGTTTCCAACTGCGGGTCCGCTTTCAGGGCCAGATCTATTATAGAGGTGACGGGGATGCGGTCGGAGGTTCCGGTCACATTGCCCTCGGGGTTTTTGTCATTTTTAATTCCCAGGTCGGTTGCCGGGTCATTCACGGCGGCAAAAAGAACCTTGATATCAGTGCCCTCCGCTGCGGAAACTGCCGCCTGAGCTGCAGGCGTGGCAATGGCCGCAATCATATCCACTTTGTCGCTTACAAATTTCCGGCAAATGGTATCGATTTTTGCCGCGTCTCCCTCGGCGTTCTGATAGTCCACAGTCACTTTGCTCTCATCATAGCCGTACTCTTCCAGCCGGCTCATGAAGGCCTCCCGGATGGTGTCGAGAGAGGGGTTTTCCGTGTACTGGATCAGTCCGATTTTATATGGGCCTTCTTCGGCGGACACGGGATCTGAAGAAACGGACGCGGAAGATACGGGGACAGAAGAAGATGAAGTCTTGCCGTTTGTGCAGCCGCCGAACAGGCACAGGGCTAACGCAAGGCAGAAGACAGCGCACAAGATTTTTTTCAGGTTTTTCATAAGAATGCCTTCTTTCTATGTTTGGGAGAGATGTGCGGGAAACAAAATGTCCTTGCGATTCTCCCTTCCGGAAAATCGCAAGGACAGAAAAAACGTTTCTGCGGCGCTGCCTTGCCTGCCAGTGGTCCGGCTCTCTGCTGGGTCGTATTTCGGTTTTACTTCCCCTGCATCGGTTTTTTCCATTTAAGCACAAGCACTGTTGTTTGTCAAGCGTCTCCAGAACTTTTTCAGTCGTCTTTTTCCAACGCCTGGTTGGCGTCCAGTTCAGGGATCATTTCGATAAGTTTGTCAACCTCCGACTTCCGTACCAGGCCGCTGAATTCTCCGTTGAGCACCGCGGCGTAACGGTCCTCGCCTACAGCGCAGAACTCTACCACGTCGTCCTCATCCCGTTCAAAGTAGCTGTACTCCACCCGAAGCGCCGGGGGATCGGCATATTCCGCCGAATCTGTGGACAGAACGGTGATACTGAGCAGCTTTTTGTAGAAGGTATGGTAACAGCCTTCATAGTCGATATCCTCACCCGCGGCGTTTTTTATGGTAAGCTCATAAGAACCGGAAGTGTCTTCCTCATCCTGCGTACGGGTCACATCATAAGAATATACCATATCGCCGTCCAACGTGAGGGAGAGCCGTTCCACCTGCATAATGTTCGGCAGCCAGACATAACTCATCCGCATATCCAACAGCGAGGCTTCCGCCCAAGCTGAAACCAGGTCATCAGTGACCACGTACACCACGTCGTTCCGGTCGGCGGTAAGGTACCGGTTGCCGTCGTTGTCTCTGGCGCTCACGGCTAAGGTGTGCTCTGAGCCATTCATATTGAATTCTATTTTTGCATAAGGCTCTAAAAGGCCGTATTCCTCCAGCACTTCGTCGGTCAGGCCCGCGGCCGCTACGTCGGTAGCATCCAGAGATTTCAAAGCCGTCACCATATCGTTAAACTTCGTAGATCCGGATTCCGCCGTAAAGGGCTGAGTGATGCGGTACATGCCGGTAAGGGTGTCGTCATACTCAATATGGATCGTCTCGGGGAAGTGGGTGCCGGACAAAGTTACGCTGTACATCAGGTCCTCGGCGACCGTCTGGCTCTCGGAGGAATCGCTCACGTCAGAGGACTCTGTCCCATCAGAACTTTCGTACCGGTCCGGCACAGCGTAAAGGTAAAGACTGAAAAAGTCGTACATACTGCCGTAAAGGTTTGTGGAAATGCCGGAAACAATAGACACGTTGCCGTCCTTCAGTACATATCTGCCGGAGGTCTCGCCGCCGGTAGAGCCCAGCACCAGCTGGTCGCTGCCGCCGTCCTTATATTCCAGCGTTACGTTCACCGCCTGGTCCCCGGCCAACCCAAAGGTCTCCAGATCATCCTGGGGACCCAGTTCCTTTATAGGGACAAGTGACAGCAAGCTCTCGGCGGCACTGTTGATAGTGGCGTTGTTCAGGTTGTATCCCCCATAGCCCTCAATAGTAAATGTGACGCTCCCATCCGTTTCCGATTCAGGAACAATGCGGAAGCTGCCCTCCTGGTTCTCCACCGAAATGGCTGCCACTTCCGTGGCCTCCTTTTCCAAAATGGCTTCGGTTGAGGCGGAGGACTCAGGGGCCGAACTGGCCGTTTCTTCCTCTTGGGGCTGGATGAACAGCAAAGCCGCAGTGACGCCCCCCAGCACCACCAGGACCGCCAGCATAATCAGGATGTTCCTTGTGGTTTTTTTCATAGACTTACAGGTGCCTCCTCTTCAGGAAGATGACCAGCCCGGCAATGAGGATAGCAAGGGGCAGACCCACTGTGAACACGCCCAGTCCCAGTATGTTGATCGTGCTGGTAGAAGCGGACACATCCACCACATTTGTCTGCACCTGGGAAGAAATCACGCTGACATTGCTGCCATCCGTGCCGGTGATATGCTGCAACAGGTCTGAAATATAACTTCTGTTGCCAAAGGCTGTAGCCTCCATAAAGGCGTCGGTAAAGATATAGGAGGAGCCGAACACCACCACGCTTCTGAGTATATCGTCGTTGATATATTTGGCGGAAATGGTCGCCACTGTCTGCGAAGATGTATGAGGTGTTTCCATGTCTGCTTCCGTCATATCCTCAGTGGCCACATATGCTGTATCGGCGGTGGTCCACATGGCCTTTGTATTTACGTCGCCGTTGCCGTCGAACAGCAGCGTAAGGGGCGCGGAACTGGCGGCAATCAGCGTATTGTAACTACCGCTAGTCAGCACCTCACTGTCCGGGTCTACCAGGACGTAAGCGGCGCTGCGCAAGGCCACCCGGGAATCGTCGGTTTCGGCTACCACGCCCTTTTCCACCTTAACTCCCCACTCTTCCAAAAAACTGGCCAAATGAGGCATATCTCCCTGAGTTGGGTGACAGGTGACCAAAAGCGCGGCCGGGTTGGAACTCTCCTCATTATCCAGGTACTCCCGCAGCTTCTGCACCTCTTCCTCCGTGTAATCCGTGGTGGGGGTGGGAACCATGAGCACCTGGGTGTCTTCGGGGATATCCTCCGTAAGGAAGTCAATTTCCTTTATCTCAAAATTTTTCTCTTCCATCAGAGAGATAAAGGCCGCCAGCGTGTCGTCAGTGAGCAGTTCTCCGTGACCTGTGGCGATAGTGAGCACGGGCACGTCATCCATGTTTACTACCTCCAAAGCGCTGGCCAGAGCGCTGTCCACTTTGGAGTAGATCTCGCTTTGATAGGTGCTTTGGTTTGTTTTCTGGCTGAACATATCATTTACGGTGATTACCTTGTGGCGTTCCTCCGTCTCTACCAGCACATCGCCGCTTACCAGGCTGTCCGCCGCATAAGAACTGATAAAGGCAGGATTGGTGTCAGGGTCGATGAACTCCACCGAAATACGGGAATTTGCTTCCCGCAGCTTGTCCGCCAGGTTGGCCACCTGGCTGTACTGGATACCATAACTGGAATACAACTGGTCCTTCCGGTAAGCGTCCTCCGAACCGATGAGGTAAATGGCGGTGTCCTTTTCAATCCCCTTAGCAATCTCCTCAGCCTGGTCGGACAGAGAGTTAAGCTTTTGGGCAGTCAGATCGATATTCATGGAGGGGAACCGCTCGGTAAGCACGCCTACCAGAATATTGATTACCACCACAATAGCGATAAACACCACGCTCATCAGAGTGGCCATGCCGCCCCGCTTAAAACGGTTGCTTTTCAGGACGTTTAAAAGGGAATGCTTTTTCTTCTTTGGGGACTGCTCGGGGCCTTTTTCCTCAGAAACAGTCTGCCCGGCCTCAGTGGGCTGTTCGGTCTCATCGGACTGTTCGGTCTCAGCGGGCTGTTCGGCCTCGGCGGGCTGTTCGGTCTCAGCGGACTGTTCGGTCCCGGCGGACTGTTCGGTCCCGGCAGGCTGTTCCTGCTCTTCACGCGGGTCCTGTTCGGGCATATTGGTTTCGTTCAGTTTGGTTTCCATACGCATTCTCCCTCCCTTAATTCCAACGGCGGCTTTCCAGCCTGCGGATGGTAAGGAACACGAACACAGCCATTACGCTGAGAAAGAACACAGTGCTGGAAATGCTGAACATCCCCTGGGTAAAGGTGGTATAGCGGGTGTTAAAGGATATCCACTCAACCACCTTGTTCACCACTGTGTTGGACACAGCGCCGGCCAGATTGTCAATATACATTAGAAATACGGACACGATAAAGGTGCCGATAGCGGCAATGATCTGGCTGACTGTCAAACTTGAAATGAACACGCCGATAGAAATCATGGCGCCGCCGTACAGCAGCGTACCCAGAAAGTTGCCTATAACCTCGCCCCAGGAGGGAGAGGAGAAAAAGCTCATGGCCACCGCGGGCAAAAGGCCGATAGCGGAAGCAATAAGGAACACGAAAAAGCAGGCCAAAAACTTGCCTACAACAATGGATGTGACTCCCACCGGCGCGGTCAACAGGGCCTGGTCGGTCTTATTCTTCTGGTCGTCTGTCATGCTGCGCATGGTAATAATGGGAATGACCATCATGCCAAAGGTGAACATAGTGCTGTACACATTGCGGATATAACTGGTGGAGCCAATGGCCATCACCTGGTAATAGAAAAAACCGTACAGCGCCGCTAAAGCGGCGACGCATACATATCCCACGGGGGAATTGAAATAAGAGCGGAGTTCCCTCTTAAAAACAGCTTTCATTCTTTGTCCCCTCCTTTTTCAGCTTTCTCTCCCTTTTTCGCGTGAGGCGGGACCTCCTCATCCTCCTGTTCCGGGGCCAGGGCGGCGTCGGTACTGGTAAGCTGCAGGAACAAATCCTCCAGTGTAAGGTCCGTATTCTTTAAGGCAAGCATGGGCCAGCCTTTCCGGGAAAGCAGGGCAAACAGGTCCCTGCGCAGGTCGGCGTCGGGGTCGGATTCCACGCTGATCTCGAACACGCCCGGTTCCTTTTCACCCAAAGAGTACACATCCACCACGTGGTCCAGACCCCGGATGGCCCGGACCATGCTGCTTTCCGGCCCTTCGGCCCGAAGGACAAGCCTGTGGTCTTTTGACAGGTCGTGGGCCAGGGTATCTGTGGCGCCGTCCGCCACCAGCCTGCCGTTGTTAATGACAATAATGCGTTCGCACACCGCCTGCACTTCCGACAGGATGTGGGAGCTTAAAATGATGGTGTGGTTCCGGCCCAGGTTCTTAATCAGGGTGCGGATCTCAATAATCTGCTTGGGGTCCAGGCCAACGGTGGGCTCGTCCAGGATCAGAACAGGCGGGTTGCCGATAAGGGCCTGAGCAATGCCAACTCTCTGCTTATATCCCTTTGAGAGGTTGCCGATCAGCCTGCCGTATACGTTCTCAATCTTTACCAGTCCGCATATCTCTTTGATATGCTGTTCCCTGGGGAGCTTGGTCTTTTTGAGATCGTACATGAAGTTCAGGTATTCCTTTACCGTCATGTCCATATAGAGCGGGGGCATTTCAGGCAGATATCCAATGGACTTTTTTACCTCGTTGGGCTCGTCTAAAATATTCTTTCCAAAAACGGTCACCTCGCCCGAGGTAGCGGAGAGATAGCCCGTCACAATGTTCATCGTGGTAGACTTTCCCGCGCCGTTAGGGCCCAGGAAGCCTACAATGGAGCCCTTCTCAACTTTGAAACTCACATGATCAAGCGCAATTTTCGACCCATAGCGCTTCGTGAGGTTTTTGACCTCTACCATTTGACCTGATTCCTCCTGTCTTCCGTTTTAGGTCTATTGCTTTACAATAGTACCGCAAAACTGTCGTTTTTGCAAGCCCCTTTCCATGTCTGGGAGCGTCCGGCTTGTGAGACGCGCGCTTGTTTGCGGCGGCCGGAACGGCGGCCCCTTTCCAGGCGCCGGACGCAGTTTCCTACAGTGTAAGCCGTCATTGTGAATTCTGCGTGAAAATTGGATGGACACATGGGAAATCCGGGACTTTTTCCCACTTTTCTTCCCGTTTTCTTGACGGAAACGCCCTTTGCGGAGTACAATAAGGAAGACTCGGAAGAAAGAGGGAGTATCTATGGCGGAAATAAGACCGTTTAAGGCTCTGAGGTACGACCTGGCGAATGCCGGGAGCATCGAAAGCCTGGTCTGCCCCCCTTACGACATCATCAGTGAGGAACAGCGCCGGGAGCTTTGTGACCGGAGCCCATTCAATATGGTCAGGCTGGAACTCCCAAAAGGGGAGGACCCCTACGGGGACGCGGGGAGGATTCTGGATGACTGGCTTTCCCGCGGGATACTGAAAACCGACATGGACCCCGGCCTGTACATTTATGAGGAAGAATTCCTCACTCAGGTGGACCGGGGAGAGACCAGAAAGCTGCGCGGCCTGATTTGCCGGGTGCGCCTGGAGGATTTTGCCTCAGGAATTGTTCTTCCGCACGAGGAGACCCTGAGCAGGGCAAAAGAGGACCGCTTTCAACTGATGCGGGCCACAAACTGCAACTTCAGCCAGATCTATTCCCTGTACCGGGATGAAAAGCACGTCACCCGCCAGAGGCTCGACCGCCTTGCGGGCACATGCTCTCCCAGGTACGCCTTCTCCGATGGGCTTGTTACCCACCGGCTTTGGGTGGTGAACGATCCGGTTGCTATTGAAGCTGTCCGGGAAGACTTTACTGACCGAAAACTTTATATTGCCGACGGCCACCATCGGTATGAAACCGCCCTGCGGTACCGGGACGCCAGACCTCAGGCGGACTCCGTCATGATGTTTTTGGCGGATATGGAGGATGACGGGCTGGTGGTATTCCCCACCCACAGGCTGGTACGGAATATGGAGGGCTTTGACAGCGCCGCTCTGCTTGCCGCCTGCGGCGGGACCTTTACAGTTGCCCCCCAAGCGGGACGGGCGGAGACAGAAGCCGCTCTGGCCGCCTGTTACAGGGAGGGAAAGCACGCTTTTGGCTATTATGACGGCATGAACTGGCGGCTCCTCACTTTGAGGGACCCCGCCGTGATGGACAGCCTGCTTCCGGAAAAAAGCGGGGCTTACCGTCTGCTGGACGTGACCATTCTGCACACTCTGGTCCTGGAGCGGATATTAAAAATCGACAAGGCCAACATGGCCGCCCAGAAAAACCTGTTCTACACCCGGTCGGCAGAGGAGGCCCAGGCCTCTGTCAGCGGGGGAGAGAGCCAGTGCTGTTTCCTTTTGAACCCAACACGGGTAGAAGAAATCGGCGCGGTAGCCGCAGCCGGAGAAAAAATGCCCCAAAAATCCACTTATTTTTACCCAAAGCTGCTCACCGGCCTTGTGATGAACCGGCTGGATTAAAAAATTGGCGGAAGAGAACCGAGGAAAGGATGTTTTTTATGAAGCTGACCGAAACCACAAAGCAGGTACACGAAATTTTTGACGGCAGAATTATCCGCGTCCATGTGGATGATGTGGAACTGGAAAACGGCAAAATGACCAAGCGAGAGGTGGTTGAGCATCCAGGCGGGGTTTGCGCGGCGGTGCTCACCCCCGAAAACGAGTTGATTTTTGTCCGGCAGTTCCGTTACCCTTATAAAGAGGTTCTTTTGGAACTGCCCGCCGGCAAGCTGGAAAGGGGAGAGGATCCCTTTAAAGCCATGAAGCGGGAACAGCTGGAAGAGACCGGCACCGCCGCCGAGAAATATGTCTCTCTGGGGAAGATATACCCTACCTGCGGCTATTCCGCGGAAATCATCTATCTCTGGGCCTGCCGGGTCACTCAGGACACCGGCTCTCTCCATTTGGATGAAGGTGAGTTTCTCAACAACGTGCGCATCCCGCTGGAGAAAGCCGTAGAAATGGTATTGAACAATGAGATCCCCGACGCCAAGACCCAGATCGGCATTTTAAGAACCGCCAGGCTGGCAGAGCAGGGAAAGCTGTGAGTAGTATCCCAGAGCAAAAGCCGCCGGACCCCTTCGTCCGGCGGCTTTTCTTCTTCCTTTTTTCTGTTTAATTTCCTGTTTCTTCGTCCTCCTCCGGTTCCTCCGACGCCTGGGTGTCCCCGTCGGTGCCCGTACCTTCTTCCTCGTGGGGGACCCGGGCCAAAGTAACCACTCTGTCGCCCTCCTGTAGGCGCATGACCCTTACGCCCTTGCCGGGCCGGGCGCACAGCCTGATGGAAGAAGCCGCGATGCGGATAATAATCCCATCCTCAGAAATGAGGATCACGTCATCGTCCGTATCCACCACTTTAATGCCCGCCACATCGCCGAAACGGTCAATGTGGTAATTCAACAGACCTTTGCCTCCCCTGTGCTGCACGCGGTAATTGTCGGGGCTTGAAAGCCTGCCGTAACCGGTCTCGGTGACGGTAAGTACCAAGCCGCCTTTCCGCAGAATGGACATGCCCACAATGCAGTCCTGCGGTTTCAGGTCCATCACCTTAACTCCCCGGGCGGTACGGCCTACCTCCCGGACCTGGCTCTCATTGAACCGGATGGACATGCCCTTCTTGGTCGCTACCAGCAGCTGGTCGCCGCCGGTGGTAATGCGTACCCAGGAAAGCACGTCGCCCTCGTCCAGATCGATAGCAATAAGTCCGTTCTTTCTGGCGGAGTTAAAAGCGGAAAGCCTGGTACGCTTTATCACGCCGTTGCGGGTGACCATGACCAGGTATTTGTCATCATCAAAAGCCGTCACCCTGATCATGGAGGTGATCTTTTCGTCGGGGCCCAGAGGGAGCAGGTTCCGGATGTTCATGCCCCGGCTGGCACGGGAGCCTTCCGGTATCTCATAGCATTTCAGCTTGTAGACCCTGCCCGTGTCAGAGAAGAACATCACCCGGTCGTGGCTGCCTGTTACGAACAACTCGGTTGCCACGTCCTCATCCCGGCGGGTCATGCCGGTAATACCCCGGCCGCCTCTCCTCTGGGTGCGGTAGGTGTCCATTTTCTGACGTTTTACATAGCCGTACTGGGTCATGGTCAGTACGCATTCCTCTACGGGGATCAGGTCCTCAATGTCGATTTCGCCGGCCACATCCTGTATCTCCGTTTTCCTGTCGTCGCCATATTTTTGGGCCAGTTCCAAAAGTTCTTCCTTAAGTACCTGGCGGATTTTTTCCTCAGAATCCAAAAGTTCTTTATAATATTCGATCCTGGCTTCCAGTTCCCTGTATTCCGTTTCCAGCTTTTCCCGGTTAAGCCCCTGCAGTGCAATAAGCCGCATGTCGCAGATGGCCTGGGCCTGCACATCGTCCAGGCCGAACCGGGCCATCAGGTTCTCTTTTGCGTTGTCATAGCTTTGACGGATAATACGGATGACCTCATCGATGTTATCTTGGGCGATCAACAGGCCTTCCAACAGATGGGCCCGTTCCTGGGCCTTTTTCAGGTCGTACCGGGTACGGCGAGTAATAATCTCTTCCTGGAAGGCGATGTACTCATCCAAAATACCCTTTAAGGTAAGCACTTTAGGCTGGGTCTGGTTGTTCACCAGGGCCAGCATAATAACGGAGAAGTTGGATTGCATGGCGGTCTGGTTGAACAACCGGTTCAAAACTACCTGTGGGTTGGCATCTCTTTTTAACTCAATCACAATGCGCATGCCGTTCCGGTCAGTCTCGTCACGGATGTCGGAAATACCGTCCAGGCGCTTGTCCTTTACCTGATCGGCCATGTTCTTAATCAACTGGCGCTTGTTCACCTGATAGGGCAGCTCGTTTACAACAATGCGGGTACGGTCTTTGCCGTATTCCTCAAATTCCGTTCTGGCCCGCACGGTAATGCGGCCCCGGCCTGTACCGTACGCGGCCCGGATGCCGGACCGGCCCATAATAATGCCCCGGGTGGGGAAATCCGGCCCCTGGATGTGTTCCATCAGCTGCTCTAAGGTGGCGTCCGGGTCGTCCAACTCGCACACCACCGCGTTGATTACCTCCCGCAGGTTGTGGGGGGGAATGTTGGTAGCCATTCCAACGGCAATACCGCTGGACCCGTTTACCAACAGGTTTGGGAACCGGGAGGGCAGGACCCGGGGTTCTTTCCGGGTCTCGTCAAAGTTGGGGTCCCAGTCCACCGTATCCTTGTCAATGTCCCTGAGCATTTCGTTGGAAAGCTTGGACAGTCTGGCTTCTGTATAACGGTAAGCGGCGGGAGGATCTCCGTCTACGGAACCGAAGTTTC
>CAZGLW010000017.1:0-28831 GCA_964525985.1 uncultured Acutalibacter sp. | reverse complement strand
ACAACGGCGTGGGGATCATCCGGGAGCCCTCGCCCGAGGAGATGGAGGAATACTTTCAGGCCCACCTGAACCGCGCCAAAGCAAAAACGGCGTAACCGCAAGGGCTATGCCGTAATCGCAGAAAACTATAAACTTAAAACTGAGTTACAAAGCCCCTTCGGGCGACCTTCCTTACGGAGGGTCGCCCAAGCAGGCCCTTCTTTTTTTCGTGTTTTGTGAAAAAATAAGCTGCTCTGAAACGTGTTTCATGTGAAGGGAGATGAGGACATGGCTTCACAGACTGTCAATGAAGCAATCGAGCGGATGGTGCGGGAATACAGCGGCATGCTTCTGCGTCTGGCCTGCACCCGGCTTTCCTCCACCTCCGACGCGGAGGATGCTGTGCAGGACGTGTTTTTAAAGCTGATGTCCTCTCCGGTTTCGTTCCGGGACGCCGGACACGAAAAGGCCTGGCTTATCCGGGCCACCCTTCACCGGGCCGGTGACTTCCGCCGCAGGGCGGAACGGAAGAACCTCCCTCTGGACGAGGCGCTGCAGATCCCCGCCCCGGAAAGGTTAAGTTCCAACGGCGCCGATATACTGGCAGCCGTGCGGTCACTGCCGGAAAAGTACAGCGCAGTGATCCATCTCCACTACTACGAGGGTTATACCGCAAAGGAGATCGGAAAACTGCTGGGTCTGCCCGCCGCCACGGTGGGAACACGTCTCAGCAGGGGCCGGGAAAAACTGAAAAAAATTTTGAAGGAGGACTGTTGATGGACGAGAGAGAATATCGGGAAGCCTTTGGAAAACTATCTTTCTCGGAGGACTTTGGGGCCCGCACCATTGAGCTTTTGCGGCAAAAGGCCCAGCTTGCCAATGGAAAGGAGAAAAGCACAATGAAACGAAAGATTCTTTGCAGGGTCACTATCGCCCTGTGTCTGGCGGCGGCGCTCAGCGTTGGCGGATTTGCCGCTGCAAGCCTTTTAAACGCCAGGGATGCCTCGCAGTATTTGGATAATGCCAACATGAGAGCGGCTTTCAGCGGTGAAAACGCCGTAGAGATCAACGAGACCCGGGTCATGGGAGATTACACCGCAACGCTTATTGGTATTGCCCCCGGCGAAGAGCTTCATGAATATGGCGCCGTAAGCAACGGCCATAATTTTGTCTTGATGGCGTTCCAGGGAAACAACGGTGCGTCATTGAAAGATTTCCAGAACGATTTTAGAGTGACGCCCCTTGTTTCCGGATACTCCGTTGGGATGGACTTTGTTCTTGGGCAAAAGTCAAATGGCGTACTGCTCGATAACGTCTGGTACGTATGCTATGACGTCTCCAACCTGGAACTGTTTGCCGATCGCGATGTTTCTATGGCCGTTTACAAGCAAACGTTCCCGGTATATGTGGAAGGTGCGGTGTGCTATCAGGAGGGCGATGTTTTCACCACGCTGGAGGACGGGTCTATTGCTTTCCGGGAGGATTTCCCGGAGGAATGCGCCATGTTTACCCTGCCCCTGGACGAAAGCAAAGCCGATCATGAGGCGGCGGAACGGCTGATCGATGAATACAACTGGTCAGATATTGCTGACCTGCGTGACCAGGACTGGAGAAGCGAAGACAGATACTCCCAAAATTACTATGAAGAGCAACAGAAAGCTTTGGAGGAAGCCGGGCTGAAATAAACGAAACAGACTGGGAATCCGTTCCGGAAAGCTCCGGGACGGATTCCCGGTTTATCCCTGTTTTTTCCCGATCAAAATGAACCTGTGCTCATGGTTTTCCAGAAAGCCGCGGGCGTCCAGGAGGGCCTCCAATTCCCTTAACTTTTCTTCGCAGACAGCTTTGGAGAAGCCCGGGAAAAGTTGGGGGAAAATGGCAGCAAAGCGCAGGAACTCTTCTATGCTGTCAAAACGGGTAACGGGATACGCCTGGTTCCGGTACATCACCCGAAAGCCCGCCTGCTCCATAATTGGCACCTGATTTTCCAGATTTACCGTACCGGCCGGACGGCTGCCCGGCAAAAGAAAATTCGCCAGGGCCCTGCTGTCCTCGCCGCCCACACATTCTGTCAAGAAAAAGCCGCCGGGCTTTAACGCCCGCCAAATTTCCGGCAGACCCCGCAGCGGCCCCCGGTTTAAGATCACCTGGACGCTCTCCGGCTCTATTTGGGAAACGGCAAAGCCCGGCCGCAAGGTTACGACCCTGTCGCCCGGCTTTACAAAGTCTTTCACTTTCTGGTCCCAATCCCAGGGCAGATTTTCTTTCCTCATGTGTCCTTATCCACCTGATGGAAAATTTTAAGGTTGCCCTGTTTCTGCCGGCGGCGGGCAAGCTCGTTCTCCACATCCTCATATGAAATGCCCTCGTTGACCATCAGCACCGTAATATGGTACAGCAGGTCGCTTATTTCCCCCACCGTATTGGCCTTCACCCCGTTTTTTGCGGCGATGATGGTCTCGCCGCATTCCTCGGCGCATTTTTTTAAGATTTTATCCAGCCCCTGCTCAAACAGGTAGCAGGTGTACGAGCCCTCCGCTTTCTCTGTCTTTCTGGCAAGGACCGTTTCGTAGGCGGTTTTTAACGCATCCATCAGAGTCCCTCCTTGTTTGCTTCCTCATTCAACTTTTTGAAAAAGCAACTGTGGCTGCCGGTGTGGCAGGCAGGGCCGGTCTGCTTGACCCGCAGCAGCAAGGCATCGTCGTCACAGTCGGCCCAGACATCGATTATTTTTTGGGTGTGACCGGAGGTCTCCCCCTTGTTCCACAGGGCCTTGCGGCTGCGGCTGTAAAACCAGGTATACCCGGTCTCCATTGACTTCTTCATGGACTCCCGGTTCATGTAAGCCAACATGAGCACCTCATCGGTGTCATCGTCCTGGATCACGGCGGGGATAAGGTCGGACTTGCGGAAATACCGTTCCAGTTCGTCATCCAGGGCCGCCGGAGTCTTGGGCTTTTTCCCGGAAATCCTGTGGCAGGCGGTAATCGCGGCCCTTAAATCGAGGGTCCCGGTATAGATGGACTTGCCGGCAATGGCCCCATACAGGCCCAGATCGAAAAGGGCCACCAGATCCAACAGGCTGCTTACCCCGCCGCTGGCAATGATATTACAGCTTACCGAGCGGTTCAGCTTGTCCAGCATGGTCAGATTGGGCCCGTCCAAAGTGCCGTCCCGAGAAATATCTGTGAAGATGATGTACTGCACGCCGATATCCTCCATGCGCCTGGACAATTCGATATAGTCCACCTGGCTCTGCTCGGTCCAGCCTTCGGCGGCAGCCTTGCCGTCCAAAGCGTCCACCCCGACAGCAATCTTTTTACCGTACTTTTTTACGGCTTCTTTCACAAAGCCGGGGTCCCGCAGGGCGGCAGAACCCAAAATCACCCGACTGACGCCCCTTTCCAGATAATACTCAGCAGTCCCCAGGTCCCGGATACCGCCGCCCACTTCCACGTGGGCGTCCACATTTTCCACCACATCGAAAATAAGGCTGTCGTTTACCGGCCTGCCGTCTCTGGCGCCGTCCAGGTCCACCATGTGGATCCAGCGGGCCCCCTGTTCCTCGAAGCGCCTGGCGGTACTCACGGGATCGGGAGCCACCACCTGGGCGGTACTGTAGTCCCCCTGGAACAGGCGGACGCACTTTCCCTGATGAAGGTCAATAGCAGGCAGAATAATCATAGGTATCCTCCATGTGTTACAAAACGCCTTTGGTAGTCAAGACCTCGTTCCCATCCCCCGTAATAGTTAAAGCGTCCCTCAGGGCGTGGGCAGCGGCTTTAAACACGGCCTCTATCATGTGATGGGAATTTTTTCCATACTTACATTCCAAATGCAGCGCGGCCCCTGCGTTGACGGCAAAGGCCCGAAAAAATTCCTCCGTCATGCAGGTATCAAAATCCCCCACCCGCTCCTGGGGAAAATCCACTTGGAACACCAGAAAAGGCCGCCCACTTAAATCTACAGCGGCAAAGCCCAGAGCCTCATCCATTGGAATAAAGGCGTGGCCGTAACGGGCCATACCCTGCTTTTTCCCGCAAGCTTGGGAAAAAGCCTGTCCCAGCACGATTCCGGTATCCTCAATGGTGTGGTGGCAGTCAACCTCCCAGTCCCCAACGGCCTTAACGGTCAGGCCAAAGCCGCCATGAACCGCCAGGGCCCTGAGCATATGGTCGAAAAAGCCCACGCCCGTGGAGACGGAAACCTCTCCGCCGTACAGGTCAAGGTCAAGCTCAATGTCGGTCTCTTTCGTGACGCGGTGTATGTGCGCCCGGTAACCTTCCATAGTCAGCGCTCCTTATCCGATAGTTTGCAGATATTCCTGAAAGGCCCGCAGAAAGGCCTTGTTTTCTTCCTTTTTGCCGCAGGTGACCCGCAACAGACCTCCGGTATATCTCACGGAAACGCCCCTCTCCCACACAAAGCGGCGGGCGGCTTCCCCATCCCGCAGAACCAGAGCGGCAAAATTCGCATGACATGGCAGCAGCCGGAAAGTGCTGGGGTAAGCTTCCTGTAAGGTACGCAGGCCCGAAAGCAATTCGTCCCGGGACGAGAGCAGTTCCTTCCGGGCACGGTCCAGCAGTTCCCCTCTGCGCAGCAGGCAGGCCCCAAGCTTTTGGGAAATAGTATTGACGTTATAGGGCGGTTTTACCGCCCGCAGAGCATCTGTCAGCCTGTCCCCGGCCAGAGCGAAGCCCAACCGCAGAGCCGCCGCACCCACAGCTTTGGAACAGGTCCGCAGAATGACCAGGTTATCATAGTTTTGAAATTCCGGCAGCAGGCTCTGGTCTGAAAAATCCATATAGGCCTCGTCCAGCACCACCAAAGCCGACACGCCCTGAAGCAGCCTGCGTATGTCTTCTTTGGGGCACACTACAGAGGTAGGATTGCATGGATTGCTGAAGATGAGCAACCTTACCTCTTCATTGTTGCAGGTTTTTATGATCTTGTCAATATCCAGACGGTAATCTTCTTTGGGAATTCTTACATGACGCGCCTCGTGGAGCCGGCCGTTTAAGGCGTACATGGAAAAATCGGGCTCTACGGTGGCAAAGGCCTCCCCGTTTTGAAGGAACCCGGTGAACAGCACGGAAATCAATTCGTCCGAGCCGTTTCCGGCGGTGACGTTTTGCGCCGGCACACCGTAACGACAGGCAAAAGCCTGGCAAAGTTCTCCCGCCAGCGGGTCCGGGTACCGATTAAAATCGGTATTTTTCAGTTCCTCGCCCATTTCGTGCAGCACCATTTGGGGCAGCGTGAGAAAGGATTCGTTGGCGTCCAGATGGATCATGTCCTTCCCGGTGCCGGGATCGTAGGGTTTTAATGTTTGCAGCTTTTCGTTCAACTGGTACATGGTCTCTCTCCTCAGACTTTTCCCGTGGGAATGTCCTTTTCTTTTCGCACCTTGATGGAATTGGCATGGGCGGTCAGTTCCTCTGTCTCGGCCAGGCGGATGATGTCATCCGCCGCTTTCAGCAATTCCTGTCTGGGGTAGTAGATGAAGCTGGATTTTTTTATAAAATCGTCTACGGACAGTGGAGAAAAAAACCGGGCGGTGCCGCCAGTGGGCAAAACATGGTTGGCGCCGGCAAAATAGTCGCCCAGGGGTTCTGGAGAATAATTCCCCAGGAAAACGGAGCCGGCGTTATCCAGCTTTCCGATATATTCAAAGGGGTTTTCGCAGCAGACTTCCAGGTGCTCCGGCGCCAGCCGGTCGGCAAAATCAACGGCTTCGTCCATATTTTCGCAGAGAATCACCGCTCCGAACCGATCCAGGGATTGCTCGATAACATCCCTGCGGGCAAGGTCCTTTACCTGTCGGTAAATGGAGTCCACCGTGCTTTGTGCCAGTTCTTTCGAATCGGTAATGAGGATGGCCGACGCCATGAGATCGTGCTCCGCCTGGCTCATCAGATCGGCAGCCAGATAATCGGGGTCCGCCGAGCTGTCGGCAATAATCAAAATTTCACTGGGCCCGGCAATCATGTCAATATCAACCACGCCGTACATCTGCTTTTTGGCTGTAGCAACAAAAATGTTGCCGGGACCCACAATCTTGTCTACCTTTGGCACAGTCTCGGTGCCGTATGCCAAAGCCGCTACGGCTTGGGCCCCGCCCATAAGAAACACCCGGTCCACTCCGGCCACAAGGGCCGCCGCCATGATGTTGGGGTCCGGGGCCCCCGTCCTGCCAGGAGGGGTTGCCATGACGATCTCCCCCACTTCGGCTACTTTGGCGGGGATGGCATTCATCAAAACGGAAGAAGGGTACCCCGCTGTGCCGCCGGGAACGTATACGCCCACCCGGCGGAGCCCCCGCACGCGCTGACCGGTAATGATTCCACCAGGCTGGGGGTCTATGCGGCTTTGCTGTTTTTGGCGGGCATGAAAGGCATAAATGTTTTCAGCCGCTTTGTTCAGAGAATCCAAAAAAGCCGGGTCGCAGCCCTGCGTCAATTCTTCCATCTCTGTCCGGGTAAGCTCCAGCCTCTCCGGGGTCCAGCCGTCGAATTTCTTTGAATAGGCCTTTACGGCCTCATCGCCGCCGTTTTTTACCATCTCTGCAATCTCCGCCACAGCGGCTTCGACTTTTTTATCCGCCTGACCCGCCCTGGATCGCAGGTCCCGAATGAAAGCAAGGCAGGTCTCCCTGTCTCCCTGTACTGTTTTGATCATGGCTGCCCGTCCCCTTTCTGCTGGTCAAGCCTCTCCGCCAGTTCTTCAATCTCCGCCTTCCGCAGCTTCATGGCCGCGGGGTTCACGATGAGCCTGGCGGACACTTCCGCAATACGTTCCACCACTTCCAGCCCGTTTTCCCGAAGGGTGGTCCCTGTTTCCACAATATCTACAATGCCGTCCGCCAGGCCAAGCAGGGGGGCCAGTTCTACCGAACCCTCTATTTTAATTATCCCGACGTCAAGTGCCTTGCTCTCAAAAAAGCGCCTGGCCACATTTGGGTACTTGGAGGCCACCGTTCTGCTTTGGTAACCATCAAAAAAGCCGGACCCCCTGGGAGCAGCGAGGACAAAGCCACATTTCCCAAAGCCGAGATCCAAAATTTCAAAAAAACGGCCTCCATGCTCCATGATAACGTCTTTGCCAACCACACCCAGGTCGCAAACGCCATGCTCCACATAGGTTATCACGTCCGGGGCCCGGCCCAGCACAGCTTCAAGAGAGCCGCCCCCTACAGGAAGGATCAGCCGCCTTCCCTTTTCCCGGAGGGAGGAGCAATCCATGCCGGTCCGTTCCAAAAGCTCCACGGCGGCTCTTTCCAGCCGCCCCTTTGTCAGAGCGATACGCAAGGGCTTCACGCGGGGTCACCACCTTCCGCTTGGGTCTCCTCTGTTTGTTTGCCTATCCGCACCGCTTTTTTGATGCCGGCAGCCCGAGCGTGCATTAGGGCTTCTTCCCAGGTATCGGCCACCGAACACACACAGCTTACGCCCCTGGAAAGGTATTCACCAGCCAGTCTCTGGGCCTTGACCTCACAGCCCGGTTCTCCGTATAAAAGCAGGCTGGGCGGCTCTGCCGCCGGAACCGACGGGGCCATGAGGCGGGACACCGCGTCCAGGTCCACAGCAAAGCCCACAGCCGCCATAGGAGCGCCAAACTTGGCGCAAAGATCATCGTAGCGACCCCCGGAAAGCACCGCGTCCCCATGATCTTCCACATATGCGCTGAACACTACACCGGTGTAATAGCCGTTGGGCTGGACCAGACCCAGATCCACCATCAGGCGGCCGCCCAGTCCCAATTGCTTTAAAGCCGAGTAAAAATCCTCCAGACAGGAAAGAACCTCCCGGCTTTCCCCGCCGGTAAACCAGCGCTCCGCTTCTTTCAGGGCCTCTTCCCCGCCGAAAAGCCGGGGCAGGCGCCTCATGGCCTGTGCGGCGGGCAAATCCCCCAGAGGATCCAGCAGACCGCTTAAGGCCCCGTAGTTTTTGGTTTCTATCACGTCCCGCAGGTCCTCTTTTTCGTCGGGAGAGAGAGGCAACTGATCGGCCAGAGTTTGAAACAGTCTGGCATGGCCCACCTCTATCCGAAAATCAGGGACGCAGGCGGAAAGCGCCTCCGCAGCGACAGACACAGCTTCCAGGTCAGCCCGCAGGCCGGAAGCGCCCAAAAGCTCAATACCCATTTGCTGACATTCATTGCTGCGGCCCGAAAGGTCAGGGCGGTTGCGGTAAATTTTCTGGTCATAATAAAGCCGCAGTGGCCGGGGCCTTCCTTGCAGCCTGGAAACCGCCATACGGGCAATTGGCAAAGTGGAATCAGGCCGGAATACCAGGAGCCTGCCGCGGTTGTCTGTGGATTTATACATCTCCTGCTGGGGAATGGCCGCTCCCGGCAGGTTGAACACGTCGTAATATTCCAGACCCGGGGTGACAACCTCCTGATAGCCCCGCAAGGAAAAAATCCGGGAAAGCCTGGACTGTGCCTCCCGCTGGGCCCGGCACTCCTCAAATAGGATGTCCCGGGTCCCCTCCGGGGTGACTTTGCTGCGAGTTTTCATCATTTCATCTCCGATTGTTTTATCGTGCTAAAATGATAAACTAGAAAAGCAGATTTGTCAACCCCTAATTTTGCGCAGCATTCCTTTTAAAACAAGGTTATCTGGCTGCTCTCCGGCAGGCCGTTTAAAGCCCCTACTCCCCGCAAGGTCTCGATCACCGCCGAGGAAACTTTTGACCTGCTTTGCAGGTCGTCTACCGAAATGTACTCGCCGCCCGTCTTCCTGGCGTCCGCTAGACTGAAAGCCGCCGCGCCGCCCACACCTCCCAGTGATGAAAAAGGCAGGCGGATCTTCCCGTCCTCTACCAGAAACTTTACAGCGTCAGATTTATAAAGATCCACTGGCAGCAACTCAATTTTTCTGGCCAGCATTTCGTTGATGATCTGCAGTGTGCCGAACTCTCCCTCTTCCTTTGCGCTGGCTTCCCGGTTTTTGATTTTCGTATCCAGTTCCTTCATTTTCCTGGAAACCGCTTCTTTCCCCTGAGCGGCCGTAGCCCCGTCAAAATCGTCGCTGCGCACGGTGAAATAGGCCGCATAGAACTCCAGAGGCTTGTGAACCTTGTACCACCCCAGTCGCAAAGCGGAAATCATATAGGCCGCCGCATGGGCCTTTGGGAACATATACTTGATCTTAAAGCATGAATCAATATACCACTGGGGCACGTCGTGCTCTTTCATGGCGTTGATGTACTCTTCGGTCAAAAGCTTTTTAGCCTTACCCTTCCGGACAATCTCCATAATCTTAAAAGCCATTTTCGACTCAAGCCCCTTGTTCAGCAAATAAGTCATAATGCTGTCGCGGGTACCGATAACATTGGAAATGGTGCAGATTTTATTGTGAATCAGTTCCTGGGCGTTGCCCAGCCAGACGTCGGTGCCGTGGGACAGGCCGGAGATCTGCAGCAGGTCGGAGAAAGTTTTGGGGTGGGATTCTTCAAGCATGCCCCGGACAAAACTGGTGCCCAATTCGGGCAAGGAGAGCGTGCCTGTTTTTACCCCTCCCAGGTCTTCGGGGGTAAGTCCCAGGGCGGCGGGGGATTCGAACAGGCTCATAACCTCCGGATCGCTCATAGATACCTTCATCACCGGAATACCCGTGTACTCTTCCAGGTACCGGTAAATGGTGGGCACATCATGGCCCAGTTCATCCAGCTTGCACACATTGTCGTGGATGGAGTGGAAGTCGAAATGGGTGGTGATGTTTGGGTTCTTCTGGTCGTTGGCCGGGTGCTGCACCGGGCAGAAGTCATAGACCTCCATGCCCCTGGGAATGACGATCATGCCGCCGGGGTGCTGCCCCGTGGTGCGCTTGATGCCCGTACAGCCGATAGTAAGCCGCTTTTCTTCGGCCCTTGTCAGGGTGATATTCTTTTCCTCAGCGTATTTCTTCACATAGCCAAAGGCAGTCTTGTCCGCCACCGTTGCGATAGTGCCCGCCTTGAACACGTTGTCACGGCCAAAAAGCTCTTCTGTGTAACGGTGGGCACCGCTTTGGTACTCGCCGGAGAAGTTCAGGTCAATATCGGGCACCTTATCTCCGTCAAAGCCCAAAAACGTCTCGAAGGGGATGGTATGACCGTCCCGGTCCATAAGCTCGCCGCACTCCGGGCAGTTTTTCGGCGGCAGGTCAAAGCCGGAATCTACCGAACCGTCTGTGATAAACTCACTGTGGTGACATTTGGGGCAGACATAATGGGGTTCTAAGGGGTTTACTTCGGAAATGCCCGACATGCTGGCCACAAATGAGGAGCCCACAGAACCGCGGGAGCCTACCAGATACCCGTGAGCCTCGCTGTCCGCCACAAGCTTTTGGGCGGTCATGTAAAGAACCGAGAAACCGTGCTTTGTGATGGATTCCAGTTCCCTGTTAAGCCGATTCTCAACAATTTCCGGCAGTTTTTTGTCCGGGCCCTGACCATAACGCTCCCTGGCGCGCTCCCAAGTGATGGACACCAGCTGCTCTTCAGCTCCGTCGATAAACGGCGGGAAATTGCCCATAGGAACGGGCCGCACCTGCTCAATGCTGTCGGCTATCTTATTGGGATTCGTCACCACCACCTCAAAGGCCTTTTCCTCCCCAAGATAGGAAAACTCCTGAAGCATTTCAGCAGTGGTACGCATATACAGGGGAGCCTGCTGGTCCGCGTCGTCAAAACCACGGCCAGCCATTAAAATGCGCCTGAAATCCGCGTCTTTGGGGTCTTTAAAATGCACGTCGCATGTGGCTGCCACGGGCTTGTTCAGCTTTTCCCCGATCTTTACAATAGTGCGGTTATGCTCCCGCAGACCCTCAATGTCGGTCTCACCGTTTCGCACTAAAAACATGTTGTTGTCCAGAGGCTGTATTTCCAGATAATCATAATAGTCGGCAATCCTGCACAGATTTTCAAAAGATTCTCCCCGGGCAATAGCCCGGTACAGTTCCCCGGCCTCGCAGGCGCTGCCGATCAGCAATCCTTCCCTGTATTTGTCCAGCAGGCTTTTCGGTGTTAAAGGATGGCGGTGGAAGTAGTCCAGGTGCCCGGCGGAAATGAGCCGGTACAGGTTCTTCAGACCCGTCTGGTTCTTTACAAGGATGATCTGGTGGAAGGATCTCAGCTTTTTGGGATCTCCCCCGGCCAAAGCGGAATTTACCTCGGCCACGGTTTTCGTGCCGCAATCCTCCTTTAAGCGGCCCAGCAGATTCAGAAATATCTCCCCCAGCACCGCCGCGTCGTCGTCCGCACGGTGATGGTTAAAGGGCTTCAGTTTCAGATAGCTTGCCACCGTGTCAAGCTTACAGTTTTTAATGTCCTTCAAAAGGGACCGGCAGATGGGTACGGAGTCAATGTAGGTATAATCAAAAGTGACCCCAGTCCTTTCCCCCGCTGCCCGTAAAAACGATGTGTCAAACCCGGCGTTATGGGCCACCAGCACAATGTCTCTGTCCCCGCAAAACTGATAAAACGCCTCTAAGGCTTCTTTTTCGCTGGGGGCGCCCTGCACCATGCTGTCAGTAATACCGGTAAGTTCGGTGATCTTTTGGGGAATGGGCATTTCAGGGTCTACAAAGGTGTCAAAATGTTCGGCGACCTCCCCGCCGCGGACGCGTACCGCGCCGATCTCCGTGATCCTGTCCTTTTTAGCGGAAAGGCCCGTGGTCTCCAGGTCGAAGCATATAAAATCATCGTCTAAAGACCTGGCGCTTTCCCCGGTTACGGCAGGCACGAGGTCGTTGACAAAATAGGCCTCTGTGCCGTAAATCACTTTAAAGTCCGGGTCGGTCCTGTGAATGGCCTCCACGGTATTCATGGCTTCGGGAAAGGCCTGGGCCACACCGTGGTCTGTAATAGCCACCGCACGCTGGCCCCACCTGTGTGCCTGGTTGATCAGATCGGCGGCGGAGGACATGCCGTCCATATCGGACATATTGGTATGCAGATGGAGTTCCACCCGCTTTTGGGGAGCGTCATCCACAATCTCAACCTGGTCCACCGTTGCTATCGCCCTGGGCCGCATGACGTTTTCCCTGTCGTACCGGTCATATTCCAGGCTCCCTCGCACCAGCAAGGACTGCCCGGTCTGGAGTTTGTCAAGTTCTTTGCAGTCGGACACATTTTGAATCAGCTTTAGGGTAAGGGAACCGGTATAGTCGGTTATATCAATGCTGTATATCTTTTTCGAGCCGTCCCGGGTCTCCTTGCTCTCCACAGAAAAGATCTCGCCCCACACCACGATATTCCCCAGGTCAACAGCCGCTTCTTTTATGGGGGTAATCCTGCCTTTTGGGACGGAGCCCAGAACGGCTTTAGCAGTTTCGGGAACAATAGAGGGCAGCAAGGTCTCCCGGGTGCGCACGCTGATTTTCCTCTGGCTGCGGGTCCCCCGGATGGACTCCTCATACTCCTCCATTTCCTGGATAACGGCTTCACGGCGGCGTTTGACATCTTCGGTATGTACCCGCTCCAGCAAAGAACCATCACCTTCGCTGACCGCCAGCTTACCCACAAATTCCACGCCGCAGTTTACTCCGAACCACTCCTTGATCAGAGCCTTCATCTTCACGTCGGTGTTGTGGGCTGCCAGCAGATCATAGCCGCCGTGAGCCAGCCGCACAAACAGCTTTCCGTCCTTTATCTCCGCCTCGGACTGGTTAAAGGTGCCGTTTAAGGTGGCGTCCCGTTCTTTTAAAACCATGACCAGCGATGAAACGCATTTGGCCGAAAAGCTTTCCGCTGCGAACCTGGGCACAATTGTCACCGCGCTCAGTCCAAAGGCGGAGCCCTCCAGCGCTTCGCATAAGCATTTCAATTCCCCATATTCCACAAATTGGGAAAACCGGGCGAAAATCTTTACAGACCGGTCCGCCCGGCTGACAGAAAAGCTGCATATTTCGCCGTTCAATACGGCTTCCGGAAAGGTCTTCCCATTCAGTTCCTTTTGAAAAAATTGTCCCAACGTATTCAAAGCGCTATGTACTCCTTTTCCGCCGTTTCTCTATCCATTCCAATCTTCACAATGGGCCCCGCCCCTTACAACTTGTCCACCTCTCGCAAAAGTTCGTCCAGCAACCGGGCTTCAGGGACCTTTTTCAGTATCCGTCCTTTTTTGAAAATGAGCCCCTCGCCCTTTCCGCCGGCCACGCCGATATCCGCTTCTCTGGCCTCGCCGGGGCCGTTGACGGCACAGCCCATCACCGCTACGGTAATGTTCTTTTGACAGCCCTTCAGGGCTTCCTCCACCCGGTTTGCCAGGCCGATCAGGTCAATGCGGGTCCGACCGCAGGTGGGACAAGACACCAGCCGCACCCCGCCCCGCATATCCAAAGCCTTTAAAATATCCCTGGCTGCCTCGATCTCTTCCACCGGGTCGGCTGTCAGGGACACCCGGATGGTGTCGCCGATACCTCTTTGAAGCAGGCTGCCGATTCCGATAGCGGACTTGATAAGCCCCATGCGGGAGGTCCCGGCCTCGGTAACTCCCAAATGCAAAGGGTAATCCCGCTGTTCGGCCATCAGTTCATATGCCTTTATGGTGCTGTCCACAGAAGAGGCCTTGAGAGAAATCACGATATCGGTAAAATCGAATTTTTCCAACAGGGACACGTGATAAAGGGCGCTCTCACACAGGGCTTGAGGAGTGGGGCCGCCGTATTTTGCCAAAATGTGCTTTTCCACCGAGCCGGAATTGACCCCCACCCGAATTGGAATATTCTTTTCGCGGCACGCTTCCGCTACGGCTTTTACATGACTGTCGCCGCCGATGTTGCCGGGATTGATGCGGATTTTATCGACGCCCGCCGCCGCCGCTTCTATAGCGAGCCTGTAGTCAAAATGGATGTCAGCAACAAGGGGAATCTTTACCCGCTGTTTGACTGCGGGGATCAGCGCCACCGCCGCCCGGTCCGGAATGGCAAGCCGCAGAATCTCACAGCCCGCCTGCTCCAGCCTGGCCGCCTGGGCCGCGCTGCCGGAAATATCGGTGGAGGGAACGCTGAGCATGGACTGCACCGTCACCGGCGCACCGCCGCCTAAAAGCACATTCCCAACCTTTACCTGTTTTGAACGCCTCATTGCCATTCCCCTTTTCGCTGTTTGGGACTCAGCCGCCGCGAATAATCCGCAGGACGTCATTAAACGAGATGACCACCATCAGGCCGATGAGCAAGATAAACCCAACCGCATGTACCCAGCCCTCGTACTTTTGGGGCACGGGCTTGCGGACGATAAGCTCCCACAGCAGGAACAGCAGCCGGCCTCCATCCAGAGCGGGCAAAGGCAACAGGTTCACAACACCGAGGTTCACCGTGATCAGTACGATCATCTCTAAAATATTCATCACCGCCTGGCCAAAACCATACTCCAGTCCGGAACTGGCCGCCTGCGAAATGACCTGAACCGTACCCACGGGCCCGGCCATATCGTTCAGACCGAAACGGCCCGTCAGGATACCCTTTAAGGAAGCAATGACCATACGCACCATAGAGAGGGTATCGAGAGCCGAACGCTTGAGAAGGCTTAGAACCGTTTTTTCTTCCGGCAGGACCCAAAAGTCCATTGACACCACCTGACTGCCATCGATCTCCTGACTGTTCAAAGCAAAGCTGCCCAGATCGATGAGCCGATCGTCCCGACTTACTGTCATGGAAACCTTGCTGGGATCGGACATGGCCAGAGCAAAACTCAGGTCGCGGCCGGTATACACCCGGTAGCCGTCTATCTCCACAATGGTATCGCCCACCTGCGCGCCAGCCGCAGCCAGAGCGGAGTTTTCTTCAAACTTTGAGATTGTGGCTGTGGAAAACGCCTCCTGTCGGCCCAAAATGACAAGCATGAGGAAAAACCCCAGAATGATATTGAAAAGGCCGCCCGCCGCCACGACCAGGATGCGCCGCCATACCGGCTTGTTGCCAAAGGCGCGCTGGTCGCTGCTTTCCTCGTCTTCTCCCTCCATAGCGCAGTAGCCGCCAATGGGAAACAGCCGCAGGGCATACAGGGTTTCTCCCCGCTTAAATCCGAACAGCTTAGGGCCCATGCCCAGCGCAAACTCGTTTACACGGATGCCCGAGGCCTTTGCCATGAGAAAGTGCCCCAACTCGTGGAAGAATATCACAAAGCCAAACAGCAGGACCCCTATAACAACCAGTAAGATCACCTGTAAAACCTGCAAAAGATCATCTCCAAGTTCCATTTAATGCCGGGCCACAGTCTCCACAAAATCCCTGGCCGCCCGGTCCGCCGCCAGAATAGCTTCCAGGGAGTCCGCCGGCCTGTCCGGCTGCCGGTCCGCGGCGGCAGCTACCAGTTCTCCAATCTCCAAAAACGATATTTTCTTCTGCAAGAACAATTCTACCGCCGTTTCATTGGCCCCATTGGCGGCCGCAGGGGCAAGGCCGCCCCGCTTTAAAGCCTGAATACAGACCTTTAAGCACTGGAACGCTTCCAGATCCGGCTGGCAGAAGGTCAAATTCTTTTCCCGCCACAGTTCCAATTCTCCAACCGGCGAGGGGCACCTGTCTGGATAGGTAAGCGCATACTGAATGGGAATACGCATATCCGGCAAGCCCATCTGGGCGATAACGGAATTGTCCTGGTACTCAATGAGAGAATGGACGATGCTCTCCCGGTGTACCACCACATCAATCCTTTCCGGCGGCATGTCAAAGAGCCAAGAGGCCTCTATAACCTCCAGTCCCTTGTTCATCAGCGTGGAAGAATCGACAGTGACTTTAGCGCCCATATTCCAATTTGGGTGGCACAGTGCCTGCTCCGGGGAAATATTTTTCAATTCTTCCCTGGTCTTCCCAAAAAAGGGGCCGCCCGAAGCGGTCAAAATCAGTTTTTTTAAAGCTTTCTTTTCGGGGCAGCCCTGCAGGCACTGAAAAATAGCGGAATGCTCACTGTCCACGGGCAGAATGGGAACGCCGTTTTGCCGTGCCTCCTTCATGACCAGGCCACCGCCCGCTGCCAGCGTCTCTTTGTTGGCCAGCGCCAGGGGCTTTTTTGCGCGTATTGCAGCTAGGGTGGGCTGCAGCCCCACCATGCCCACTACGGCGTTCAGCGTCAAATCGGCGCCCCTCCAGGCGGCGGCCTCGCACAGGCCCTCCATGCCCGAAAGGACTGTCAGGTTAAGGTCACGGGTGCGGTCTTTTAAGTCTTTGGCGGCACTGCGGTCAAAGAGTACCGCCGCTGCGGGCCGGAACTCACGAATCTGCTCCTCCAGCAACCTGACGTTGGAACGGGCCCCCAGAACCTCTATCTTGACAGGATCCGCGGAACTTGCAAGCCCCCGAACCACGTTCAGGGTTTGAGTGCCGATAGAACCGGTAGAGCCCAGCAAAGCCAATTTTTTTGTACGTCTTTCACTCTCCATAACCAGCGCCTTTCCTTTCTTTCCATCCAGTCCTCATACCGAAACCAGAGGCAGGACGCTGGCCAGCAGATAGACAAATGGGGCGGTAAAAATCACGCTGTCAAAACGATCCAGAATGCCTCCGTGGCCGGGAATAACCTGACCAAAATCCTTGATATGGCAGCTGCGCTTGATCAGGGAAAAGCTGAGATCTCCCAAAATGGAAATGGGCGCGCCCAAAAAGCCCGCCAGAAACAACCCCAGATAGCTGACGGTGACAGCGCCGCCATAAATGCCCTGGGACAGAATCAGGCCGCTGAGCATTAAAACTGCCACGTTGGCAATCATCCCTCCAACAGCCCCTTCCACCGTCTTTTTGGGGCTGA
Organism: uncultured Acutalibacter sp.; assembly: GCA_964525985.1. Lineage (GTDB taxonomy): Bacteria > Bacillota > Clostridia > Oscillospirales > Acutalibacteraceae > Acutalibacter. The sequence continues at coordinate 12,116 of CAZGLW010000017.1, read as the reverse complement.
TCGCAGGACAAAGCTTGTGTTTGCCGAAAAAAGTCCCAACAAAATAAGCTCCAGCGTCTGCCACCCAGGCGGAAAAAACGGCCACAAGCACATAGTACATGCCATGCTCCGGGTTCAGTTCCCGCATGGAAATCATCGTGCTTAAAGCGCTGGGAATAAGCACCACCATACTGTACAGCACCCCAACCTCTTTAAAGGTGACCTCATCGTGATAGGCCAGCATAACGGAAAAAAGCAGGAGCGTAAACAGGCTGTACACAAAAAACCTGGTGACGCCCTGACAAAACGGCACCGCCGCCGCGGCGGCCAGCGCAGGCAGGCACAAGAACCATTTTTTCTCCATCCCCAAAGCCTTTACAATCTCGTACACAGCCGCCGCGGAAATGACAGCTACGGCAATATTCAGGGCCAGAGGAAAAGTTTTGTCGAACACGATGACCGCCACACAAAACAAAATCAATATGGCGCCGGACATAACGCGCTGCTTCATTGCTTTTTTCATTCTTTCCTTATTTTTTGCTTCACTCTGCTCCGCCGAACCGCCGCTGACGAGAAGCGTAGACCCGGATGGCCTCATCCAGGTCTTTGGGCCTGAAATCAGGCCAAAGGACGTCAAAATAGACAAATTCGGCATAAGCGCTCTGCCACAACAGAAAATTGGATATCCTCTCTTCCCCGCTGGGCCGGATGATCAAGTCCGGGTCCGGCTGGCCCGCCGTGTAGAGATATTCTGCAAAGCCTTCTTCCGAAAGAGCATCGGGGACAGTTTTTCCGTTCTCCACATCCCGGGCAAAGGCTTTGGCAGCTCGTACCAGCTCCGACCGACCGCCGTAGTTCATAGCCAGATTTAAAACCATACCCGTTTTGGGAGCGGACGCTTCCTCCACTTCCCGAATCAGCGACTGCAGTTCAGGGGAAAAAGCGGAAACATCCCCGATAAACCGTACCCGAATATTTTCGTCCATAAAGTCCCGCAAGGCTTCCTGGAGATAGTCTTTAAAAAGGCTCATCAGAGCGCCCACCTCCTCCTGGGGGCGGGACCAGTTCTCGGTGGAGAAGGCGTAAAGGGTGAGGTATTTTACACCTATTTTTGAAGCATACCGGGTAATTGTGCGAAAATTCTCCGCGCCCGCCCGGTGCCCGGCAGAACGGGGCAGGCCCCGCCTTTTGGCCCATCTGCCGTTGCCGTCCATGATGATGCCGATATGCTCCGGCGCCCGGACCGCCGCCTGGGGCTGCCGCTTTTTTCGCGAAAACAGTCCCATAGCTTTAAATCTCCATAATTTCCTTCTCTTTGCGGGCAAAGCTTTCATCGGCGTTTTTCACATACTTGTCGGTCAAGGTCTGGGTCTTCTTCTCGGCGTCCTTCAGGTCGTCCTCCGTAATGTCTCCGGCTTTCTTCATTTCCTTCAGCTTTTCAATGGCGTCGCGGCGGATAGAACGCACCGCCACCTTAGCGTCTTCGCAAAGCTTGCTGGTTTCTTTAGCCAGTTCCCTGCGGCGCTCCTCATTAAGGGGCGGGAAAATGAGCCGGATGACCTTGCCGTCATTTTGAGGGTTCACACCCAGGTCCGAGGTCTGGATAGCCCTTTCGATCATCCGCAGAACGGACATATCCCAGGGCTGGATGGTGAGGACGCGGGCCTCACTGACAGACACTGCGGCCAGCTGATTGATGGGCGTAGGGGTGTCATAGTAGTTCACCATGATCCTGTCCAGTACTGCGGGATTGGCCCGGCCTGCCCGAACGGCGGCATATTCCTCCTCTAAATGCTCGATGGTCTTTTTCATTTTACTTTCAGCCTTTTCAAAAATGTCTTTCATCTCTGCCATTACTATTCCTTCCTTTCTGTTTTCATATATTTCCGTTCCATGTATCTGAGAACTTCTTACTGAACTAAAGTGCCGACCTGTTCGCCCGCAACGGCCCGGACGATATTTTGCGGGTCCTCAATGCTGAAGACCAAAAACGGGATGCCCCGGTCCTTACAGAAGGAAGCGGCGGTCATATCCATCACGCCCAAGTTCTTGTTCAGCACATCCATGTAGGAAAGGACGTCGTATTTCACCGCTCCGGGGTTTTTCCTGGGATCGCAGTCATACACACCGTCTACCATAGTTGCCTTTAAGATCACGTCGGCATCGATCTCGGCGGCCCGCAGGGCGGCCCCGGTGTCGGTGGAGAAAAAGGGGTTGCCCGTACCGCAGCCAAACACCACCACCCGGCCTTTTTCCAGGTGCCGCACGGCCTTATTGCGAATGTAGGGCTCTGCTACCTCCTGCATGGCGATAGCGGTCTGCACCCGCACGTCCAGGCCAAGCTGCTCTAAACCGTCGGCCACGCCCAGAGCGTTGATAACAGTTGCCAGCATGCCCATGTGATCGGCCCTGGTGCGGTCCATCTGGCCGCTGCTGCGGCCCCGCCAAAAGTTGCCGCCGCCCACCACAATGGCCACCTCAACACCCATGTCAACGCACTGCTTGACAGGCCGGCAGATGTCCAGCACAGTGTCGAAGTCAATGCCATGCTTCATCTCCCCGGCCAAAGACTCACCGCTCAGCTTCAACAATATTCTTTTGTATTTCGGTGTCATACTGTAAATCTCCGTTCCTACAAGATATATTGTTATCATTGTACATGATATCCCAAACTTTGTAAAGAAAAAAACATGAAAAAGCCGGGATGGATTTCCTCCCGGCCGCAAGACTAGCCCTCCCGCAGGGTAAACTTTGCCCAGTCGCTTTTCCTTTCCGTACTCACGGTATCGTCCCGGCTCCAGACGCCCAGTTCACATAAAACGCTTTCCTCACAGCAGGCCAACCCACCTTTTGTCACGGGGGTAACTGTGTAAAAGCCGTAAGGCAGACCCGCAGCCTCTGCCTCCAGAAACAGCCCTCCGCCCTCCGGATCCCGTTCCAACTTGGCGGACCGATAGTATATGCCGCCTTCCCGCCGTTCCAGCCGAAAGGTAAGAAATGAATCATCGCGCAGTTCCACCCCTTCCCCCGCCGAAGCTTTGATCCTCAGAGTGCCGGAAACCACCTTGATCTTATAAAGGGCGGTCCCCGTTATTTTCCCCACCGGCTTCCCGGTAGAGAGAAGACCCGGGGAACCCGGCCGGTAAGTCACACGGAGCCTGTAGGAGACGTTCTCTTTCGGCTGCAATGTCTCCAACTGCTCCACGGAACCTATCGGGTCCCCCGACTCCGTCTCCCACAAGAAAGAGAAAGCGCCGGTCTGCCCCATGCCGAACCAGTTGGGCAGAGGCCGCATGGCATCTTCCACCTTTCCCTTACCCACGGCTGTCCGTACCTTCTGACCCAGGAACAATTCCGTCTGAAAATTGGAAAGATTCATTTGCAGCGCGGCATTGACAGATGTAAGGGGCAGCAGAGAAACACGCTTGCCGGCCCGGTAAAGCCCGGTACCATCCCCGTCAGTGGGAATATCATTGCCTCCGGGGAAGCCGTCTCTGGCCCGGACAAATAAAAAAGCTGTCCAGGGGGAAGCCTTCTTTCTGGGAAGATCGGCCTGCCAGGACAGGGTAAGAGAACCGTCTGTCTCTTCTGTAAGATGGACCCCCTCCTGCAACAGCCTGTTCCGTTCCTCTCCATCCACCGTGAACCTGGGGTCAAGCCGCTGACGGACCTCGACAGACCAAATCAGGCCCATTTCCTCTCCGATGGCCGTCAGACACCCGGATGCTTCCCCCCGGCACAGGTAATGGCAGCTTCCAAGAGGTGCCGAAGACATGCATTGCCAAAAGATCTCCGCTTCTTCCGCGGGACTGCCGCACAGCAGCACTGTGTATGTCTTGGCCCCCAGGCTGCGAAGAGCCTGCAGGGGGACAAGGCAATTCTCCCCTCCCGCCCACGTTCCGGAAGTTAATGTTACAAGATAAAGGGGACGGGGTTTCCATTCTTTCGCCAGCTTTCCCGATTCCTCCAAAGCGGAAGCGTAATCGGGCGTGTCTTCCCCCGCTCCAAAACAAAGCAGTTCCATACGGGAACTGGGGGCCGCTTCTTCCAGTCTGGCTAAAAACGCCGTGCCCTCCCGCCGGGCAGCATCCAGCAGTCCTCGCTTCTCCATGTAAGGGGAAATGTCCAGCAGGAGGATAACATTGACAGGCTGTCTTTCCCCGGCATCCTCCGACCAAACCTTGTAGTCCAGCCGAAAGCTTCTGCCGTCCCCATTCACAGCCGCAGCGGTCTTGATGGCGCTTATCTGCTCCTCTCGGTCCGCAGCCCTTGCCGGGAGGGCCCATATACAGCACGACAAGAGGATACACACTGCCGCCAGCCATCTCCACCCGCTGTTCATAGTGCTCCCCCTTTCATGGCTGCTTTTTTAACAGATAGTACCACTTTGGAATGGGATAATCTGTCAAAGTCTGGGCGCTGTTCCTGAAATTTTCCGCTTTCGATCTTGGCAAAAACCGGAAGCTGTGATAGAATAGTTGAACGATTGAAAGGAAAAGGAGAAAACCCATGTGATCTGACAACTAACATCTGATAAACAGAGTCTGAAAGGATGACAACGCTTTGTCTGATTATAAAAACGAGATCGAACGGCGCAGGACTTTCGCGATTATTTCACATCCTGACGCCGGCAAGACCACTTTGACAGAAAAATTTCTCCTATACGGCGGCGCTATTCAGCTTGCTGGCATGGTAAAAGGGAAACGCAATTCCCGCCACGCCGTGTCGGACTGGATGGAAATTGAAAAACAGAGGGGCATTTCCGTCACCTCATCCGTCATGCAGTTCCAATACGGGGGATACTGTATCAACATTTTGGACACACCCGGCCACCAGGATTTTTCCGAGGACACCTACCGCACACTGATGGCCGCAGACTCCGCCGTTATGGTGATAGACGCATCCAAAGGCGTCGAGGCTCAGACCAGGAAGCTGTTTAAGGTCTGCGTGATGCGTGATATCCCAATTTTCACCTTCATCAACAAGATGGACAGGGATTCCCGCAGCCCCTATGATCTGCTGGATGAGATCGAAAAAGAACTGGGAATCGGCACATACCCCATGAACTGGCCCATTGGCTCGGGCCGGGACTTTAAGGGTGTGTACGACCGTGAAAAAAAGAAGGTGCTGGTCTTTGAGCCGGAAGGGGAAAACGCAGGCCGCAAGGAAGTAAAAGAGTCGGATTTCTCTTTGGGGGACGATGCCTTAAAGGACTATGTTGGCGACATACTCTACTCCGCTTTAAGGGACGACGTTGAACTTTTAGACGGGGCCGGCTATGAATTCGATTTGGAAAAGGTTCGTCACGGCAGGCTTTCCCCTGTGTTTTTCGGCTCTGCCCTCACAAACTTCGGCGTAGAACCCTTTTTGGAAAGCTTTTTAAGGCTTTCGCCTCCTCCCTTGTCCCGGAACGCGGCCGGGGAGATCGTGGATCCCCTTGACAGGGACTTTTCCGCTTTTGTTTTCAAAATCCAGGCCAACATGAACAAGGCCCATCGGGACCGCGTCGCCTTTATCCGCGTCTGCTCCGGCAGATTTGAAAAGGGAATGGAGGTAAACCATGTGCAGGGGGGCCGGAAGATCAAGCTTTCCCAGCCACAGCAGCTGATGGCCCAAAGCCGTGAGATCATTGAGGAGGCCTACGCTGGGGATATTATCGGTGTATTCGACCCGGGAATCTTCTCTATCGGCGACACCCTGTGCGCCCCCGACAGGAAGATACAGTTCGAGGGCATCCCCACCTTTGCCCCGGAACTGTTTTCGCTGGTGCGCCAAAAGGACACGATGAAGCGCAAACAGTTTGTCAAGGGCGCCACCCAGATCGCCCAAGAGGGCGCCATCCAGATCTTCCAGGAACTGAGCTCCGGCATGGAGGAAATCATTGTGGGCGTTGTTGGCTCCCTGCAGTTCGACGTGTTCCAGTACCGGATGGAAAACGAGTACAACGTGGACGTGATCATGAGTACCTTGCCATACTCCCACATCCGCTGGATCGACAACGAGTTTGACGAACAGGACCTGAAAAAGCTGAACCTGACCTCCGACACACGGAAGGTCCAGGACATGAAGGGCCGTTACCTTCTGCTGTTCTCCAACCAGTGGAGCATTGACTGGGCGCTGGAGCACAATGAGGGGCTGAGCCTCAGCGAGTTTTCCAGAAACTAAAGCTAAAACAAACGACAGCCCCCGGCTTTGCCGAGGGCTGTTCCTTTATGTTCTTTTCATGTACTCAGGGCTGAAACTCCGGTGCTTCCTTCTCCAGCCAATAGGCGGAGCCGTCCGGCTCCCGGTCAAGGAAGCGGTAATCGTACAGGTCGCGGCGAAGGGTGGCGGGGTCGCCAAAGGTGTGCCACTGTCCCAAAAGGGCGTTAATCTCCTTCTCCGTGTACCGTTTGTCCCTTTCCAGCTTCCCGGCCAGATATTCCAGCGCCAGAAATTTCATGGGGCGCTTGACAGGGTACTGTTTTAATTTTCCCTCCCCGTCCAGGAAGTTTTTAATGTCTTTCACAGGATGATCTCGCCGTCCACGGTGCCGGGCAGACCGGCGGCGTTAGATTCGTCGGTATCCACGTGCATGGCCAGAGCATACTGCGAACTGACACGGCAAACCACGTCTCCAAAAATCAGAGCGCGGCCGTTATAATCCACCTTGACGGAAACGATCTGCTTATCTGTAACGCCGGCCTTCCCGGCCTCATCGGGATTGAAATGAATGTGGCGCTTGGCGGCGATTACGCCCCTTTCGATAGTAATCTCGCCGGCAGGCCCTCGCAGCACGCAACCGGGGGTACCCTCCAGATCGCCGGACTCGCGAATGGGAACGGTAACGCCCAACTTGCGGGCATCGGTCAAAGAAATTTCCACCTGCGTCTCCTTGCGGGTGGGACCCAAAATAGACATGGACATGGACCCTTTGGGGCCTACTACCTCGACCTTTTCCGCACAGGCAAACTGCCCGGGCTGAGAAAGGTCTTTTTTGTTAGTGAGGACAGCCCCTTTGCCAAACAGCTTTTCCAGATCCCCATCGGACAGATGGACATGATGAGCGGAAGTTTCCACCATGACGTTCATTTTCAAGTTCCTCCTTCATTCTGTAAAATCTGACAGATTTATTTTACTACCGCCGGCTAAAAATTTCAACAGCCATTTGTGTTTTACGGAGAACTGTGATAAAATATGCGAAAGAACCGGGACAGGGGGGGAAAGTTGTGTACAGCAGTTGGGAAGAATTGCAGACGGCCTGTCTGCAATGTGAAAAATGCGGCCTGTGCAAGACCCGTCACAACGTGGTGTTCGGCGTGGGGAACCCAAAAGCAAGGGTCCTGTTTGTGGGCGAGGGCCCCGGCGAAAACGAGGACCTGCAGGGCGAACCCTTTGTGGGCCGGGGCGGCCAGCTTCTTGACAAGTTTTTAACCTCTGTGGACCTGGACCGGGACAAAAACATCTACATTGCCAATATTGTAAAGTGCAGGCCGCCCCACAATCGTGACCCTCTGCCTGAGGAACAGGACGCCTGCATCGATTGGCTGCGGAACCAATTCGCCTTGCTGCGGCCGGAAATTGTTGTGTGCCTGGGGCGCATTGCTGGCATGAAGATGATAAAGCCCGATTTGAAAATCACAAAAGAACACGGTGTTTTCTTTGAAAAGGGCGGCGTGCTGTTCATGCCCACCCTTCACCCGGCGGCTTTGCTGCGCAATCCCGCCCAAAAGCCCGCCGCCTTCGAGGACTATTTTAAGCTGCGGGAAAAGATCGACGAACTGGGGTGCGACGTTGCCAGAGAGTGAAATGGGACCGCTTATGCGGTCCCAGATTTTTTATCTGTCCCGGCTCTCCTTCAGAGGGCTTGCCCCTGCACTTTTCCGCTTGTACAAAAGCTGGTCCGCCACAACCAGCAAAGCCCCCGCAATGACCACCAAGTAATAGGTGAAAAAACGCCAGACCATCACAGCGGAATACAGGTCGCCGGGACGAAAATAGTTTTTGAAAAAGGCGGAGAAGCCGATCTCCTGAGCGCCGGAAGCCCCAGGCATTGGCATAAAAGACACGGAAACCTGCAACAGGCTTTGGACCGCCAGCACCTCGAAATAGCTGATGGTACTATACCCAAAGGCCCGAAACACAAAGTAGATGACGCTCATTTGCAGAATAAACTGGGGGACGCTTAAAAGAGCCGCCCATAAAATGCTTTTCCATTTGCCCTGAAAGTCATCGGTATAGCTGCTGAAATCCGCCTGGAATTTGTCGATTGAGTCCAGCAGGTGAAAGCGCTTTTCAAGAAATTTTATTTTCTTGACGATCCACTTGGCAAACCGGCACAGCGCTCCCAGTACCCGCTTATTGAAAAGACAACTGAAAAACACCACCGAGCCGACGTTTACCACCAGCCCCAAAACAATAAATGGAATAATGCCCGGATTTTCCGCCGCCAGCTTTGGATACATGCCGCAAAATGAAACAAGAGAGATCAGTACAAAGGCGCACTGAAAGCAGGCAAACTTCATAAAAAGCACTGCCGTGGAAAGCCCCACCGGAACCTTGTCGCGGCGGAGGTAGGCGGCCTGCATGGGCTGGCCCCCGGTGGCGCTGGGCGTGATATAGGAATAGTACAGACCGATTAGGCCGATCTTCAGGCCATCCCTTCGTTTCATGGGCACACCCTGGCTTTTCATCAGCAGACGGATAATGCCTCCCTCGAAGAAGCAATATGCCACTGTGACCAGAACGGCCAGGGTGAGAAAGCCGGGTGTCATATTTGACAGGGTGCGAAAAACATTTTTAAACTGCCGATTTAGCACACCAAACAACACCATCACGATCACGGTGGCGGCAATGTACAGCATTCCCCAGGGGATTTTTTTCTTTTTGGGCGTTTTTTTGTTTTCCATGCTTGTTATTGTAGCATGGGTCAGGCTATAATGCAAATACTGAAATCTTACGTTTTTTTGAAAGGAGAGTGAACCACGCCCGTATTCGTGTCACCCAAACAGTTTTACGGTGAGAACAGAGAACACCACAGCGGCGGCGTCTCCAAGCAGAGCGGCCGGAACGGTGTACCGCAGCTTTTTATAGCCGCAGGCCCCAAAATATACGGCGACAGCGTAAAAGGTGGTCTCGGTAGAAGAGGATAGCACCGAAGCAATCTTTCCCGTTTCGCTGTCTGGCCCAAACTGCTGTAACACGGACATGGTATATGCGGAAGACCCGCTGCCGGAAATGGGTCGCAGCAAAGCAAGAGGCACAACTTCAGCGGAAACTCCCGCCGCATCAGCCAGGGGTTCCGCCAGAGAACAGACCATATCCAGAAGTCCCGAGGCCCTGACCATAGAAACCGCCACGATGAGCCCGATGAAAGTGGGCAGAATCTTTATTGATGCGGCGATTCCCTCCTTTGCCCCGTCCAAAAACAGGTCGAACACATCCGCCCCCCGGCAAAAGGCGAAAACCAGAATACACCCGATGATAAACGGCATAGCCGCCGCTCCTATCTCAGCCATATGGTATCCCCTTCCCCTTCTTGCCCGCACCGTCCGCCCGCTCCATCAGTTTGCAGAAAATCACCGGGACCAGCAAGGACGCAGCTGAAGTGAGCCAAACCTCCGGCAAAATTCCAAATGGTTCTGTGCTGCCGCAGGAACTGCGCATGGCCGCCATGTTGACGGGCAGGAGTTGGATGGAAGCGGTATTCAGCACCACAAAAAGGATCATGCCCCCAGTAGGGGCCTTTCCCTGATTTTTCTCTTTCATGGCGGAGACAGCGGCCAAGCCTAAAGGAGTGGCGGCGTTCCCCAGACCCAGAAAATTGGCGGAAATGTTCATGCACATTTTTCCCTTGATCTCCGGCTCATTCCGGTACTCCGGAAACAGCCGGTCCATCAGAGGAGCGAGGGCCGATGCCAGAAGTTCTGTCAGGCCGCTTTTTTCAGCCACTTTCAGAAAACCCAGCCAGGCGCACATGCTCCCCATCAGGAAAAGGCAGAGTTCCACCGCCTGCTGAGAGCCGTCCAGCACCGCCTGTGACAGGTCACCCATATGACCGGTACACATGGCGCACACCACGCTTAAAACAATCATTCCGAACCAAATGGCGTTTAACATGGTCTTCTTCCCTCTTGACTTTGGAATAAAAAAAGATTATCTTTTAAGAAAATTATTTAGAAAGGATGCTTTGTATGCTGTTTGGCAAAAAAATACTGGACTATTGGGACGACATTTTAAAGGATCTCGCCACCGTGGTCGCGGTGCCCTCGGTGGCCGGCCCCGCCGAAAATGGCCACCCATTCGGCGACAACTGCGCCAAAGCCCTTGACACAGTGCTGGGCATTGCCGAGGGTTATGGTTTAAAGACCAAAAACGTAGATTATTACGCCGGTCACGCCGAATACGGCGAGGGTGAGGGGAACGCCGTAGTGATGGCACACATCGATGTGGTACCCGCCGGAGATGGCTGGGCCACCGACCCCTTTACTATGGTGGTAAAAGACAACCTGGCCTTTGGCCGGGGCGTAGCCGACGACAAGGGCGCGGCTATTGTGGCTTTGCACTGTCTGCGCGCCTTAAAGGACGCTGGTGTCAAGGGGAACCGGAAGCTGCGGGTCATTTTCGGCAGCGGTGAGGAAATCGGCATGGCGGACATGGGCCACTATTTTGAAAGCGAGCAGCACCCGGACATGGGCTTTACCCCGGACTCTGGATATGGCATCTGCCACTGTGAAAAAGGAATGATAAATTTTCAGGTCACCGGGAAAAACGACTCTGACGTTATCAAAAGCTTTTCCGCCGGGACCGTCCCCAATGCCGTGCCTGCTAAGGCGGTGTGCCGGGTGGCCTGCTCTGGGGACGATTTAGAACGGCTGTTGGCGGAAGCGGAAAAATGTGAAATCGAAATTGAAGTGACCCAAGCCGCCAGCGGGGCTGTCATTACGGCAAAAGGCGTGGCGGCCCACGGGGCTTCCCCCCAGGACGGCAAGAACGCCGCCGCTTACCTTGTGGAACTGCTGGTGTCCGTGTTTGGCCAGCGGGTAGGCACCTTCTTCCGGTTCATCCACGAGAAGATCGGGCTCACCTTTGATGGCAGCTATCTGAACGTGGCCCTCAGCGACGAACCCAGCGGCCCACTCACTTTTAACCTGGGACTGGTAAGCGCCGATGACAGCGAGTGCAGCCTGACGGTAGACATCCGCTATCCCGCCACCAAAAACGGCGGCGAGATTTCCGAAACCATCCGCCAAGCCGTGGAGCCATACGGTCTTTCCTACACTTTGCAGTCCGACTTGGCTCCTTTGTATCTGCCCAGAGAAAGTCCCCTGGTCACGCTGCTCTCCGGTGCGTATAAGGATGTGACCGGCGAAGAATGCGGGATTTATTCAATGGGCGGCGGCACCTACGCCCGACAGATGTTTGGCAAGGGCGTTGCCTTTGGTCCCGGGATGCCCGGTCAGGGACCTTCCCACGCACACGACGCGGACGAACGGATCGATTTGGACTGCCTGAAGGTCCACGCCCAGATCTGTCTGGAGGCCATGTACCGCATGTTTACAGCGGAATAAACCTCTCTATTGTATATGAAAGCACCCCAAAAGGTTATGAAAGGACCTCCCGGTAAAAACCGGGAGGTCCTTTTATATCAATATCCGCACTGTCATACAAGCTTAAGTGCCTTGCCGAATTTGATAGACTTCTACCGCAGTACCATCATCGGCGTAGACCAGATAACCTTCTTCCGCGTCGGCCTCATAATACTTGTCATACCCCTCCAGCAGCTTTTCGCCGGAAATGACATCGATCAGGTCGTACAGGTCGTTCACGCCTTTGGCCGTTACGGTAAAGGTTGAGAAATAATATCCGGGAATGGTAAAATCCTGATCATTGAAGCAATAGTTAATGTCTTCTCCGTCCGCGTTTTTCGACACTACGCAGTTACTGGTGCTTACGTACAGGTCATCGCTTTTTGTAAACTCACCGAGAACGCTGCCGTTACTTGTGACAAATTTGTAATTATCACCAGCCGTGATACACCAGCAGTTGCCGAAAATCGGTTCCACCTTTACATTATCTGCCTCTTTCGTCAAATCGCCCCACACATCCTGACCGGTAAAATCGCACATCTTCTCGCCAGAGGCAATCAATTTGCCATA
>CAZGLW010000016.1:0-29900 GCA_964525985.1 uncultured Acutalibacter sp. | reverse complement strand
CCTACCTGGTCGAGGGCGGGGACGATGTGCCCCTCTATGACCTCCAGACCGCCGGATCCTTTTCCCAGCAGCTGCTCCGCAGCCTGGAAGGCGGCCTCCTTCAAGCCCTTTTGAATTGCTTCTTCCAGGGTGTATTGGGTCTGGGCCTGAGCGGGGCCGGCGGCGGGCTGTCCCGTATACGCCGCGATATATTCCATACAGCTTTCGTCCGATCCGGTCAGGGCCCGGTAAGACCGGTACGCCCCCATCATACTTTCCGACTTTGGGTTCATAATGGCCGCATCCAGACCGTTTTCAAGAGCCATCAGGAAAAAAGCGGCGTTCATGTTTTCCCGGCGGGGCAGACCAAAGGACACATTCGACACACCCAGGGAAACACACACACCCAAAGTCTCGCGGATGAGCCGCAAGGCCTTCAAGGTCACTAGGGCGGCGTCCTGCCCGGCGCTTACCGACATGGTAAGGGGATCGATGACCACGTCCCGCTTTTCAATGCCGTACCGGGCCGCGGTATCTACAATGCGCCTAGCGGCTTCCAGCCGCCCCTCGGCTGTGTCTGGGATTCCTTCTTCGGTTATGGTAAGTCCTACCACCACCCCGCCGTATTTTTTTACCAGAGGAAAGACAGCCTCCATCGAAGCTTTTTTTGCCGTGACGGAATTGACCAGGGGCTTACCGTTGTATACCCGCATAGCTGCCTGCATAGTTTCCGGGCTGGAGGTATCGATTTGCAGGGGTAGAGGCGTTACGGCCTGCAACTCCCGGACCACTTTGCACATCACAGCGGTCTCGTCGATCTCCGGCAGTCCCACGTTTACGTCCAGCACATGGGCGCCGGCGTCCTGCTGCGCAATGCCCTCGCTCAGCACATAAGGCAGGTCGTTATCCCGCAGCGCCTGCTTAAACCGGGGTTTCCCCGTGGGGTTAATGCGCTCGCCGATAATGACGGGGATTTTTCCCAATTCCACCGTTCGAAGACCGGAGGAAACCACTGTGCGCCCCATCCCGGCGGGAGGCTCCCAGGAAAGAGTCCCGCAATGCCGTACCACAGCCCGAATATGCTGGGGCGTGGTGCCGCAGCAGCCCCCAATACCGCAGGCCCCGGCCTTGACAATCTCTTCCATGCAGGAGGCAAAGCTTTCCGGGCCCACATCGTACACCGTGCGGCCATCTTCCTCTCTGGGCAGACCGGCGTTGGGCATCACCACAATGGGCAAAGCGGTAAGGCCCCGCAGTTTTTTTGTAAGTGAGACCATTTGCCGGGGCCCCAGACCGCAGTTCAGGCCCAAAGCGTCAACACCCAGCCCCTCAAGAACCGCCGCCATCACCGCGAGGTCGCCGCCGGTAAGCAGCTTACCGTTCTCATCAAAGGTCATTGTAACGATCACCGGCAGATTGGTGTTTTCCTTTGCCGCCAGCACAGCGGCTTTTGCCTCGTAAATGTCGCTCATGGTTTCGATCAAAACGCAGTCCGCCCCGGCGGCTGCCCCGGCTTCCGCCACTTCCCTGAAGGACTCCACCGCGTCTTCAAAGTCCAGGTCCCCCAAAGGCTTCAATAGCTTGCCCGTGGGGCCCATGTCAAGGGCGGCCCAGCCGCGGCCCGATTCCTTTAATGCCTCTTTTGCCAGGAAAACGCCGGCCCGCACCAGTTCCCGTACAGGGGGGCCGTCCTTTTCCGCTTTCCAGCGGTTGGATCCAAAGGTGTTGGCGGTAACGACTTGTGCCCCGGCATTTAGATAGGCGGCATGGACCTGTTTTACTTTCTCAGGGTGGGTCAAATTCCACAGGTCGGGGGATTCCCCGGGCAAAAGCCCGGCTGCCTGCAGCATGGTGCCCATTCCGCCGTCAAAAATCAGCAGTTTTTTCCCGAGTGTTCCCGCAAGCTTTTCCATCGTCAGGCTTCCTTTCTAAAAGGGCACTTTTCCGCGCTGCAGGTCATGCATTTCCCCACGTGGCAGAGGGACGGGTCGGAGGATAGTCCTATAATGGCTGTGATGGATTTCATTGGGACCATCAGGCAGGCATCTGTAAGGGACACTCCTATACGTTTGGAAATATCCATAAAACTGAAAAAATATTTTTGCGCCTTTAAAGAAAAATCTCCGTAACCGGGACTGTACCGGGGACGCAGGTAAAGGCCCTCTGCCGCGGCGGCGGTTTCCAATTCCTCTTGGGCTTTATCGGCACGCTCTTCCGTATACGCCGCAGCGCAGGCCTGCAGAACCGGCACAAGGGGCATTTCCGTCAGTTCGCAGCGCCGTATCAGGGCGTCTACACCGGGGCCCAGGGTAAACGCAAAAAGGAAAGCCTCCCGGCAGCCGCTCAGATGAGCGGCTAATGTCCGGCTTTCAAACTGTGCCCCCGGCAGGACGACGGTGTGTTCCCCCACCTCTATAGCGAGCCGGCGGGATATGTGTCTGGACTGGCGGCGGCTCTTATTTCGTTCCAGGCCCGGTCTATCAGCCCGTCCAGGCCGGTCTCCTCAGGGGCCGCACCCAGATAGCGCAGGATCTCCCGTTTGTCCATCAAATCACCTTAAAATCCGGCTCAGGCTGTTTACAATCTTGGCTGCTGTTTCCGGCCGGTTCATGGTATACAGGTGAATGTACTTTACCCCATTGGCGATCAGGTCAATGATCTGCTCTGCGGCGTAAGCAACTCCGGCCTGTTCCATAGCCGGAGGGTCGTCGGAAAACCTGTCGGCAATTGCCTTGAAACGGGGCGGCAGCACCGTACCGGAAAGCTCGCAGCTGCGCTTGATCTGCCTGGCATTGATCACCGGCATGATGCCGGGGATGATGGGCACGTTTATGCCCACTGCCATTGCCCGGTACAAAAAGTTGTAGTAGACATTGTTGTCAAAAAACATCTGTGTAGTGAGAAAATCGCAGCCCGCATCGACCTTTTCCTTTAAAAACCGCAGGTCGTCTTCTTTATGCTCGCACTCTATGTGCCCCTCCGGGTAACAGGCGCCGCCAATACAGAAATCTCCCCGGGCACGCACATCCCGGATCAACTCTGCGGCATGGGAATAGTCCCCGCCCTCCACATAGTCCAGGGGCCTGTCGCCCCGCAGAGCCAGAATGTTCTCAATACCGTTTTCCTTCATCTCCTCCAGGCGCTCCGCAATCTGCTCTTTGGTAGAGCCGTAGCAGGTCAGATGGGCCAGCGCGGGAGTGTGCAGTTCGTTTTGAATGTGAGAGGCGATCTCCACAGTCTTTCTGGCCGTGCCGCCTCCCGCGCCGTATGTCACGCTGACAAAGTCGGCGCCCAGACCGCAGATGCGCTGGGCAATCTGCAGCACGCCGGTAAAACCAGCCTCTTTTTTAGGCGGGAATATCTCGCAGGAAAAAGTCACTTTTTCCCGGGAGAGCAGGTCTTTGATCTTCATGGGAAATTTCCGTCCTCTCTCTCTTTTTTCGGGCCTCCGGGACAGAGGAGGACCATTTTTGTCCGGTTCCTCTTCCGTACGACTAAAATATATCACAACCTTCCGCTGAACACAAACATTTTGTTTGTGTCCGCAGCCGTACCCGCGCGGGCGTTCCGCCCGAATTTCGTATAATTCCG
This sequence comes from uncultured Acutalibacter sp., assembly GCA_964525985.1. Lineage (GTDB taxonomy): Bacteria > Bacillota > Clostridia > Oscillospirales > Acutalibacteraceae > Acutalibacter. Next base: position 26,330 of record CAZGLW010000016.1, on the reverse strand, counting down.
CCGATTGGCGCCATACTGGATGACAGAGATAATTTTTACGGGGGAACAGATTATGTGTACAGCGGCTGTATATCAGACAAAAGATTTTTACTTCGGACGGAACCTAGATCTGGACTGGTCTTATGACGAAACCATAACGGTAACTCCCAGAAACTATCCGTTCCGCTTTCGGATGGCGCCGGACCTGCTTTCCCACTATGCCATGATCGGCATGGCGTATGTGGCAGACAACTACCCTCTTTACTATGAGGCCACCAATGAGAGCGGCCTCAGCGCCGCGGGGCTCAGCTTTCCCGAGAGCGCCGCATATAACGGCCCGGCCCGGGATATGGACAATATCGCGCCATTCGAGTTCATTCCCTGGCTGCTGGGCCAATGCTCTTCTGTCTCCCAGGCGAAAAGTCTGCTGGCGCGGCTGAATATGGTGGACGTGAATTTCAGCGGGGAAATCCCACTGTCGCCTTTGCACTGGATAGTCGCTGGCCGGGACGGCTGTTTAGCAGTAGAGGCTGTAAAAGAGGGCCTAATGGTCTATGACGACCCGGCGGGCGTCCTCACCAACGAGCCGGTTTTCCCGTTCCATATGGCGAACCTGGCAAATTACATGTCCCTGTCCGCCTCTTCCCCTCAAAATCGGTTTTCAGACCGGATCGATCTGTCTGTTTACAGCAGGGGTATGGGAAGCACGGGGCTGCCCGGCGGGCTTTCATCCGTGTCCAGGTTCGTAAAGGCGGCTTTTACCCGGCTCAATTCCCGGTCCGGCAGTTCTGAGAGCGAAAGCGTCAGCCAGTTTTTCCACATTTTGGGCAGTGTAGAACAGCAGCGGGGCTGCGTGAATTTGGGCGGCGGCAAGTACGAGGTCACCCTGTATTCCTGCTGCTGCAATGCCGACAAGGGCGTTTATTACTATACTACCTACGAAAACCGCCAGATTACCGGGGTAGATATGCACCGTGAAAACCTGGAGGGCCCGGACCTGGTCTCCTATCATCCGGTCCGGGGCCAGCACATCCTGTTCCAAAATTAAGGCCGGGCCGCCGCGCGGACTTTACTTCTTGACCTTCCCTGTATGGATATGCTATAATAACCTCACGGAATTCAAACGGAATCAAAGATTTCGAGAATTCCGGAGAACATTGAAGCATGGGCCGGTCGGCAAAAACCGCCTCCCTCATAGAGGACGAGCCGCATAGCGGCTCATTCATGCTATAATAACCTCACGGAATTCAAACGAAATCAAAGATTTTGACCATTCCGGAGAACATTGAAGCATGGGCCGGTCGGCAAAAACCGCCTCCCTCATAGAGGACGAGCCGCACAGCGGCTCATTCATGCTATATATAGAGGAAATCGAAAGGAAAGGTTGGACTGCGATATGTCAGCGAAGATCATCACAGCGGTGGCAACGGACAGCAACAGCGGCATCACCCAGGCCCAGGGGGCTAAGCATGGCATCGGGGTCATCCCCATGCCCTTTTTGATAGATGGCAAAGAATATTTTGAAGACGTCTCCATTACCAGGGACGAGTTTTTCCAAAAGCTGGAAGCGGGAGCGGATGTACAGACCTCCCAGCCAAGCCCAAAGGTCGTAACGGGCCTGTGGGACCGGCTCTTAAAAGACTATGAGGGCGTGGTGTATATCCCCATGTCCGGCGGGCTGAGCGGCTCGGTGCAGACCGCGCTGACTTTGGCCGAGGACTACGGCGGGAGGGTCCAGGTAGTGGACAACCACCGCATTTCCTACACGCAAAAGCAGTCTGTTTTGGAGGCGGTCCAGCTGGCCGGGACCGGGCTGGACGCCAGGTCGATCCGCGACTGGCTGATGGAGCGGGCAATGGACGCCAGCATTTATATCGCGGTAGACACCCTGAAATATCTGAAAAAGGGCGGCCGGGTCACAGCTGCCGGGGCCGCATTAGGTGCCCTTCTGAACATCAAACCCGTTTTGCAGATACAGGGAGACAAGCTTGACGCCTACGCCAAAGTGAGGGGGATGAAACTGGCTCAGGAGAAAATGCTCCAGGCCGCGCAATACGATATAGAAAACCGTTTCGCCGGGGGCGAGGTGCTGCTGCGGGCGGCCTATACCTGCGACGAAAAAGCCGCGGCCCAGTGGCGTAAGACCATCTCCGCCAGGTTCCCCAGGAACAAAATTTATATCGACCCCCTGGCTTTAAGCATCAGCTGTCATATCGGCTTCGGTTCTACGGCCATTGTTTGCATGAAAAAATTCCCCGAAGACGAAGGGATTGTCTGCGAACTTTGAGGACTATTGGGGAGCAAGCCACTGGAAGTACGGCAGGTTCCTCAAAACGGTAAATAGGATCACGAAAATCAAAAGGATCAGTGCGGCGAGCAAAAAGGCCCGGGTTTTGTACAGCGGCGGTTTCCCCTTTATGTACCGGACGGCTTCCCACAGGATATAGCAGCCCGCTGCCGGCAGAAAGACAAACAAAAAGGGGTTCTGGCGAAACGCATCGGAAAAATCTCCCCGCAGGACGGCCCGGATCATCCGTTGTCCGCCGCAGCCCGCGCAGTAAAAGCCGGTGTATTTCAAAATGAGGCAGGGGGGTTTTATAACGAACACCACCAGAACGGACCCTGCTCCCAGACACAGCAAAAGGGCCAGGACCTTAAAAGCCCTGTAAAGCTTCGGTTTTTCCATACAGTGTCCCCTCCCTTTGCAACAGTATACCATCCCGAAAGAAAAAATTCTACCGAAATTTCCCGGCAAATGCTTGACTTAAAGAGCGCTTTAGGTTTTATAATGGGCAAAGTAGCCGCTGAAGCGGTTTTGAAAGGAGTTCAAAAATGGCGGACAAATATTTGGGAGAAAACATTAAAAAGCTGGGCTTCGGCCTGATGCGCCTGCCCATGAAGGGCACGGAGGTCGACATTGAGCAGGTAAAAAATATGGTGGATACCTTTATGAGCAAGGGCTTCACCTATTTTGACACGGCGTATGTGTACATACAGGGCAAGTCGGAAGTGGCCTTAGGTGAAGCGGTAGTAAAGCGCTATCCCCGTGACAGTTTCCAGTGCGCGTCCAAGCTGCCGGTGTCCGATTTAAAGGCCCCCGAAGACATGGAACGCATTTTCCAGGAGTCTCTGGACCGGGCCGGCCTTTCCTATTATGATTTCTATTTGCTCCACGCTATGGGCAAGAGAAATGTGGAGATTGCCGACCGGCTGAACGCCTGGGATTTTATGAAGCAGGTCAAGGCCCAGGGCCGGGCAAAGCACATCGGTTTCTCCTTCCATGACACCCCACAGTTGCTGGAAGACATTTTAAAGAACCACCCCGAGTTGGAGTTTGTGCAGCTGCAAATCAACTATGCCGATTGGGACAGCGAAAGCGTCCAGTCCGGGGCCTGCTATGAAGTGGCCCGGAAATACAACAAGCCGGTCATCATCATGGAGCCTGTCAAGGGCGGTTCCCTGGTTACTATGACCCCGGAGATCCAAAAGCTGTTTAAGGACGCCCGCCCCGACATGTCCGTCCCGTCTTGGGCCGTGAGGTACGCCGCCTCTCTGGAGGGGTTGGTCACGGTACTTTCCGGCATGTCCGACGAAAAGCAGATGAACGACAACGTGTCTTATATGGAGAACTTTGAGCCCCTGACTGAGAAGGAACGGGACGTTGTGGCGAAAGCTGTGGACATTTTGAAGAACATCCCCACCATCCCGTGTACCTCCTGCAAATACTGCGTGGACGGCTGTCCCCAAAAGATCAATATCCCCGGGACCTTTTCCGCTATGAACCACTTGTCCCTTTACAATAATCCGGACGCCGCGAAAGGTATGTACCAGCGGGCCGTAAGGGACGGCGGAAAGGCGGGCGACTGCGTACAGTGCGGGAACTGCCAGGCCCACTGCCCCCAGCATATCGAGATCATCGAGACCCTGAAAAAGGCGGCCGCAACTTTTGACTGACAGGTTTACGGTCTGAAAAAACCCTGAAAAACAGGGAAGAATACAGCGCGAGGGAGGAATTCTCCCCCGCGCTTTGCTTTTTTCGACAGGATATGATATAATGGCTGCAAGCAGTCATTACAGCAGTCATTACAGCAGTCATCACGGAGAACCGCTCGGACGCGAAGCGCCCGCCTTTTGGCCTCCGGCCCCACATGCCGACTGCCTTATCCGAAAGGATGGATACTTTTGAGAACAATAAAGAAGCTGAAACGGACAATTGTCTTTATTTTGAAGCTGTGTTTGTTTATTTCCCTGTTCTGCATTTTCTTTGGGGTCTTTGGGGCAAAGAACCCCTGGCTGTTCCGCATAAACAGGACCTCCGGCGTCACCATGCTCACGTTTGCCGTACTGGGCATTGCGCTGATGTCTGTTTACGGCGGTTACGCTATCGGCACCCAAAAGAGCAAACCCATCATTCATTCCATGTCGCTGGCTACGGTTATCACCGACCTGGTCACCCACCTGGAACTGTCCATTATGAACACCAGCGAAAAAAACAATCCCACTTTTGTGTATGAGCGGCCCTATCTGCTTTTGCTGGTGATCGTTTTACAGGTGCTGGTCATTATCGCGTTCACCTATCTTGGAAATTTCATCTATTTTTCCATCGAACCGCCGGAAAAATGCTGCGTCATCTCTTCCTCCCGGGAAAGTCTGGGAAATATCATACCCAAAATAAGAAAGTTCAGGAAGCAGTATGAGATCGACGAGATAGTGCGGTACGACTCTCCCGAAGTATTGGACGTAATCTCCCGGAACGATACCGTGTTCCTTTACGATGTGCCCCTGAAGGAGCGTATGGCCCTGATAGATTTCTGCTACCAGCAGCAAAAGAATATCTATTACAACTTTGAAATGGTAGACGTGGTGAGTCAGGGCGCCAAATATGTCACCCTGGACGACAAGTCCCTTGTGATGCACACCGCTAAAGACCTTACTATGGAGCAGCGCATTGTCAAGCGCCTGACGGATATTGCCGTTTCCGTAGTCGCGCTGGTCATCACCAGCCCCATCATGCTGGTGTGCGCTCTGGCCATCAAGCTGGAGGACCGGGGCAAGGTATTCTATAAGCAGCAAAGGCTTACAAAATACGGCCGTGTCTTCGAGGTGTACAAGTTTCGCACCATGAAGGAGGAAAACTCCATCCACAAATCGGTGACCGAAAATGACGACCGCATCACCAGAGTCGGCAAAGTGCTCAGAAAGTACCGCATCGACGAACTGCCCCAGATGCTGAACATTTTAAAGGGCGATATGACCGTTGTGGGCCCCCGGCCGGAAATGCTGGAAAATGTGAAAAAGTATACGGACGAACTTCCCGAATTCGCCTACCGCCTGCGGATGAAGGCGGGGCTTACGGGTCTGGCGCAAATATCCGGCAAGTACAACACGTCCCCTAAAGATAAGCTGGTTATGGACCTGATGTACATTGAAAACTACAGCATCTGGCAGGATTTTAAGCTGATTTTCCAGACCATTACCGTTTTCTTTAAAGCTTCGGAGAGCACCGAAGCGTTCGGCGGAATGGAAGCGTATGATTTTGACGAGGACAGGGAGCGCAACAGGCGCTCGCAGGAGAAGGTCAGCCATGAAAAACAGGATGCTGGAGCTTCCGCCCCCGGCGAAGAGAAGGAGGAATAGGCTGTGGCGGTTACCGAGTACTTAAAGCGGGTGTTCCCCGGCACAGCCGGGGAATTTTGCCGAATGGCCGGGAGGGCCATGCAGAACGGGGAAAAACTCTTTGTGGTCACGGCGAACCCGGAGATCATGATGCACGCGGAACGGGACGAAAAGGTCCGGGCGCTGCTGCTGGATGAAAACACCGCCATCACCCCTGACGGGATCAGCGTAGTAAAGGCCATGCGCTCTAAAGGCATAAACGCCAAAGAGCGCATTACCGGCGTGGATCTGGCGGAGCATCTGCTGGACAGGGCGGGAGAGACGGGAAAATCCGTTTACCTGCTGGGCGCCAGGGAAGAGGTTGTCTCAACCCTGGCCGAAAAGCTGAAAAAGCGCTACCCGCAGATCACCGTGAAATACCACAACGGATATGACGGGGACAAGGACAGGATATTTGAGACTGAGATAAAGACCTTTTCCCCGGACCTGGTCCTGGTGGCTTTAGGAGCCCCTGTCCAGGAGCTTCTGATCGCCCGGCACTTGGACAGCTTTGAAAAGGGCGTGTTCATCGGGGTGGGAGGTTCTTTCGACGTGCTGAGCGGTCTGAAACAGCGGGCCCCGGCGTTTTTTGTCAGGACCAACACCGAATGGCTGTACCGTATTCTCCGGGAACCCTCCCGGCTGAAGCGGTTCTGGCAGAACAACGTAAAGTTTTTGGGTGCGGTCAGAAAGGAAAAGGACCAGTAGCTCTTTTACAGACAGAATTTTGAAAATCCGCGCATATACTTGCGGGAGGAAAGAGGACTTGTCGTGGAAAAAATCAAAGTATTGTCAGTGTTCGGCACCAGGCCGGAGACCATTAAAATGGCGCCGCTGGTAAAGGAACTGGAGAGCCGGGAGGAATTTGAAAGCGTGGTGTGCGTTACCGCCCAGCACCGGCAGATGCTCGACCAGGTTCTAAACGCCTTTTCTATCCGTCCGCAGTATGACCTGGACATTATGCGGCAGGGGCAGACCCTTTCCGATATTACCTCCCGGGTGTTAAAGGGCCTGGAGCAGGTCATTTCCCAAGTGCGGCCCGAAATGGTACTGGTACACGGCGATACCACCACCACTTTTGCCGGGGCTCTTGCTGCCTATTATGCCAGAGTGGCTGTAGGCCATGTGGAGGCCGGCCTCCGAACATATGACAAGTATTCTCCTTACCCTGAGGAGATGAACCGCCAGTTTGTGGGCTGCGTAGCCGATCTGCATTTTGCCCCTACCCGGATGAGCCGGGAAAATCTGATAAAAGAGGGAAAAAGGCCCGAAACAATTGTGGTCACGGGCAACACAGCTATTGACGCAATGCGGACCACCGTGAGGGAGGACTACAGCGACGAACTCCTTGAGTGGGCTGAAGGCTCCCGGCTGATTGTTCTCACCGCCCACCGGAGGGAGAACCTGGGAGAGCCCATGCACCGCATGTTCCGGGCCATACGCCGCATTGTGGACCAGTTCCCCGACGTAAAAATGGTGTACCCCGTCCATCTGAACCCCCTGGTTCAGGGAGCCGCTAAAGAAGAGTTCGGGGACTGCGGCAGGGTCAAGCTGGTTCCTCCCCTTGAGGTGGTGGAGTTCCACAACCTGTTGGCCAGATCCTATCTTATCCTGACTGACAGCGGCGGGATCCAGGAGGAGGCGCCCGCTCTGGGTAAGCCTGTCATTGTACTGCGGGACACCACCGAACGTCCCGAGGGTATTGCCGCCGGGACCCTGAAGCTTGCCGGCACCGGGGAAGAAAACATTTACAGGCTTGTAAAAGAGCTTTTGACTGACAAGGCCGAATATGACCGTATGAGCCGGGCCAGCAACCCATATGGGGACGGCAGGGCCAGCGAACGTATTGCCGGCGCCATTTTAAAGTGGGCCAGAGATTAAAACAGAAATATTGAGGTTAATGCGTATGTCTCAGGAGAAAAGCCGGGAAGAAACGGAATATAAACAGCAGACGGGCCGCCGGCCGGCGGCCGTTTGTTTCCGTTTTACGGTCCGGCGGGCCCTTGCCGCGTCGCTGATATTGCTGGCAGCCGCGGTGTTTTGCGTGCTGGACCCCGCGCTGTTCCGGGATGAGGAAACCGGTGCTTTCCTCTTTGACCTCTTTTTTTGGGCGTATTGGGGACTTGCCCTTTCCGGCGCGGTGCTTTGCCTCCTGAAAGTCGATCTTCCCGGAACGGTCCGGCGGGCCGCCGGGTGGATCATTTCCCTTCTCCTGCCCCTGGGCGCTTTTTACGCGGTAGACCTTATCAACGGTACCCGCGTTTTAAGTTTTTCACATTTGCGGCTTTTTGCCAATTATCTTTGCTATCTCATGGTCTTCGCTTTCCTCTACGCTGTTTCCCGCAGGGTGTGGGTCACGGCTCTGGCGGGAGGGGCGCTGTTTTTGTTTTTCGGAATCGTAAATTATTTTGTCGTCCAGTTCCGGGGCCAGCCCATCCTGCCGCTGGACCTGCAGTCTATTGGGACGGCGGTCGAGGTGGCTGAGGGTTACAAATTTACTTTCACCCGGAGTATGGCCCTTTCCGTAGAGTGCCTGCTCTGCACGGTGCTGTTGTGCCGGCTGGTTGCTCCCGTCGGAAAGAGTGAGGACGTCCCTTCCAGACGGTCCCGGATCGCGGAGCGGGTTTGCGCCCTGATGGTTTCCGTCGTGCTGGCCGTGCTGATATTCCCCTGCGACATTCTCACATCTATGGGTATTTCCGTTTGGCCCTGGAACCAGAAGGTAAGCTCCGAGCTTACCGGGGTGATGGCCGGTTTTTTCGGCAATGTACAGTTTATGATGGTGGATAAGCCCGAGGATTATTCCGCGGAAAGGGTGGAAGAACTGGGGGAAGAAATCAGTTCCGCCGAAGTGCCGGAAGCTTTGGGCAGCCCCGGTGAGGAGCCTACAATCATTGTGGTGATGAACGAATCCATGACCGATTTCCTCAACATGGGAAACGTGGAATTTACGCAGGATAACCTGCCTTTCCTGCATTCGCTGCAGCAATCGGGCAATACAATCTGGGGCACGGCTTATTCCTCCGTATACGGCGGCAACACCTGCAACAGCGAGTACGAGTTCTTAACTGGAAATACTACGGCATTTTTCCCCTCGGGGAGCATCCCCTACCAGCAGTATGTTACGCATAGCCAGACGGCTTTGCCCTCCATTTTGAAAAGTTACGGTTATCAATGCACCGCCATCCACCCGGGCAACCGGGGGGCGTGGCAGCGTGACAAGGCTTATCCTTTTCTGGGTTTTGACGAGTTTATTGCCGCTAAAGATTTCACGGTGACCCGTGATATGGTTCACGGCCTGACCAGCGACCTGTCCTGCTACAGGCAGGTGGTAAAAACATACGCTGACCAGAAAGGAGACGGCCCCCAGTTCATTTTAAACGTGACCATACAGAACCACGGCGGCTTTGAGGACGAGGATGTGGAAACCACCGTGCGGGTGAAGGGCCACGAGGGCGAGTGGCCCCAGACCGAACAGTACCTCAGCCTGACGAAGCAGTCGGACGATGATCTGCGGTACCTCATAGAATATTTTTCTGAGGAAGAATCCCCGGTGGTAGTGCTGTTTTTCGGCGACCACTGGCCAAACCTGGAGACCGGGTTCCTCTCCCAGCTTTTAGGGACGGACGCTGACGACCCCGGCTTTGAAGACCTGATGCGGGAACGCCAGGTGCCATTCCTGATTTGGGCCAACTATCCGTTAGAGGGCTGTAAGATCGAAAACATCAGCCTGAATTACCTTTCCGGCCTGCTGCTGCGGGCGGCGGGACTGGAGGGGACAGATTACACAAACTTTTTAGAGGGTCTGCGGGAGCAGCTGCCGGTCATCAACGCTCTGGGCTTCATGGACTGTGAAGGGAACCTTTACAAAAACGGTGAGGAAAGCCCATATGACCAGCCTTTGAACCAATACGCCGTTTTGCAGTACAACAATGTTTTCGGCGGAAAGGAAAAGGACGAGGGGCTCTTTACAAGAGAAGGGTGAACAGATTATGGCGAAAGTCGCGGTACGGCGTATCAACGAGTGGGACGGTCCCGCCATGCTGAAAATATACGCTCCTTATGTGGGCACTCCGGCGGCGCCGGAAAAGGAACTGCCCGCTCTGGCCGACTACATCGGGCGGATCGACCGGTACACCTACGGGCTGGGTTGGCTGATGTGCGAAATTGACTCCCAGCCTGCAGGCTTCTGCCACCTTACCGAAAGCCGCGCGGACCCTGAGAACCTGTTTTCCGTTGAGATCCATATGTATGTAAAACCAGGCTTTCTGCGCAAAAGAGTGGGGTCGGCTCTGTGGGCACTGATGCGGGACATGATGGAACTGGGCAGCCGCCGCGAAGTGACTGCCCGGGTGCACCGTGAAAACCGGCCGGCCGCCGCTTTCTTCCGGTCTGTGGGCTTTGCCCCCGCCGGAGAGGAGGGAGAAGATCTTCTGTTCCGGTACGCTTTAACTCCTCTCGATCCGAACGCTGCCCATCCGGTAAAGCCATATCTGCTGGAAAACCGGGATTATGAACGGGCACGGGAAAAAGCCGCCCTGCTGGTAAAGGCGGAACAGTGCGGCAAAATGTGAAAAATTTTTGACAGAATCAGGACCAAAAGGCATTGTAAAATCTGCCGTTTCGTGCTATGATAATTCTTGATTTTGATAGAATGCGGTAGAATTGTGTTTTTTGAATCTGTCCCGCGTTCTTTTCCATAACCCCACAGCGAAGGGAGGTAAATCCATGCTGAAACTTGCCGCAGAAACCGCTGAACCCGGTATGCTCCAGGTGGTGCTGATGGGCCTTATCACTGTATTTGTAGTGCTGGTTTGCCTGATCATTATCATCAAGGCTCTGGGCGCGGTCATGGCAAAAGCCAACGGGAATAAAAACGATGTGCCTGTTTCCGCAGTTCCGTCTCCGGCGGCTGCAGCGCCCGTACAGGCGTCCGGCTCCGACAAGCGCCGGATGGTGGCCGCTATCGCCGCCGCTATTGCCGAGGATATGGGTTCCGACGTGGACCACATCAGGATCCACTCCATCCGCAGGCTGTAAGGAAAGCACATCTACCATTAAAATCTAAAAGAGAGGGACATCGTTATGAAAAAGTACAATGTGAATGTCAACGGCACCGCTTACGAAGTTACCGTAGAAGAGGTCAAGGGCGGAGCCGCCGCCCCCGCGCCTGCTCCTGCCCCGGCTGCTCCTGCTCCTGCCCCTGCCCCGGCTCCCGCAGCCGCTCCTGCCGGTGCCGGCGAGCAGATCACCGCTCCCATGCCCGGCACCATCCTGGATGTGAAGGTGTCTGTCGGCCAGGCCGTAAAGTCCGGTGACGTGCTGATGATTCTGGAAGCCATGAAGATGGAAAATGAGATTATGGCCCCGAAGGACGGCACCGTTGTTTCCGTCGCGACCTCTAAGGGCGCTTCTGTGGAGAGCGGCACACTCCTGTGTACTATCGCGTAAGAACCGCGCTGTACAACAGCCTGAGAATACTAAAAAAGGAGTGTAACTGACCTGATGGATGCGATTATGACATTCTTGCAGAGCACAGGCTTTGCCCAGGTGGCAGAGAATCCTCTTTCCCTGGTGATGATTGCCGTTGCCTGCGTTTTGCTGTACCTTGCCATTGTGAAGAAGTTTGAGCCCCTGCTTTTGCTGCCGATTGCTTTCGGTATGCTGCTTACCAATCTTCCCGGCGCGGGCATGTACCACGCCGAGCTGTTCGAGGGCGGGCATGTCCACTGGGAAATGTTCAGCAGCGGCGTGGTCCTGGCCGACGGCACCACCGAAGCGGTGGGGTTGCTGGACGTGCTGTATCTGGGCGTAAAGCTGGGGGTGTACCCTTGCCTTATTTTCATCGGCGTGGGCGCGGGCACCGACTTTGCTCCCCTGATCGCCAATCCCAAGACCCTGTTGCTGGGCGCTGCTGCCCAGTTGGGCATCTTTGTCACATTTGTGGGGGCGCAGCTGCTGGGCTTTACCGGCGCTGAAGCCGGTTCTATCGGTATAATCGGCGGCGCGGACGGCCCAACGGCTATTTACACAGCCTCACAGCTTGCGCCGCACCTGCTTGGGCCAATTGCTGTGGCCGCCTATTCGTACATGGCTCTTGTCCCGGTGATCCAGCCCCCCATCATGAAGCTGCTCACCAGCAAGGAAGAGCGGAAAATCAAGATGAAGCAGCTCCGTCCCGTTTCCAAGACGGAAAAGATCCTGTTCCCCATTATTGTCACAATCTTCGTCAGCTTTATGCTGCCCTCCGCCGCCCCGCTGGTGGGCTGCCTGATGCTGGGCAACCTGATGCGCGAGTGCGGTGTGGTGGAACGCCTGAACAAGACCGTGCAGAACGAACTGATGAACATCGTCACCATTTTCCTGGGAATTTCCGTCGGTGCTACGGCTACCGCCGCCAACTTCCTTAATGTTAAGACCCTGGAAATCCTGGCTATGGGCGTTATCGCTTTCGGGTTCGGTACTGCCGGCGGCGTACTGCTTGCCAAGCTGATGAATGTATTTGCAAAAGAAAAGGTAAATCCGCTGATCGGTTCCGCGGGTGTTTCCGCTGTACCAATGGCCGCCCGTGTATCCCAGGTGGTGGGCCAGAAGGAGGATCCGTCCAATTTCCTGCTGATGCACGCTATGGGGCCGAATGTGGCCGGCGTGATCGGTTCCGCCGTAGCGGCCGGCGTCCTGCTGGCCCTGTTCGGTTGATCTGCTTAGAAGGAGGAATGTGAATCATGGCGAAGAACCCGTTAAAGATTATGGATACGATCCTGCGCGACGCCCACCAGTCTCAGGCCGCCACCAGAATGAGGATCGAAGACATGGTGCCCGCCCTGCCGCTGTTGGACAGCATCGGCTACTGGTCTTTGGAGTGCTGGGGCGGCGCCACTTTCGATGTGTGTATGCGCTTTTTAAACGAGGACCCCTGGGAGAGACTGCGCACCCTGAAAAAGGGTCTGCCCAATACCAAACTGCAAATGCTTCTCCGGGGCCAGAACCTGTTGGGGTACCGCCACTACGCCGACGACGTGGTGGAGGCCTTCTGCAAAAAATCTATTGAAAACGGCATCGACATCGTCCGCATTTTCGACGCCCTGAACGATCCCCGGAACGTGCAGGCGGCCGTAAAGTATGTAAAAGAGTATGGCGGCATGGCCGAAGTGGCCATCAGCTACACAAAGAGCCCCGTACACAGTGAGGATTACTTTGTGAAGCTGGCTGTGGAACTTGAAAAGATGGGCGCCGACACCATCTGCATTAAGGATATGGCAAACCTGCTGCTGCCTTATGACGCTTATTCCCTGGTGAAAAAGCTGAAGGAAAACGTGAGCGTGCCCATCCATCTTCACACCCACAACACCACCGGCACCGGCGACATGGTGAACCTTATGGCCGCGCAGGCCGGAGTGGACATTGTGGACTGCGCTTTAAGTCCGATGGCAAACGGCACGTCCCAGCCAGCTACCGAATCTATGGTGGCTACGCTGAAGGGCACCAGCCGGGATACCGGCCTGGACCTTGCAAAGCTCTCTGAGGCTGCCGCCCATTTCCGGGGCGTGGCAGAAAAGCTGGAGGTCAACCCGAAAGTATTAAAAGTGGACACCAACACCCTGCTGTACCAGGTGCCCGGCGGTATGCTTTCAAACCTGATTTCCCAGTTAAAGCAGGCAAAAGCCGAAGACAAATATTATGACGTGTTGGCCGAAGTGCCCAGAGTGCGCGAGGATTTCGGCTACCCGCCCCTGGTGACGCCCACCAGCCAGATTGTGGGTTCCCAAGCGGTCTTAAACGTGCTTTCCGGCGAGCGCTACAAGATGATTACTAAAGAGTCTAAAGGCCTGCTGCGCGGCGAGTACGGCCAGCTGCCCGGCCAGGTAAACGAGGAAGTGCGGAAAAAGGCTATCGGCGACGCTGAAGTCATTACCTGCCGCCCTGCCGACCTGTTAGAGCCCGAAATGGAAAAGCTCCGCGCCGAGAGCAGGGAGAAGGGTCTGGGCCACTGTGAGGAGGATGTACTGAGTCTTGCTCTGTTCCCTCAGGTAGCCGAGAAGTTCCTCCGGTGGAGGGACGCCCCTGCGGGCGCAGACGGAGACAGCGCCGGCGAGGCGCAGTCTGCCGCACCGGCTGCCGCTCCCGCACCTGCGGCTGCCGCCGGTAACGGTCCCCGTACGCTGATCGTAGAGGACCTGACAGGCGGGAATTTCTGATCGAATTGCTAAAAAGCGTCCAAAGGTACATTCTTTGGGCGCTTTTTCTTTATTGCACGAAACCTTTTCGCTGTTTTTCAGCTTCTTATAGGTGAGCGCTCGAAATAAGAAAAAAGGAGGACCGCCCATGAATGACGACAGGCTGCTTTTGGAAAAGCTTCGCCGCCGGGACCAGCAGGGTCTTGAAGAGGCCATAAGCCGCTACGGGGGGTACGTGGCGGCGGTAGTGCGGCGGACCCTGGGGCCTTTCGGGGCGGAGCAGGACGGGGAAGAGTTGGTCTCCGATGTATTTGTGACCTTGTGGCAGAAGGCCGAGAGACTGCGGGATGACAGCAGCCTGAAAAACTGGCTGGGCGTGGTGGCGCGCAACGGGGCTTTAAAGCGGCTGGGCCGGACCCGTCTGGAAGAGCCTTTAGAGGACAATCTGTGCTTTTCCCGGACGGACCCCGCTGAAGAGGCGGAACAGCGGGTGCTGGTGCGCCGGGCGGTGAACAGTCTTGGGAGAGTGGACCGGGAAATTTTGATACGCCATTATTTCTGGTACGAGACTGTAGAGCAGATTGCCCGTGAAACGGGGATGAACCCCTCGACTGTAAAGACCCGGCTGCGGCGCGGCCGGGAGAAGCTGAGAAAAAAACTGGAAAAGGAGGAACTGCAATATGAAACACCTGGACGAGTTGCTGAACGAGAGCCTTTCAGACCGGGAACTGGAAAAGGTAAAACCCCTGAAAGTTGACGAAAAAGCCGTTCTTGACAAAACGCTGGTTAAGCTGGGCATGGCTCCGAAAACCGACGAGTGGTACGTGCCGAACCCCAATTTTGAGCCCCTTGACCCAAATGAGCTGGAATATCCCGAGCCGGCGCGGCCCAAGCGGCGGAAGTGGCGCGTGGCGGCGGAGGCGACTGCCGCCTGCCTGGTGTGCGCCCTTGCCGTGTTCGCTCTGGCCCCATCTGTGGCACAAGCCATTCCCGGACTGGGCAGACTGTTCCAGGCTGCCAATCAGGGCACGGAGGACGGTTATAACGGCCGGAACCTGGAGTGGATTCAGGCCCACATGCAAAATGTGACCGACTGCGTGTCCACAACTCAGGAGGGCGACCTGCTCTTTGCGGTTAAGGAAGCCTATTACGACGGCAAATACCTGTACTGCGTGGCCCAGATCGAAACGGCTCTGGACCCCAATGAGGAGGGAGTCGAGTGGGGCTATCATATGAAAATAAACGGCACGGATGTGGATTTTGATTACACCAATTCGGAAAAGCAGTGGGTGCAGACCGGAGAAAACATCTATGTGAATGACGGCATTTCCTTTTCCGTGCCCGCTGACTGCCGCCCGGAGGAGCCGGGGGACCTGCAGGTGGAATATCAGGCGGAGTGCAGTCTTCTTGTGAACACGGAAGATGGAAACGACATTTACCTTTACACGGAAGAAAAGGGTGACGGGACCTGCACTATTCGGGTCGAGTCGGCGGTCGAGTCGGCGGTCGAGTCGGCGGTCGAGCCGGCGGTCGAGTCGGCGGTCGAGTCAGCGGTCGAGTCGGCGCCGGAAGGAGCAGAAAGCGGCAGCGGGCCTGATTCGAATGTCCAGATTGTGGGCAACGGCACAAGGGTAGTGGTAAATGAAAGCCGGACTTCTGTGGTTTTGGGCAAAGCAACCGCCGCGTTTACCGCCCCATATGACCCTGACGGCCTTATCGCGGTGAGAACAGAAGCGGAAGAAAACGGCGTCCGTCTGGTGTCATTTACCGCCTCCCCAGCCGGGACGGAAGTGATCGTGGACGCGCCCAATAACGACAGCATCTGGAACGCCGGTGTAACGACGGAAAGCGGTGTGGAACTGTCAATAAACAGCAGCAGCACCTATTCCGGCGGTTCCGACGGGGAACGGATCATCGGGATCAACAGCGGAGAAAGCGTACCATATGATGAAAAGGGCGTTACCGTGACAGTTTTCGAAGACGGCCGGGCAGCGGCGCGGTTCGAGGTTGACCTGGAGAACCGGACCGTTACCGCCGGGAACGCAGCCTTTACCGAAACAGAAAAAGCAAAACAGGACGCCGCCGAAGCCGAAAACGCGCCCCGCCGGTGGAGAGAGGCCCTTGAAAAGGAAGCTGAGCAACAGGCTGTGAAGGCAGCGGATGAGGCTGCTGCAAATGAGGCCGGTCATATCGAGGTGAGAAGTTTCACTCTCAATGAAGATCTGACGACAGCCACCGCGGTTGTCCGGGTCCTGCCGGAGGATCCTGATGACGACGAAGAGTTGAAAAAATACTCTTTGCGGCTGCTTGACCCGGACGGGACAGAAGCCGAAAGCGGCGGCACCCAGCGGAACCGTGCCGGCGGGGACTGGAGCATTTTGACCTGCGACTTTGCCGCCGGGCTTTCCCAAGAGGATGACCTGGAAGGGAATACCCTGACCTTGCAGGTGATTTACGGCGACCCTGGAGAAGAGTCTGTTTTAGCTGAGTTTAACGTCGACCCGAATCGGGAAACGGCAGAAGTGTCCGGACCTGCGGAATAAAAAATAACAGCACAAAGCGGGACCCTGCCTGAAAATGGCGGGGCCCTGCCATTTCCGGGCGGCAGAATCTTTCCCCATACCCCGCACTTTGCACATAAAAAAAAGAAAAAAATATTTTTTTCATTTACAATTTGACAAACGTCTTATAAAGTGTTATTATCATGACAGCATACATTACCTGTGTACGGCGGAGCGCCGGAGTTGCCGCAGAATATTTCCGGCAGCGGGGCGCGGCCACGTTGTTTCCGTTTCGCAAGGAGTGCATGAAAAGCCCGACGGGTGCCGGGAAAATTAACCAGCGTTTCCGCTGGAAGGAGGGACAGCCATATGGCAAAAAAAAGCACTGCCGCAGCCGGCGGGGAAATTGCCATACCGAAGAAAAAGGGAGCAACCCTGAAGCTGATGAAGCGCAACTGGCAGCTTTATCTGTTTCTGGTGCCTGCAATCGTGTTCATCGGCCTGTTCATGTACGGGCCGCTGTATGGCCTGCAGATCGCCTTTAAGGACTACCGAGCAGGCTCGGGTATCTGGGGAAGCGCTTGGGTAGGCCTCAAGTGGTTCGAGAGGTTCTTTTCAACCCCCCGCTGCTGGGAAATCGTCAGGAACACTCTCTCCATCAGCCTGTACAGCCTGATCGCCGGGTTCCCCCTGCCCATCTGCCTGGCCATCATCCTGAACTATGTAAAGAATCTCCGTTTCAAAAAATTTGCCCAGACCGTCACTTACATGCCCTACTTTATTTCTACGGTTGTGCTGGTAAGTATGATCTCCCTGTTCTTCTCCCCCACCAGCGGCTTTGTCAACACGATGATCAAGTCACTCGGCGGCGAGCCCATATACTTCATGGGCATACCATCCGCTTTCTCACATCTGTATGTGTGGTCGGGCGTGTGGCAGAGTATGGGCTACAGTTCCATCATCTATATAGCCGCCCTTTCCGGCGTCAGTCCGGAACTGCACGAGTCGGCGGTAATAGACGGCGCCAATATCCTGCAGCGGATCTGGCACATTGATATTCCCACCATTATGCCCACAATGATTATCCTGCTCATTATGAGCTGCGGCAACATTATGAACGTGGGCTACGAGAAAATCCTGCTGATGCAGAACGACCTGACCATAAGCGTTTCCGAAGTTATCTCCACTTACGTTTACAAGATCGGTCTTATCAACAACCAGTTCAGCTTCTCCACTGCTATTGGCCTGTTGAACAATGTCGTGAACTTCATAATCCTGGTGGCGGCCAATACGGTCTCCAACAAGGTTTTTGGCTCAGGTTTGTGGTAAGGAGGAAATATCATGGCAAAGAATCCGAATGCGATAAAAGAACCACTATTCGACCGTGTATTTTACATAGTCACGTTTATCCTTCTGCTGCTCCTGCTGCTCATTATTATCTATCCCCTGTGGTTCGTTATAATGGCCTCCCTGTCAGACGCGCAGTATGTCAATAACGGGACCATTCTCATATACCCGAAAGGCTTTACCCTGCTGGGCTATCAGCGTACCCTTAAGGATTCCAAAATCTGGATGGGCTACCTCAACACCATCATCTATACTGTAGGCGGCACCCTTCTCGGCACCTTCTGCACCGTTCTGGCGGGCTATGCACTTTCCCGCGACGATCTCCCCGGCTCCGGGTTCATCATGAAGGCTTTCGTTTTCACCATGTACTTTCAGGGCGGCATGATCCCGTTCTACATCCTGATAAACAACCTGCACCTGCAGAACACCCGCTTCCTGATGATCATCGTCATGTGCATCTCGGTGTACAACATCATACTGGTGCGTTCCTACTTCGCTTCTACAATGCCGAAAGAACTTTTTGAAGCGGCCTCTATTGACGGCTGCGGCAACACCCGATTCATGTTCCAGATTGTGCTGCCGCTGTCTAAAGCAATTGTGGCGGTTATCGCGCTGTACATCGCCGTAAGTTATTGGAACTCCTACTTCTATCCCATGATTTTCCTCAGCGATTACAACAAATTGCCGCTGCAGAATGTTCTGCGTGAGATACTGCTGATAGCCAACCAGAACACGGCCGACACGTCGACAGACCCCGCGGCGGCGCAGCAGCTGGCTACAATGAGCAGCGTTATCAAGTACTCCGCGATTGTTATTTCCACAGTGCCCATCATCTGCATCTATCCCTTCATCCAGAAGTATTTCGTGCAGGGCGTTATGATCGGATCGATCAAGGGCTGATTTGGGCCTTTTGTTGAGAAGCAAGCGTTATTTGTGGTTCTAAAGGGCACTGCCCTTTCAGAATAAAAAAATTCCTGAGAAAAGAGGACGAATTGATGAAGAAAAGAGTATTTGCCATTCTGCTGTGCCTGACGATGATTGTCGGCCTGATGGCGGGCTGCGGCGGAGGATCATCCTCCAGCACAGCCGAGAGCACACCGGCTTCTTCCACAGCCGCAACATCGGAAGCGGAAACAAGCCAGGCGGAAAGCGAGCCCACCGCCGAAGTTGTCAACAGCACTAACCCCGGAACGACTCTGCCTATCGTTACAGAACCCGTGACCATTTCGATCGCGAAAGAGCGTCACATGCTGGACACGACCGAGAGCTATAACGAGAAGGCGTCGTTCAAGAACATCACCGAAGAGACCGGCCTGACCCTCGAATTTATCGAGCTGGCTGCCGGCACCTCCAGTGAGAAAGTACCCCTCATGCTGGCCGGCGGCGATATGCCCGACGTGTTCTGGGCGCTGCTGTCTGACGACCAGGTTCTGCAAAATGAAGACCTGTTTGTCCCCCTGGAGGACCTGATCCCCACGTATGCCCCCAATTGCCTGGCCACTTACGAGCAGCTGGGAGTTGACTGGGAAGAGATCTCCACCACCCCCAGCGGACATATCTTCGGTATGCTGGGCCGCTGGGAGTCCCTGTATGAGAACACCGGCGACGGTATCCGTATCATGAACAAGCAGTGGCTGGACGCTGTCGGCAAGGAAGTCCCCACCACTCTGGATGAGTTCTATGACGTTCTGAAGGCCTTTAAAGAGGGCGACCCCAACGGCAACGGCGAAGCGGACGAAATTCCTTACTGCTTCTCTGAAGACATGTGGTGCGCCACCATCACGAACGATATGGGCATCTGGGGCATCGGCAACGGTCAGGGCGGCTGGTCCGGCGCTACCACCCCCATGTACACCATCAAAGACGGAACGGTAAACGCTTCTGTCAACACTGACGCTTACCGCGAGTACCTGGAGTACTTCCACAAGCTGTACAGCGAGGGCCTGATCGACCAGGAAGGCTTCTCCCAGAACACCGAAGTATTCTCCAACAAGATCAAGAACAACCAGGTCGGCACTTATTACAGCTGGACAGCTCTTGAGTACCTCTCCAGCGAGGAAGCCGAGAACTGGGTCGTAGTTCCCACCTTCTCCGCTTATGATGATGTGCAGCCTGTCGCTAACGGCGAGCAGGACCGTTCCACCATCCAGAAGAACAAGTGGGTCATCTCCTCCACCTGCGAGCATCCCGAAGCTGCTCTCCGTCTGTGGGACTACCTGGCCCGCGACACTGAAAGCAAGCTGACCCTGTGGGGCGGCGAAAAGGGCATTCTGTGGGATGAGTATGAAGACGGTTCCGGTTACTACTTCATAGTTCCTGAGGATACCACCCCCGAGTTTACTTTCGAACACATGAAGTACACTTACGGCGTTGTCAACGATCATCCTCTGCTTACTAAAGCCGAGACCCCGAAGAACGACGCTGAGATCTCTCCCGACGCCGCTCTCCGCGACCAGATGGTTGCGCAGGTCGACGCGGACTATGTAGCTAAAGAGAACCAGCTGCCCCAGATTTATGTATCCTCTGAGGCAATTGAGGAGCGTTCCTTCATTGAGACTGACCTGACTGACTACATCAAGCAGTTCCGTGCCCAAGCCATCATGGAGGGCGTCACCGACGACGAATGGACCGCTTATTGCCAGCGCCTGGAAGACCTGCAGTACAGCACCTGGCTCCAGTGGTACCAGGATTATATCGACGGCAACCTGTAAGCGCTTAAAGCAGGTTCCCTGAAGAACAAAAATTAAAAAGGCTCCCGCGGGTCCTCCCGCGGGGGTCTTTTTTTGTATATTCAGCGGCGGCTTGGGTGCCTGCCACCCGTACCCCCGCTGTACCGGCATTGAGGTGAGTGCCGCAGCCTTATAGCTGGCAATGCCGCCGGTCACTCCCGGAACGACTGTTTTACTGTCCATAAAAATCCCTCCTGTCCTGCTCATACCGGTTCCGGCATAGTAAATTTCCCCTTGAATGGCAAGGAGGCTTCATGATATAATGACCAAAAGCGGGGCCCCGCTTTTGGTCATTACTGAGAACCGCTCGGACGCGAAGCGTCCGCCTTTTGGCTTCGCCAAAAGTACCGCGTTTCTCCCGCAGAGATAAATGATTGCAGGGGCCGCCCGGACGTCGCTTTGAAAAGATGATTGCAGTCTGAAAAGAGGAACAGTTATGATTTTGGCAATCGATACCGGCAACACAAACATCGTTCTGGGCTGTCTGGAGGGGAAACGCATTCTGTTCACCCTGCGTTTACACACCGACCGTAACAGGACCGCCGACGAATACGCCCTCCTGCTGGAGGGGCTCCTCCGCCGTCAGGGCGTGGACCCGAAAACGCTTGAGGGCGGCATCCTTTCAACAGTAGTGCCCGAACTGGGCGCGGCGCTCCTTTCCGCCGCCCGGCAGATCACGGGAAAGGATTTCCTGCTGGTCGGGCCGGGTACCGACACGGGCCTGGACGTGCGCACTGACGACCCCGCCCATCTGGGGGCCGACCTTGTGGTGGGCGCTGCAGCGGCTCTTGAAAAATACAGGCCACCTCTTGTCATTTTCGATATGGGCACCGCCACCACCCTGTCCGTTATCGGGCCGGAGGGAGCATTTCTGGGCGGGATGATAATTCCCGGTCTGCGCCTTTCCGTAGACGCTTTGAGCGCCGGGACTGCCCAGCTGCCCTATATCCATCTGGGAGAGCCGGCAAAGCTTATAGGCGCCAATACGGTAGACTGTATGCAGGCCGGCGCTGTTTACGGCACCGCCGCTATGCTGGACGGCCTCATCGAGCGGGTGGAGGATGAACTGTCCCGGCCTGTTACAGCCGTCGCTACCGGCGGCCTGACCGGCATTGTGCTGCCCTACTGTAAAAGGCCCATTCACCACGACCCCGACCTGCTGCTGGAGGGTCTCGGCGCCCTCTACCGCAGGAACAGTCAACTGTAACAGCAGAGATAACAGCGCGAAAAAGAGCGGCGGGAAAAACCCGCCGCCCTGTTTTTATTTCCAGAGTTTGCCCTCTTCCCGGCAGGCCGCGTCCCAATAATCGTCCAGCCAGGCCAGGAGATCCTCCCGGCTCAGTTCACCGGAAGCGTACTGTCTCAGCTTCGTGTTGGCCTGGTCGCGGTAACCGGAAAAGGCTTCGTACATCACGGGCTGGGAGGCGTACTGGTACATGTCCCCCCGGCTGATCATTTCCATTTCTGTAGAAAGGTCCCCTTCAGTCAGTGAGGGGTCCATATCGGCCGCGTCCAGATGAATGGGCAGCACGCCGCAAGTCACGGCGTAATGGGTGTTGTTGTCGGCATTTGAAAGAAATGTCAGGAAATGTACGGCTATCTCCTCGTCCCCCGCAGAAGACGCGACACCCCAGCCTGAAAATTCCTGCGAAAATACCGCCGAGCCGCTCCTGCCGAGAGGATAAGACGACGAGGTCCAGGAGCCCTCCGGCATAGAAGCCTGCAAAACATCAGCAGCCGACCGGCCCGCAACCAGCAGCCCGGCCCTGCCGTCCACAAACGCGGCGACGGCCTCATCTTCGGTCCATTCCAGCGCTTCCGGCAGGGCGGAGACCTGCATCACCCGCAGGAACTCATCCGCGCCTTCAGCGGCCTTTTCAAGCGAAAAAACAGACTCGCTTTCATCCGCCGCAGAGAAATAGGCCGCACTCTGATCCGCGATGCGCCCCAGCCCCACGCAGCTCCAAATCATAGCGTCGAAATAATCCACAAGCTTGTCCTGCCCGGCAAAAGCCAGCCTGCCCTGTTCCCCCATCTTCTCGGTGACGCCCGGCACCATTTCACCGCTGCTGCGCTCCTCGCCGGCTATCTGCCCCCACGATTTGCACACGGCCAGCCCCGTGTCCCGGTCCCGGTTATATTCCTCGAACCAGTCCAGCCGGTAATACAGCAGGTCCTGGTCAAAGCCGTTTGGAATGAGGTAAGCGTGTTCGCTCCCCAGAGAGTATGCCGCCTGTTTTGCCGCCGGAGTGAGGGTCGCGCTCTCGCTCCACACCTGCATATAAGGGTAAATGTCCAGCAGCAGGCCGTCCTCTACAAATTGGGGCTGCTGGTCGTCCCATATCTCGGCCAGGTCCAGTTCCCCCGCCCGCAGAGCGGCTCCCAGCGACTCCCTGTCTTCAAACGTGCGGATCTCGATTTCCGTGTTTGGGAAGTCGGCCCGGTACTTCCGGGCGATCTCCTCCAGCACGGCGGTGCGCTCATCCGAGAGCCGCACCTCGCCCAGAACCAGCTTCGCGTCCCTGCCGTCGTTCTGTAAGCTAACTGTTGGCTCCGCAGCAGACGGTTCCGCAGCCTCTTCCCCGCACCCGGCCAGGACCCCCAAAAACAGCAGAAGCGCCGCAGCCAGGACAATTCCCTTTTTCAATCTCATAGCAAGATCCGTTTCCCTTTCATGATTTGTGCCGCCCCATTATTATAGCCGTTTGCCCGGAGAAATACAAGCGGCGGGTGACCGGCGCGCCGTATTTTTCATAAAGGGCCGTTCCCTTTCTGTAGGGTTCAGTCCCGCCGGGCTTTCAGCCGTAAAAGACGGACCAGCAGTTCGGCGGTACCCACGTTGTACCCGCTGCATGAGTAAAGGCAAACAGCTTTACAGTCAGCGAGCAATACAAGGGGCAGACTGTCCGGGTCCGCAAATATTCTCCTGGCGAGGGCGGGGAAAACATCGGGGTAATCACCGTACCAGCAGCGCGCTTGCGGCAGACTGTCCAGCACCCGGCGCAGTGCGGGGTCCCGCGCGGCCTCCGGCCCCTCAACCACCAGGTGGACCCCGCACCCGGCGGCGGTCAGCGGCCCCGCAGCCCCCAGCAGTTCGTTGAGGATATGCTCGGTCGGTTCACGGCCCGGCTCCAGCCAGAACATGAGGGACAGGGGCCGCTCCGCAAACAGTTCACGGCTCTCCCGCTCCCTCCCTTGCGGGTCCCGCAGGGGGAACGTGGGGAGCGGGACTTCGCGGAACAGGTCCTCCTCACGGGCTTGAGGGAAAGAAAGGGCGACTCTCCGGCGCTCACCCGGCGCCAGTACAAAGTCGAGCCGCCGGGCCAGCTGGCCGCCATTCGGCAGGCGGAGACAGGTTACCAGCCGGTACCTCCCCTCCGGCAAGAGAAAGTTTTTTTCCTCGCCGGCGGCAATGTCCGAAAGTTCGGACACACGGTAACAGCCGCCCTCAAGGAATGAGAGGGAAAAATTCCGCCGCCACAAGGCCTCCTGGCCGCAGGGCGCCCGCAGTGATAGGATACACCCGCCTGAAAGCTTCACGCTCTCCCGCCCGCAGAGCGACAGGGCGCTGCCGTCCCTTTCCCATTCGGGGCGACGGCCGCTGCGCGCCGCCCATTTTTCACGGAGCCCGGCGCACCGGTCCAGCACCTCCCGGCGGCTCCGCTTTTCACTGTCTGTCAGGGGGGGCTGCCCGGCCGCGCACTGTTCATCTGGTGCGCGGAAAACAAAATCGGTCGGGGAGTCACAGTCCCTTTTTTCTCCCAGTATTATCCGGCTCTCCTGTTGTGCGCCCCCTCCGGCGGTAAGCAACAGGGCTTCACCGTAAAGCCCGTCTTTATGGGCGGCGGCCAGCACCGACCCCAACCCCAACCGGCAGACGGCTCTCCCGCCGCCGTCAGTTTTCCCGCTTGCGACCGTCAGGAAGTCGCTCATATTCAGCACCTGGAACTTCACATCCGCGCCGGGAACGGGCTTTCCGGCCCCGTCTAGCACCAGCACCGTCACCTGCACAGTCCTGCCGCCGGTGTAGCGGTCAGTGACAGGCTCGCAGCGGGGCTCCGCCTCGCCGGGCACAAAATAGTGGGCGTGTACCAGCATTGCCCGTGAAGCCGCCGCCGTGAACCACCCCCTGTCGAGCTCCGGCTCCGGCTCGCAGGCCCCGAAATACCGCCATTTTCTGCCGTCCCAAGCCTCTACCCAAGCGTGGTTGTCGTCGCAGTGCGACCAGAACGGAACGTACACCTGCCTGGCGGCAATCCCCACGCTTCGCAGCGCAGTGACCGTAAAAACGGACTCTTCGCCGCAGCGGCCGTAACCCCTGTTGTACACCTGTAAAGCGCTGTCAGTGTAGTCGTCAGTAGAGCGGTAAGCCACATGCTCCGCGCACCAGCGGTTCACCTCCAACATGGCCCGCTCAACGGTGAGCCCCGCCACACGGGGGGCAAGCTCCCGCCGGAAGACCTCCCGGCAGTCGGAAAGCTCCTCGTCGAACACGCGGGGACACAAAACGTAGCGCTGCCGCATTTCTTCCGTCAGGCCGCCGAAAGGCCCGTACCAGTCGGGGACCTGCCCCGCCGCGCTCTCTTCAAGGGCCGCCCTCGCCGCCCGCACAGCGTCCGCGTCAGTGCGCCAGATCAGGAACTCGTCCGGGCCCGGCAGGCCCATACTGACCCCCTCTTTCCGGTACTGCATTCCGCTTTCAAGCGCCCGCTTGCCGCTCATGTGAAAGCTTGCCGCACGGGGCAGGACCTCCCTCACCCGGCGTATCGCGGCGGCGCTCACTCCCCCGCCGATCAAAATCTCAACGGGGCTGTCGGGCTCCCACAATTTTTTCAGCAGCGGCAGTCCCTCCAGGCAGCTTGCACCCTGTCCCGAAGTGAGGACACTGTCGACCCCCAGCCGCCTGCACAGTTCAAGAGCGGCGAAAGGGTCCCGGCACATATCAAAAGCCCGGTGAAGTGTAAAGCGTTTCCCCTTGTCATGCGCCAGGCTGACCAGCTTTCCCAGCCGTTCCCCGTCCAGGTCACCCTGCGGAGTGAGGAACCCGCAGACAAGCGCGTCAGCGCCGGCGGCCAGCAGGGCGCCGGCGTCCTCAAGCATCAGGTCAAATTCCCGCTCCGTATACAGGAAGTCCCCGCAGCGCGGCCGCACCAGCGCGTGGACCGGCAGCCCGGTTGCCCGCTTTACGGCCCGGAGCAGGGAAAGGGGCGGGGTCGTGCCGCCGATTACAAGATTGGCGCAAAGCTCCAGCCTGGTGGCTCCCCCCTCCCGGGCGGCCAGCGCGGACTCAACGCTGTCCACGCAGACCTCAAGGGTAAAGCCGCGTAAATCAGTTGACATAAATTACTCCTTCAGCGTTACCTCGATCACGGTGTCCGCCGGGTCCGGCAGGACCGGGTCGGGGCCCAGATCGGCGAATACAATATCGGGGTAATTGTCGTAAATCCACCCTTTCGCCAGCGGTATCTCCGCGCCGGAGCAGACCCACCTCACGCTGTCGATCCGGTCCCTTTTAAGGCCCATAAGAGGCAGACAGCCTATCGTGTTTTCAAACAGGTGGAAATACAGCTTGTTCCCCTTCCGGGTAATACGGCCGAAATCGGGCTTGTCCATTTTCGCCCGGCCGCAGCCGTAAATGCTCTTCCCGTTCACCCGCATCCAGGCTCCGATGTCCGATAAAATGGACAGCGACTGGGCGGGTATGTTCCCCCTCGCGTCCGGGCCCACATTCAGCAGCAGGTTGCCGCCTTTAGAGACGCACTCCACCAGCTTTTTGATGAGCATTGAAGCGGGCTTGAAGTACCGGTCGTTCTGGCAGTAGCCCCAGTTGTTGTTCATAGTCACGCAGGCCTCCCAGACCAGGTCGCGGCCCTCCCTGTCCCGCAGGCCGTCGGGAGGGATGATCTGCTCCGGGCTTACAAAGTCCCCGTGATATGGGGTGG
>CAZGLW010000015.1:0-29911 GCA_964525985.1 uncultured Acutalibacter sp. | reverse complement strand
TTTCTGTTGGCGGCAGTAATGGTGTTCACTCTGCTGCCTGTGGGCGCGCTTGCGGATGAAGCGGCGACAGTCACTACCGCGAATAACGTGGCTACAATTACAGCGGGCGGTGAAGTTACTGACACGCCCGAAGGCGTTAGAACTTTGGACAACAGCAAAATGGTCACGTTCAGCGCCGGGGATGTTTTGCAGTATTCGGGGGCGCAGGATGCTACTGCAAATTCTAATGCGCGGTCGGCTGGCTGGCACCCGGGCATCCAGGTCACGGTGCCCACCGCAAACAAGAGCAATTCTCCTACCTATACCAAAATCTCCAGCTGGTGGACGGACGATGGCAAGACGAGTACTGCTGAAGCCGCTACCTGGCAAACATCTGCCTCGGTTTCCAGTATCCAGGATAGTACAGACGCAAACGACAATGCCATTCTTACCCTTTGGGGCCAGTTGCAGCCCTCATACTTCAATAACACCTATATTAACACCGGCAGTAAGCTTTACTACCGTTATAAGTTTGACTGGAATAATGACAGCACATATGATCAGGAAGTGATTATCTGCGTAGAAGACACGGTAACACTCTCTACGGATAGCACGGATCTGAAAGCGACTCTGGATTATGACGGAAAAGTTTATGAAGGCTACTCCACCGTACAGGCTGCTATTACGCGCGCTGGCGAATATTCTTATACCATTACCATGCATCACGATTCTGAAGAAAATATTACCACAGGCACAGGCGCAAACATTACGCTGGATTTGAACGGCTGCACCTTAACCGGTACCGTTTCTGCCGGGGGAGAAACTCTTACTATCGAAGACAGCAGTACTGGGGCCGACGGCGTTGTGACCGGCGGTGTGACGTGTACTGCGGGCAATGTGACAATTGAAAGCGGAAAATTTGGCGGTTCGGTAGAAACTAGCGGCAGTGGTACAATGACAATTACCGGCGGCTATTTTGCAAATGAGCCTAACGCCGCTTATTTGGGCTCGGTAAACGATGAGCAGTTACAGGCCGTACAGCGTACATCGGGCGATGAAGACTATGACGCGGCTTACACCTGGACGGTAGAGGCCTCCGGCGCGCCGGCTGATGTGCGTGCTTCTGTTGGCGATCCGGAAGTGGACAGCAGAACAGGCGCTGGCGTGACACAAGCAATTGTGGACTCCGCGGCCACTATCAAGGCAGAGCAGACCCCTGAGATGAAAGAGCAGGCCGAAGAAAAGGCCGCAGCTATCACCGAAACCAAAAAAGATGAGTATTTGGCCGAAGCGAACAAGGATGTTGTCAATGAAAGCGATAAATACACCTGCCTGCATGTACAAAGCTTTTTGGCTATCCAGGCGAAATCGTATGACGATGGTACTGAAACTGGTAATAAAGAAATGGAACTGGATATCACCCCTTATGTGCGGGTGCTCGCTGCCAAGACCGCAGACGCGGATGAAATCGATACCACTGCCACCACAGGCAACGCTGTCGAGATTGCCAATACTCGGCAGGAAGTGAAGATCACAGAGGATACTGAGGTGTCCATCACCCTGCCCAGCGGCTTTGTGACTGACAATGTCTACGTTTATCACAACGATGTGGAGTGCATTTCTAATTACAGTAGTTCTGACTATAAACTGACCTTTACCACCCACGGTTTCAGCCCCTTCACCATCACCACGAAAGACAGCGCTGTTGCCTCCATCACTAAAGACGGCGTGACTACTAAATACAGCACTTACGCTGCTGCTGTTGCCGCCGCGGCTAATGGAGATACCATTACAGTGCTGGTTGCTCCCACCGAAACCAATAAAATAACCGTAAACAATAAGAACGTAACCCTGGTTCCCGCCAATACTAACGTAACCATTGAACTCGCTTATGTTGTAACCAACGGCACCGCCACGAAAAACGATGACGGCAGTGTTACCATTAAAAAACCCGCCGGGAGCAGCAGTTCCGGCTCTGACGAGGAAGAAGAAGAAACCACCAATGAAAGCGGCTTTGTTGATGTGCCTGACGACACCTGGTACACCGACGCGGTAAACTGGGCTGTGGAAAATAAGATTGCGGCTGGTGTTACCTCCTCGCTGTTCATGCCCGGCCGGGCCTGCACCCGCGCTGAAGCAGTTACATTCCTGTGGCGCGCCGCCGGCCAGCCCGAGCCCACCACCACCGTGTGCCCCTTTACCGACGTGAGTGAAGGAGACTATTGCTACAAGGCCGTTCTTTGGGCGGTAGAGAACGACATTACCGCCGGCGTCACCACGACCGAGTTTGGCAAGAACTGGACCTGCACCCGCGCCCACGCCGTGACGTTTTTGTGGCGCTGGGCCAGCCGCAGACAGGTTTCTATGACCAATCCCTTTACCGACGTTCCCGCCGGCCAGTATTATGAGACCCCCGTACTGTGGGCCCTGGGCAACGGCATTACCGCTGGTATTACCGAAACCACTTTTGCCCCGAAGATGGCTTGCAACCGCGCCCATATCGTGACATTTGTGTACCGGTACATGGGCAAATAAATTCAGATAAATTCCCGATAAGCGCACTTTGGAAAGCCTGCTGAAAAGCAGGCTTTTTTTTGCGCGCTTTTTTCTTCGCATGTCACTGTTTGGCTTCCTGGCAAAGCTTTACACAGTTCAGAATTATATCCTTCACCAGGAACAGCTGCCTCGAGGTAAGCGAGAGCAGCAGGCTCTGCAGTTCCTGTATGTCCCGTTCCGCTGCCGCCCCTGACAGCAGGTAGTCGGCGCTGACGCCCAGCGCCCTGGAGATCTTGTAGAGGTTTTCCGGGCGAAGCGCTTTTTTCCCAAGTTCGGCTGAGGAAACCATCTGCGGCGTTGCGTCCACCAGTTCGGCGAGCTCGTCCTGCGTCATGTGCAGCTGCTTGCGTCTTTCTTTAATTCGCTGTCCCATGTTTTTCAGAAAATCGGGTTTGTTGTAAATTACTCCCAAAGTTTAGCCTCCTTTCCTTTAGATAAGATTATGACGGGTAATGCAAAGAAAATTAAGAAACTATAGTTGACAAAAATCAGCTATGGAATTATAATTTCCTTAAAAGCGCGCTTTTTCGACAAAAAATCTAAACTATAGTTGCTTTCACGCAACTGCTTCCCGCCGGGATGGGACGTACCTCATTGAATATACTATTCCTAATTTGTGAAAAAATATTCGCATTTTGACCTGGAATCTACCCGCGTCAGCGGTTGAGAATTATAAAACAATGTTTAAAAATCATCAGGAGGGTTTTCCATGAGAACAATGAAGAGCTTTGCTGCGGTTATACTGGCCGTTTTGCTGGTATGCCTGCTCCCCTGCGGGGCATTGGCGGCGGATGTGAACGAGGCGGTGAGAAATGATGCTAACGGCGTGCTGCAGATTCGCCTGGTGTACAGCGACGCCAATGGAAATCCCCAGTTTTACTGGTCCGGCACGGGCTTTCTTGTAAACGACGACACTGTGGTTACCGCGAACCATGTGGTGGAAATGTCGGCTGAGGAGAGGGCTGCTTACGCGGAAGCGCTGGAAATAACCGAAAAAGAATTTACCAGCAGACTTTCCATCCAGGCGGTTGTGCTGCGCGATGTGACCGTTAGCGCCACTATAATCAACAACAGTTCCGAAATGGATTTTGCCATTTTAAAACTGGAACAGGAGATTAAGAACCGTACCTATCTGACTTTCCGTTCCAGTTCTGAATTACAGCAGACGGAAAGCGTTTCAGCGCTGGGCTTTCCCGTCCTGTCTTCCGAAGGGCAGGACGCCAACACATATTCCAGCGAGGATGTGACAATCACCTCCGGCCATATCAGCAAGCTTCCTACTCACAGTTCGGTTGATTTCATTCAGACGGACGCTACCCTGAACCAGGGTAATTCCGGCGGCCCGTTGGTGGATTCAGACGGTTATGTGGTGGGTGTGTGCGTAGCGGTGTATTCCGATGGTTTGGCTGAATACAACTATGCAGTAGCTTCTGACAATGTAACGGACGTGCTCAGGTCTTTGGGCGTTGACTATAAGACAAATACTGATGCCGCTGTATCTTCCGAACCGGAGAGCAGCGCGGGGGATACTTCGGAAGCGGTTTCAGGATCTGAGAGCGATATGCCGGTTGAGTCAGAAGCGGAACAGACAGTAGATAAGAGCGCCTTAAACAGGGCAATCTCCGACGCGGAGAGCAAGCTTGAAACGTCTTCCGCATATACCACCGCCAGTGTGGAATCATTGAAGAGCGCTTTGGAGAGCGCCAAAACGGTAGCGGATAACAAGGACGCTATTGCCACTGAAGTAGAGGAGGCCCGCGCCAGTCTGGAAAGCGCACTGGACGGTTTGGAGGCCGCATCTAATCCAAGCATGCTCATTATCATTGTAGCGGTGGTAGCTGTGGTGATTATTGCAGCGGTAGTTATTGTCATCGCGGTAAGCAAAAGCAGGGGAAAGAAAGGCGGCGTTGGATTCCAGGCCCCGGCTGTTATACCTGCTCCTCCTACAGCTCCCACGCCCACTGGCTCTTCCAATGCCGGGTTTATGCCGCAGGGTAATATCTTGCCTGTCGCTCCCCGAGTCAGCGAGGGTACAACCGTTTTGAACAGGGGCAGCGGTGAGACGACGGTTTTAAGCGCCGGCAGCGGCGAGACTACCGTGCTGAACGGCAATTTTGGTGTATTGGTGCGGGTGAAAACGGGAGATCGCATTACCATAAATAACGCGGCATTTGTTATTGGGAAAGAGCGTTCCCGCGTGAACTATTGCGTGACTGACAATACAAATGTCAGCCGTCAGCATGTCCGTATTTCCAACAGGAACGGGACGGTGTACGCAGAAGATTTAAATTCCACAAACGGCAGCTTTGTTAATGGTGTCAAGCTGAGTTCCGGTCAGCCTGCGGTCTTAAAGGATGGGGACACCCTGACGGTAGCGGATGAGGAATTTACTTACCGTGCCCAGTGACCTAATTGTGATTTGGAGCGTTGACCATGAAATTTGTTACATCCACCTGTACGGATATCGGCACGAAAAAAAATACAAATCAGGATTCTATGCTGGTTATGCAGGCTCAGTGCGACATGGGACCTGTACTGCTGGCGGCGGTTTGCGACGGGATGGGCGGCCTTGCGAAAGGCGAGGTTGCCAGCGCCGCTATGGTTGGGGCATTGAAGACCTGGTTTACCAGCCGGTTCCCCATTATGCTGGCGGAGGGTTTCACTGCGAACGCACTGCGATCTGACTGGGACAGGCTTGCAAGTGAAGAGAATCAATTGATTGGCGCATATGGCAGAAAAAATCGGGTGGACATGGGTACTACCGCTACGGTGTTGCTGATTTTAGGAAAAACCTACTACACAATGAACGTAGGCGATTCCCGCATTTACCTTCTTACTGAAAACATTTATCAGTTGACAAAGGATCAGACATATGTTCAGCGGGAAATCGACGAGGGCCGCATGTCTCCGGAGCAGGCGGCGGCAGATCCTAAGAGAAATGTGCTTTTACAGTGTATTGGCGCGAGCAGCACAGTGCAGCCGGATTTCACCACGGGTCAGGCAGGTCCCGGCCAGGTTTATATGCTTTGCTGTGATGGGTTCCGTCATGTGGTTCAGCCCCAGGAGTTTTATCAGAGTTTAAACCCTCGAGTATTGAAAAACAGAGATGCTATGCTGCGGGCTTCAAATCAGTTGATTGCGATGAACATTTCCCGTGGTGAAGA
The DNA here is from genome assembly GCA_964525985.1 of uncultured Acutalibacter sp. Classification (GTDB taxonomy): domain Bacteria; phylum Bacillota; class Clostridia; order Oscillospirales; family Acutalibacteraceae; genus Acutalibacter. Next base: position 24,212 of record CAZGLW010000015.1, on the reverse strand, counting down.
TGACAATATTTCGGTTGTGCTGATTAAGACGGAAGGGTAAAGGAGACAAAGATATGCTGGGCGTTGGTTCGGTGGTAGATGGTAAATATAAAATACTGAATGAAATTGGCCACGGAGGCATGAGCGTGGTCTATTTGGCAATCAATGAGCGGGCCAACAAAACTTGGGCAATCAAAGAAGTGCGTAAGGATGGGGGCAACGATTCTCAGGTGGTGCAGCAGGGTCTGGTAGCAGAGACGGAAATGCTGAAAAAGCTGCATCATCCGCATTTGCCCAGCATTATCGATGTGATCGATAAGAACGACACGTTTCTTATTGTGATGGACTACATAGAAGGCCGCAGTCTGGAGAGCGTTTTGAAGCATGGCGGCCCGCAGGAACCTGAAAAGGTGATTGAATGGTCTAAGCAGCTGTGCGATGTGCTGGGGTATCTGCATCACCGTCAGCCGCCCATAATTTACCGGGATATGAAGCCTGCCAACGTGATGTTGAAGCCGGATGGCACAGTCACCCTGATCGATTTTGGTACGGCCAGAGAGTATAAGGCCGGCCGAGAAGGGGATACCACATATTTAGGCACCAGGGGATACGCTGCCCCCGAGCAGTTTGGCGGCAGGGGGCAAACTGACGCCCGCACGGATATTTATTGTCTGGGAGCCACCATGTACCATCTGCTGACCGGCTACAGCCCCGCGGACACCAATTTCGAAGTGCTTCCCTTGAGCCAGTTGGATCCATCCTTTGCGGGATCCGGTTTGGAAAAGGTTGTGGCAAAGTGCTGTCAGGCAAATCCCCAGAACCGCTATCAAAGTTGTGATGAATTGATGTATGCTCTGGAGCATGTCCACGACGAAGATGATCAGGTAGTACACAGAAGGAACCTGCACTGGGCATCTTTTGTGGCCTGCCTTGTTCTGTTGGGCGTTTCACTTGTAAGTATGGTGGGGTTTAAGGCGGCGGCTAGCTCTGCTACCAGCCAGAGTTATGGCTACTATGTGGAGCAGGCGGAGCGGGCAGATGAGATTTCTGCCGCCCAAAATTATTATCAAAGCGCCATGACTTTGCAGCCCGCCAGCGCGGAGGCTTACGAGAGCCTGTTGGATCGGGTGGAAAGGGACCTGGTATTTTCTCAGGAGGAATATGCCGTAGTTTCCCATTGCATCAACGAAAATGATGGCAGCAACCGGACAAATATTGATTATCTGGAGTCTGAGGATCGGCAGGCCTATACGGATTTTGTTTACCGCTTGGCCAATGATATATATTTCTTTTATGAGGGCAGCGACAAGCGGTCGAAAGCCGCTGAGTGGTACGGCGATATTTTAGACAGCGAATACTTATCCCCCCAGCGGTCAAAGCTGACAAAAGCCCTGTATACCATTGGAAAGTATTACGATCAGTTGTTTTCTTCGTCCAACGGGTTCCTCGTTACCAGCAATGAATACAGCTTTCTTACCCTTTGGACAAATATGGTAGAAATCACAGAAGGAAATGTGGCGGAGAAGACAGGCGGTGACCAGTATGCGGCGGGCCTGTATCAGGAAATGGTTAATCAGATTTATAATAATACGCTGGAATTTAAGCGGGCCGGAGTGACCCAGCAGGAGATGGAGGACAAACTGGACGAAGTGGAAACCGCTTTGTACGGACTTTCACCTGAAAGCGACACTGTTTCCCAGCAAATCGAGGCTACCCGATTTCTGATTTCAAGCGCTCGCCGTATGGTGCGCGAAACTTATGTGGGTGTGGGCGCCTGAGAGGAGAAGAGAATATGACCAGTTCTAACGTGCAGTCCATGATCCAGGTGTACAACGCTCTGTTTACCGCATCTATTGTGTTGGCGTGTCTTGCTTTAGCAGGGGCGGTATTTATCTTTTTCAAGTTTGATATTCCCACAAATTTTGCCATTCGAACCGGCCGGACCATTAAGGTATCGGAAAAGAGGGGACGGCGGAAGGAAGTTACAAAGGAGACCGCCGTACAGGGGGTAGATTTGGACTTTGCCACCGGTGATTTGGTTTCCGCTGGGCTTGCCGTGCCGCAGACGGCGGCAACTACTTTGCTTGACAGCACCACGTCGGCTCAAACTGCCGCCAGTGCTTCCAGAATACATTTTCGAATCACGGAAGATACCGTTGTGATACACACCACGGAAATCATATAGCAGCTACATTGAGATGGGAGAAAAAGCCATGAAAATCGTAAGACATTTTGAAAAGTATGAAAAAAACATACTAAAGCGTGTTACTGCGCTCTTGTGTGCCGCAGCCCTGCTGTTTGTTGCTGTTCCTCAGGGCGCGTTTTCCGCGTTTGCCGAGGAGGCGGAAGGGGTGGTCGTTAGTGTGACCACTGATGGGACAACTGCCCCTGACAGCCCCCTCGAGTTGAAAAAGGACGGATCGCCTGTCAGTCTGCAGGTAAAGCTTGAAAAGCTGGATCAGACCAATACTGACAGCACCTATACCTGTAATTGGAGCGCTGCTTCGGCAAGTGGCCTGGTCACTCCCAGTATCAGCGGTACGGCAGATAATGCGACGCTTTCTATTGCTATAGTTTCCGGGGCTTATGGCGATGACACGATAACGATTAGCGCGGATTCCATTAAAAAGGATGCTGACGGTGACGGAGAAGACAGCGAACCTGAGGACGTAGCTGGTACCGCCACTGCCACTGTTGCTGTAAAGGTTATCTATACGCCGGATCTGCAGTTTTCAATTTATACTGCGGATGATCAGGAAATAGCAGATTTGTCGGAGGTCCCTTACGGCACGGCTTTGAAGGCTGTTGTCACTGACAATGGTGGGGCGTCCCCCGCTGTGACATATTCATACAGCTACAGTTGGGCAAGCGATGATGGTTCTTCTTCGAGCACAGAAGAAGCCTTCACTCCCGCTAAGACGGGGTCGTATTCCCTTACAATAACGCCCGCAGTTATCACTGAAAATACAGACGGTGTAATTGAGACCCCTGCAGCGGAGACATTGAATTTCACCGTTGTCCAGGCGGCTCCCACTGTAAATGTTGAGGTCCCGGAAGATATTACTTATGGTGATGATGACACCGTGCTGGCCGGGAAGATTATCAGTTTTACATCCTCGGTTTCCGGTAAGTTTGAAGTGACAAAAACGGACGACAGCACCGTCCTAGTGCCCCTTGCGGAGACAACGGGGACAGATGGAGCAAAGACATATACGGGTTCTTTGGCCGGGAACGGCGTTTTGAATACGGATAAAGCAGAAGAAAAGGTTCTTACCTATACCTTTACGCCCACAGATGCAGATAACTATAAAACCTTGAGCGGACAGACAGTCAGTTATACTGTTGGTAAGCGTCCCATTACTGTGAATCTTATAGGCGGGCTGGCGGGGAAAAATTATGACGGCACCTGCGCTTATAATGATAGCGGTTTTACCCTTGCTGAAAATAATACCATCACTGGCGAAAGCGACCCGAATGTTGTTACTTATGGTGAGTATATAGAAAACGGCGGTTCTACTGCGCTTGCCACCGGGGATCAGGGCACGCCCTGGCAGCTGCAAAATTTTACAGCCGCTGCTTTGTCCTATGCGGCCCCTGGTAGTGTGTCAGAGAACGAGACTGTAAAAATAGTGGTTCTGGAAAACCAGGCTGAAATAGCTTTTTCTGACGGTGCCGGTGCTTATACAGCTTCGGAAAATTATGCGGTAGAGGTTACCTGCACAGCTGAAGTTACTATTGAGAAAAACGATTTTACGGCAGAAGAGGTCTATGTTCTTCTCGCAGCGGGTTACGTTGATGAGAGTGGGGTTGCCTGGTATCAGGGCGAAAAGATAGAAGTGGAACCTGCTCCCACCTATAATACGCCCGGTGACGAAACCTCAGGAATCAGCGGATATGCTTATATCCTTTCTACCGACGCCGGTTCCTGGGATGGGACAGAAGGCGACAGCGTTGAGGTTGTCCCGGGGATGACGGAAGACGGCGACAACTATCATAGCGCCGTAATCTACGCCAAGAGGATTGTTGACGGCCTGATCGGTCAATTGATTATTTCCGATATTGCGGTAGACAATGCCGGCCCCTCTTTCGATGTGATAAAGGTGGAAATAGATGGTGGGACCGAAAAAGATCCTGCCGCGAATCTGCATTTCGGGAAAAAGCAGATTGCGTACACAATAAAAGCAACCGATGCTGACAGCGGCGTCAAGAGTGATTCCCTGTATTATGCTGTTACCGATACGGAAGACAGGCCTGCCGATGATTCCGATGAATGGAAGCAGGTTACAGAGGGCATAACCTCCGTTGAAAACGGCTGTAGTTTTCAGGTAACAGCCAAACAGTACGGCTATGTGTGGGTGCGCGGGACGGACAATGTTTCCAACCCGGACACTCAGTCCAGCTATATCCGTACGCTGGTGGTGGAGGAGACAACGCCCACCGTTACAATCTCTCAGGATAACGCCGGAATTCCCGCCGGGGGAACGGAATATGCCAAGTCCCAGACGGTAAACTTAGCCGCTGACGATCAGGACCAGAGTAACGCAGATGCGAAATATTCCGGTATCTCCAAAATTAAATATACTTTGACAAAAGTTGGGGAAAGCACAGAAGCTTTCGGGAGCAGTATAGAAAAGGACGCGCCCGCTTCTCTTAGTGCGCTTTCCAGTGTACAAACGGTTTCGCAGGAGGTCACATTCAGTGTGGACGATTCGGGGAATCCCCTCGACGGCGATTATACGCTGGCGGTGACTGCTGTAGACAATTGCGGCAATGAATCGACTCCAGTTACGGCCGTCCTGAAATTTGACAACACTGTGCCTGCTGTCGCCGCTTCCATGAACGGTACGGAAAATGGGGCCGGAGATTTCTATTATAACAGCAGTAACTGTGCAGTGACTGTTACTTTAAAAGATACCCATACAAACATTTCCGCAGCAACGCTGGAACTGGCCGATGAGAATGGAACCACCGTTTCCGTAGAGGTGACAAAAAATGGAGACGGTGAAGCCAGTACGGCTATAACGGGCACAGATGCCGCCAATATAACAGTGACGGGAGCAAATTCCGGCGAAATGACCTTTACGTTTACGCCCGCCGCAGTCGGGGCATTGGAGGAAGGCGAAGTGACCCTGACAGTTTCCGGTGTGACAGATGATGCTGGGAACGAAGCGACCGACCTTACGGTTGAAAAGGGTATGACAAAGGTTGAGAATCAACCACAGGCGACATTTAAGCTGGACTTTACCCCACCTGTCATCACCGCCATTTCCAGCCTCGATACGGAGGGACTTTCTCCCAACGGATACGGGGACGATTACTATTACAAAAACGATATCAAGATCCAGTTTACCGTAGACGATAGCAGCTGCGACAGCCTTGACTTTTCCTACAAGAAAGACGGCGGAGAGCTACAGACGATAACTCTGGATAAGCAGAACGGGCTTTTCTCCTTCACCTTCAGTGAGGGCGGCAGATATACGGAGATCAAGCTGAGCGGTAAGGACGATGCCGGAAACCCGCTGACCGCTTCGGAAGATCAGTCGGACTGGGAAGCTTGGAGCATGACAAACGAACCCACTGTTGTGGATGGAAATGGCGTTGTGACCCTTTCTACGAACAAGGTCATTGATAAAGACGCGCCGGTAGCGGAGATTGTACATACAACCTCGGACCGCAGCCCGTATGACGAGGAAAATGGGACTGTAAAGGCATTCTTCTTCAATAATCCGCCCCTGACCGTAGCAATCACAGTTACGGACAATTATGGTTTGGATACAGAGAAAATAACCGCGCAGGATCAAAGCGGAAAAGGACTGACATTGACAGAAGCGGAAAACAGCAACGGCCAGAAGTATGCGTTCGAGCAGCAATTGAGCGGCGACGGAAGATATTCGTTTGCCGTTTATGGTACTGACCGTGCCGGGAATCCTGTTACGGTAAAGGAAACTTGGCCGGACGGGAAAACATATGTGACGGAAGAATGCGGAACTGCGTACCAGCCAAGTACAAAGTGCGTTATAGTAATTGACACGGAATCGCCCAAGCTTACGTTCAGCGTGACGGCGCCCGGAGCGACCGACCAGTCCCTGCAAACATCCTATGGAAACCGGTTCTATCTCAATACAGGGTTTACTTCTACCCTTTCTATTACGGATGAAAATCTTGACCAGGGAAATATTAAAATATCGACCGGGACGAACTCTGCAGCGTCAAACTATATGCAGGATACTGTGACGCCTTCTTCTCCTGCTGCTGTAAGTGTATCGGAAAGCAACGGGACGTGCAGCGTGAACTATACTGGATTTAGCGGTACAGCTGAGGGCTTGTATATCCTTTCTGTCAGTGGAACCGATAAAGCTGGGAATCCAATTGTGTGCAGTTCATTGGGGACCGCGCTTGGGAGCAATCCGTTCGAGAGCGGCAGTAACGGAACATATACCTCCTACATTATTGCAATTGATACCAGCGCTCCATCGTTAGACATAGAAATTGGCGATTACTATTCTGCGAAACTGACAAGAGACGGTTACAGCGTAAGCGCCAATATGCCTTACCGGAAGGAGAATAGCGCCATACTGAGTTATAAGGGCGCCGACGCATCTCCAATTTTGGTGGAATACCGTCTGTACTCATCTATTTCAGACCCCGGGCCCAGCAAAACGGCGGGCAATTACGCAATAAATGAAAGTGGCTCTTATACCATACAGGGCGAGCAGGTGTTCGCTATCGAGTCTCTGTCGGTGACAGATATAGCCGGAAATAAAATAGAGGCTGCAAAGAGTGTGGACAACCGGGTGAGCAATTTGATTTACCTGGACGTAACGGCTCCGGATGAGGACCAGCTAGCTCCTACTGTACGATTTGTCGCCCACGAAAGCGGTCAGGGCAGAAGCCAGGCCGGTGTGGAACTATATAACGGTACTGTTACGGTAGATGCCATCATTACTGATCCAGGCTTTTCAAATTTGGCGGGCGGTAAATCTTCCGGCCTGTACGCCGTATATTATGAGGTGTTCCATAACGACGCCGAGGATTGGACCTCTATGATGTCCGGAAGGGTCCGTTCCGCAGGAACCAGCAGTGAAGTGGGGACTGTCTATTACGCATCGGGTAAGGATTATGAAAAAGTAGAAAATGAGACCCTGACCGGACGAGATACCTTGACGTTCACATTTGATGCAGCGCAGTTTAACTATAACGATATCAGCATCCGGGTATGGGCGGAGGATAACTCCGGTAACCAACTTGGGAAAAGGAATGTGGCGGTATACCGTTTTGGTATTGATACCAGCACGCCCTCTATCCGGGTAAGCTACGATAACAACGATGTGCAAAACGATAAATATTTCAAGGCGGACCGAACTGCCACCGTTGTAGTGCAGGAAAGGAATTTTGATCCGGACAACACCCAAATCTCTGCCGCTGGAGGCGCTGTAAGCGGCTGGACTTATGCCCGGGGAGTGTCTGCCAATGGCGATGATGATACCTGGACCTGCACGGTGTCTTATACTACTGACGGAGATTACACCTTTGATGTGAAAACTACCGATCTGGTTGGCCATACCGCAGGGGAGGCGGATTACAGCGGCAGCGCCGCGCCCAGAGATTTTACTGTGGACAAGACACAGCCGGAAATTGCCGTGACCTTCGACAACAATACGGTTCAAAACGGTATTTACTATAAAGAACCTCGTATGGCGACTATTGCTATTACTGAGCACAATTTTGAGGCTTCAGCTGCCCAAGTCAATATGACGGCATCAATAGCTGAGGGAGAGACTTCCGCTCCTACTGTAAGCGCCTGGAGCAGTGGTGGGGATGAGAATACTGCCACCGCCTACTTCGAGCAGGACGGAACCTACACCATGAATGTGGCCTTTACCGACCTGGCGGGCAATCAGGCGGAGCCCCTTTCTGTCAGCGAATTTGTTATCGATCAGACTGCGCCTACTATAGAAATCGGCGGGGTGGAGGACAAACATGCCTATAACGGGCAGGTTTCTCCCAGCATTACCTATCATGACATCAATTATGATAACACCAGCGCAGGAATATCTATTACGGGCGTAAAGCATGAGGATGGGCAAAACCTGCCGGGCACCGCGTCGGATGACGCATTCGGGGGCAGTTTTATCTGTAATAATATCGAATCTGTCAAGGACAATGATGATGTGTATACTGTCACCGGGTCTGTCAGCGATTTAGCGGGAAATGTCAGCGAGGCTACACTGGTTTTCAGCATCAACCGGTTCGGTTCAAACTATGTCATTATTGATAAGACCACTAAAAATTTGCTGGATGCTTATTACACCAACAATCCGCAGGATGTGCAGGTGACAGAAATCAATGTGACAGAGCTTTCCAATCAGGAAGTTACAAACAGCCTAAATGGCGAGTTGCCCGTCACTTTGGAAAAGGATCGGGATTACACGATTGAGACTTCAAATCCTGGCTGGTTCCAGTCTGATTACAATATCACCGAAAGCAACTTCATGAATGAGGGGAACTATGTTATTACCCTTTCTTCTACAGATGAAGCGCAGAACACAAACTCCAACCGGACCATTAAGGAAGATAATGGCCAGGTGAAAGCCCAACCCGTGGAATTCCTGGTGGATATGACCCCGCCGCTTGGAGATGTTACCGGTATTACTGATGGTGAGATCTACAACGCGCCCAGCCGCACGGTAGGAATATACTACAGCGACAACACCAGTGTAAAAGCCATGTCCCTTTACTTAAACGATATTTTACAGCGGGAATACACTGCGGAAGAACTGGCAGATATGGGGAATCAAATGTCCTTTGAAGCAACAGCTTCTAATGAGTGGCAGCAGTTAAAGCTGGTGTTGACTGACATAGCCGGAAACAGCAGCGAAGTGACCAGTGGCAGGTATCTGCTTACGGAAAACCTGTGGGTCCGGTTCATCAACAGTCCGTTGATGATCGCGGGGGCTGTTGCGGTCCTGTTGGTGATAGGATTTGGTATTGGGTTGCTTATTTGGCGCAGAAAACGGGATAGAACTTAAGAAGCTGGAGAAAAGAGAGCGGGGGCGGCTTTCAAAGTGGAATGGTTATGGCTGATTCCAATAGCTGGAGCGTCGGTGACTTTGATTGTTTGGGGCATCGTCCAGCAGAAAAAGGAAAAGAGCGAACGAAAAAAGCTGACAGAAGGGGCCAGAAGGCTGTTGATGAACGATATTTTGGACTATGAGATCACAAATCCCGCAGGCCGGCAGCCTGCGGCGGCTCCCAGATTCCGTCGATTGGTTTTATGTCTCTATGTGGAGACGGATCCGCCCAAGCGCTATGTGATGGATCCCGCGGCCGGAGTTGTTATTGGCAGTAGCCCGGAGTGTCAGGTTTGGCTCAGCGACGTGGCGGTTGCCTCAAAGCACTGTTATATCAGCAGCGACGGAAAAACAGCTACCATGCAAGACTTGGGTTCCCCCAAAGGGACAGAGGTGCGTCGCGGCATGTTCCGGGCCAGGACGCTTCGGAATTCCGCTATTGTGCTTCAAGATAAGGACAGGTTCCTGGTGGGAGCAATCTCATTTCAAGTAAGGCTTTTTGTGTTTGATGGCCGTACCGCATAAAATGGGGGCGTAGACATGTTTTTAATGATTTATCACTCTGAGGTCTATAAAGAGATTTCACTGCCGGTGTCTGATACGATTGAATGTGTCTTGACCCTGGATGCCCGGGAATTCAATATCCATGAAAAAATCTGTCTGCGTGCCGAAGCAATCGACGACGGATGGAGGATATTTCCAAAAGAAGGATGTCTTTTGCTGCAACAGGGAATGAATCCGCCGTATATAGATTTGAAAAATGGGACGCTTGCTCACCTGATAACTCCACAGCGGGAACAGCTTCACCTTCTTGCTGTCGCGGGCGGGCAGATCCCTGTCATGACAAAGTTGAATTTAAGCGGTTTGCAGGAGCTTTCCTTTGGTCACGGTCCTGATAATGATATCCGTTATGGATTTCGGGAATTGGTCAGCAAGAGACATGGGTGGATCAGGAAAACCGAAAATGGGACGTTTCTGGTGGACAACAGCACCAATGGGATTTACCGCAACGGCGGTAAAGTCAAGGAAAGCTGTATTCTTCAATTTGGGGACAGGATAGATGTTTTTGGTTTGGTGATCATTTATCTGGGGGATTTGCTGTGCTTGGGCACCCGGACTGACAGCGTAGTAGAATTTGGAGGGGAACACGTCCACGAATTGAATCGGGTGGCCTGGCAGGTTGCGAAACCAAAGGCGGCTGCCGAGGAGGAAGGGTTTTTCAGCCGTTCCCCACGGAATCGACCGGATCTGCAGATGGGAACTGTAAACATCGAAACGGTGCCTGACCCGCACTTTGAAAAGAAAAAGTCGCTTCTGCTCACAGTCGGGCCTTCTCTTACTATGGCGCTGCCGATGCTGTTGGGGTATGGCGTGATGATGGCCGCCAGCCGTATGAGCGGCGGAAATTCCTCCGCTTTCATGCTGCTTGGCCTGGTTACTGCTGTGGGCAGCGCCGTGCTGGGCGTGATCTGGGGCTGTGCCAATATCCGGCAAAGCAAGAAAGAGGAATATGAGACCGAGCGCCACCGGGTTGAAGCTTACAGCAACTATCTGGTGGGGGTTGCACAGGATTTAAAGCAGAAGTATGACTATAATGTGAAAGCTCTGAGGGAAACCTATCCTCCGCCGGCGGAGTATTGTGGATACAATTCACGTACGCCCCGACTTTGGGAGAGAAACGTGACGCATCCTGATTTTCTATTTTATCGTCTGGGTGTCGGCGACGTTCCTTTCCAGGTGGAAATAACTACGCCAAAAGTGGCGTTTGAACTGGATCCGGACGAATTAAAACAAAGACCGGAACAAATAAAGAACGAGTACCAGACGATTCAACAGGTTCCTGTGGGGATCGATTTTCAGGAAAAGCGGCTGGTAGGACTTGTCAGTCCCCAGGATGGCGATCGGTTTTCCCTGATGTACACTTTGGTGGCGGGGATTGCCTCCGCAAATTGCTATACCGATGTAAAAATGGTGTTCCTTGCCGATGGGGATGACGCTCAGAATGTACGGCGCTGGGGCTTTCTGAAATGGCTGCCCCATGTGTGGAACGAAACTCATACTACCCGCTATTTGGCCATGAATGCCCAGGAGCGGTCCGACGTATTCTGCGAGTTGATAGAAACTTTCCGGCGGCGAAGCCAGGAAGATGAGGGAGGGACAAGAGAAAAAAAGGAATATGTACCCAAGCCTTTCTATATCCTGTTTGTGGAAAATCCCGCCTTGCTGGAAGGAGAACTGCTGGAAAAGTATGTTTATGGCCAGCAGGAAGCTGTGGGCCTGGCCACAATACTGATGGCCCGTAATGCTCAGGAATTACCTAATGAATGCGAAGATATTATTGAAGCGGACATGGAATTCTGCGGCATTGTAAACACGGTGGAAGGGAAACGTCAACTGGTGGCTTTTGATGGGACTTCTGCTCAGGAGTTGGAAAAGCTGACCAGAAATATCTGTAGCCTGCGGGTGAGGGAAAGCGAAAGTAATACTACGATCCCTGCTCAACTGGAATTTTTGGAAATGTACGGAGTACACAGGGTGGAGGAACTGGATGCGGCGGACCAGTGGAGAAAGAGCCGCACTTTCAACAGTATGCAGGTGGCCATCGGACATCGTTCCGGTGGAGCGGTGTGCTATCTGGATGCCCACGAACGCTTTCATGGTCCTCACGGTTTGATTGCAGGCACTACAGGCTCAGGCAAATCGGAAACATTGCAGACATATATTCTTTCACTGGCTCTGAAATTCAGCCCGGATGACGTTGGATTTTTTTTGATCGACTTTAAAGGCGGCGGCATGGCAAACCTTTTTGACGGATTGCCCCACCTTCTGGGGAAAATATCCAATCTGTCCGGAAATCAGGTACACAGGGCAATGATCAGCATTAAGAGCGAAAACAGACGGCGCCAGCGGATATTTAATGAATACGGAGTGAACAGCATCGGGAACTACACCCGATTGTACAAAAACGGGGAAAGCAGCCTGCCGGTTCCGCATTTGTTCATCGTTATCGATGAATTTGCGGAACTGAAACGGGAACAGCCTGATTTTATGCGGGAGTTGATCAGCGTAGCCCAGGTGGGACGAAGCTTGGGAGTTCATTTGATTTTAGCCACCCAGAAGCCCAGCGGCACAGTAGACGATAATATCTGGTCAAATGCTAAATTTCGGCTATGTTTGCGTGTCCAGGACCGGCAGGATTCCAATGATATGCTCCATAAGCCGGACGCCGCCTTTATTACTCAGGCAGGCAGAGGGTTTTTGCAGGTGGGAAACGATGAGGTTTATGAGGAGTTTCAGTCTGCTTGGAGCGGAGCAATCTATAATCCCGGTGTCAATGAGGGAAGCCGGGCAGCGGCAACGCTGGTGACCCGCACGGGGAAAGCTGGGCTGGTCGGCAGTCTTTCTGCTGCCCGTCGATATGAAAAGGAGAGAAAAGAGTGGTTGCGGTCCTTAGCAGAAAAGCTGATGGAATTGTGCCCGGAACTGCCCGATTCTCCCGCACAGGCAGAAATGGATGACCTGGCCAAAAAACTGTTTGCTGAGGAAATGATGGAAAAGGCCGGATTAGGGGATGATCTGCCGACCCGGACCGCATTGGGGAATGTGTTGAAGCTTTGGCCAATAGGTTGCCGTGACACAGAAAAGGTGGCGGACGTTCTGCTGGCGTCGGGCGAGATTATGCCATATCCCAGAGAGAAAACGCAATTGGAGGCTGTGGTGGAGTACCTGAATGAGACAGCCAGGCAGGAACATTATCAGCCCAGTATGATGCTTTGGCTTCCTGTTCTGCCCCAGCGGATATTTTTGGATGAACTCCCGGCCTGGGGAGATACAGAGAAGAAATTTACTGCTGCCGACCAGTGGTCTCTCTGCGCGGAAATGGGACTTTTAGATGATCCGGAGAACCAATCGCAGTTTTCCTGGCGCCTGGATTTGGGGAAAAACGGCCACTGTGCTTTATTGGGGACTGTCTCCAGCGGGAAAAGTGTCTTTTTGCAGACTTTCGCTTTCTCCATGATGAGACAATACGACCCATCACAGCTTAACTTCTATTTCATCGATTTCAGCAGCCGGATGCTGGCGCCCTTTGAAGAAGATGCTCATGTGGGAGCAATCCTCTATGACAACGATTTGGAGCAGATTGGCAAGCTGATGCACCTGCTGGAAGGCATGATGCATGAACGCAAAGAATTGTTTGGGGGAGGTACCTATAGCCAGTATATCCAGACACACGAAGAGCAATACCCCGCGGTAGTGGTAGTAATTGACAACTATTCCGCCTTTGCCGAAAAGACCGGCGGAGATCACGAGTCTACCATACTGCGCATGGCCAGGGAGGGTGTGGGTTATGGCATGTACCTGGTGATTTCTGCCGGGGGCTTTGGCATTAATGACCTGCCCAGCCGTATTGCCGACAATTTTCGTAACGTGGTGTGTCTGGATATGGGCGATAAATTCAAGTTTATGGAAGCCCTCCATGTGTCACATTTGAATGTGTTGCCGGAGCAGGGAGTGCCGGGCCGGGGCCTGGTATCCACCGGAGAGGGGATTTACGAATTTCAGACCGCGCTGGCTTTGAACGCTGAAAATGACTATGCCCGGGGCCGGGCTTTGACCGAGTGGTGCGAGAAAGAAACAGCCGCTTGGCAAGGAGAGCCTGCCAGACGAGTGCCCACTATTCCAAAAGAGCCAGTTTTCTCGCAGCTGCAAAAACATGACGGATGGAATGCCGCTGTCAGGGACGATTCAAAACTGCCATTCGCTTATTTTCAGGAAGATGCGTCCTTGTACAGCGTGGATCTGTCTTCAGTCTATTGCTATACCATTTTGGGCCGTGCCCGCACGGGCAAAACCAACACTTTGAAAGCTTTGTTGCAGTCGGCGGCCGAGAAAAAAGGTTCTTTGGCGGTTTTCGAGAAGGGCGAGACCCGGATGGAGAGCCTTGCTAAAAAACTGGGGGCTGAGTATTTGAACAGTGATCAGGCCCTGTTTGACTTTTGGAAGCGCATGACCCCCGTGTTTGCAGAGCGGAATAAGAAAAAACAGACGTTAATTGCCAAATCGTACACCGAACGGGAAATTTATGAGGAAATGCGGAAGGAACCGCCTATCTTTATATTTATTTCTGATTTTGGGAAATACATGGAATCTGTCTACCTGCCGGAAAGCGGTATCGGAGACATGAAGGGATTTATGGAGAACATTCTTTCAAGGGGTTCTGCGCACAATATCTTTTTCTTTGCGACGATGACGCCGGAGGATTATGGGAACCTGGCCGGCAGGCCTGCCTTTCAGAGTTTCGTTTCAGGGAAAAAGGGCGTTCTGCTGGGAGGAAATCCCAACGGTCAGAGAATGTTTACGTTCCAGAATATTTCCTATTTGGATATGTCCAAGACTTTAAAAACCGGAATCGGTATTACTCCGGACAGCCAGGATGATACTCAGGCCCGCTATCTGGTGATTCCATTGGCAGAAAGGTGAAGCTATGCTTTCGGTGTTAATTGCAAATGCTGACGGTCAGGAAGCAAAGAGGCTTTTGGCGGGCTGTCGGCAGTCCGCTGCCCGGTACACGGATGAGGAAATGGAGTGTACAGTTTGCCTGACCACTCCAAATACCCGAAAGGCGTTGGAAAAGGCAGGTCCGTGGGATCTGCATTGTCTGGACCTGGAATTGCCGGAGGGCCTTTCCCTAGCGAAGCTTGCCAGGGAGGAAAGTCCCGGCGGCTTTATTGTCCTGATTGCCCCCGCGGATCTTTCACCAGTAGAGTACCTGTGCCCAAGCATCCTGCCGGGCGGTCTGCTTTTGAGGCCATACACATTGGAACAGGTCAATCAGGTGCTGGGTGACGCCGTCAGTGCCCGGTTGGATCAGATCAATGGCGAGAAGTGCTTTGTGGTAGAAAGCCGGGAAGGAAGCGAACGGATTTCGTATCGGAAAATAGAGTACTTTGAAGCTAGGGAGAAGAAACTGGTGGCTGTTACGCAAAGTGGGGAATATTCGTTTTACGGTACCATCAGCCACCTGGAAAAAATAGTACCGGATCAGTTCGTCAGGTGTCATCGAAGCTATATCGTTCGCTGTGACGCGGTTCAGAAGCTTCAGCTTTCAAAGAATATGCTTACCTTGAAAAGTGGGGAGATACTTCCGGTTTCCAGAAGCTATAAGCCTGTGTTGAAGGAGGCGTTAAAATGAATCCTGATGTGCGGAGATTGACAGTGGGCGAGGTAAAGCTTCTGCTGGCAATTCTAGGTTATCCAAAGGCCTATGGTTTTCTGGAAACGGAAACACGGCGTCTTTCCGTACAGGAACGCTTAGCCCGATTACTTCAAAAAGGCGTAATGGAACGGGAAGAGGATAAATTCGTAATTCAGCAGCCTTATCGTGACTGGATAAACGCATGGGGAAGCGCCCGCAGCGTTTTGCGGATTCAGGGAAAGGAAGATTCTTTTCCTGGTGCGTGTCTTTATCCGTTTCGGCGGGATCTTTTGGCATGTGTACCTTGTAGGAGCAACCCGGAGATTTTACGGCTGTGGATGCTTTCGACGGCGGACCTCCCGGACTGGTTGGTAGAGGAATGCGGGTTTCCAAGTTGGGAAGAAGCGCTGCTGCCGCTGGGGGAAGGTACGCGTCTCCTGACAGGAGAGGAACGTGATATTCTCAGCGGAGGGAAAGATCCTGATTTTTTGGAAAGCTGCCTGTACACCATAAGCTGTGAAGAGCTTTCGACAGGTGAAAATGGAAATCGGATACTTATAATGCAGCGGCCCCTCTACCGTGAATTGCTGGCTTTGGAGGAAGGGGGAGCGGGTTGTTATCCTTATGATAAAAGGGTTTTTGAACAGATCATCTCATTGTGGTTGGGAGGAAGAGAAGAGAATGTTGACAGAAGTAACGGTCCCGGTCTTGAACTTGACATTTGACTTTGATTTGCAGGAAACTGCTTTAGCTGAGGACGCTGCGGCGGAGATCGCGGAGGTGGTATGCCGCTATGAGCAGTGTGCTTTAAATGGAGACAGGGAAGATTTGATCCTCTGTCTTGAGAAGCAGCGTCGTATTCTGGCGGCGGGTCTGACGTTGGCGGAAAACGGCGTGCGGACGGGGGACAGGTTAATGCTTTTGTAAAAACAGTCGAAACAGGTCATTCGTCCGAAAAAACTGCTATTTGTCAGGTTTTCCGTTCCGGCGGAAATTTTCTGATAAGATAGAGACAACGAAAGGGAAAAACCCTTTCAAAAACAAAAAATGGAGGTAGTTCTAAAATGGCAGGAAACATCAGAGTAACAGCGCAAAATTTGAGAAGCAAGGCGGAGGAGCTCAAGAATTTGAACTCCCAGTTCCGGAACACGGCCACTCAGTTGGAAGAGTCGGAAGGAACTTTGCATGGAATGTGGGAAGGCGAAGCCCATGACGCATTCCACAACGCTTTCCACCGTGACCGCACACAGATGGACAATTTCTGGCGCGCTATTGAGGAATACATACAGCGCCTGCTTGCCACCGCCGCCCGGTATGAACAGACTGAAGCCAGCAACGTAGCGATTGGTCACGAGCGCAAGTATTAATGTTAATCGATGAAGGCCGATTAAAAAAATTTTAAAACTGAAAAAAAGCAATTTTGAAAGGAGTTCATTATCATGACAGGAACATTAAAGGTTACCCCCGAAAGACTTATCTCTACCGCCAGTGATTTCAGCAGCAAGGGCGGCACAATCGCTCAGCTTACCAGCCAGATGACCAGCTTAGTAGTAGGTTTGGCCAGCATTTGGGAAGGCGAAGCCGCCAATTTGTACATCAATAAGTTCCGCCAACTCGATGACGACATCCAGAAGATCAACCGTATGGTGCAGGAACACGTTACCGATTTGAACGAAATGGCCGGCGCCTATCAGAGAGCTGAGGATCAGAGCATCAGCGATTTTGAGAGCCTGGCAACAGACGTTATCGTCTGATCTGTCAAAACACTATCGAATACGTGGGAGAGCGGTCAAAGATGGATATCCGCGCGACAGCGCTCCTGACTCAGGCGCGGCAAATGCAGCAGCTTTGCCGCGTTCTTTGTCAGGAAGCCGAAGATTTGAGAGCACTTAGCAACAGGCTTAGGGGAACCCGGTCCTTTGTTTATATAGGCTTGCAGTTGCAAAGACGGGCACGGGACGTTGAGGAAGAGGCCGTCAAATGTCAACGAATGGGCCAAGTCCTGTTACGAACTGTAGAGCTTTCCAGGAAGGCCGAAAACCGGCTGACCTCTCTGGCGGAGGGAGATCGGAGCTTCGTATGCCCTCCTCCGCCGCGAGAGACTGTTACCGAAGAACATACCCCACTGTTTGACTTTTGCAAATAAGGAGGAAAGGACTTGTGGACCGAATACAGGTTGACACGAACCGCCTGCGGGAAGAAACGGAAAAACTGGATCAGTGCCGCACTGATTTAAGCGCCCAGATAAAGCGTCTGTATGATGATGTAGGGCAGCTGAACACCATGTGGACCGGTAAGGCTAACGCGGCTTTTAACGACCAGTTCCGCTTGGATCAACAGACTTTGGAAGAAATATGCCAGGCTCTTCAAAAATTTATTAACGATATGAACGTGGCCGCTGTGGAGTATGACCGGTGTGACCGGGAAATAGGAGAACTGGTGGCTTCAGTCCGGATTTGAAGGAAAAGGAGTAATGTGATATGAATGCCAGCGATGTGTCTTTTCGGGTAACACCCGAAGCTTTGCTCACGGCTTCTGTGTCCATCAGCAACCGGGCTATGCAGGTGCAGGCTGCATTTGACCGTGCCCAGAGGACGGTAGACGGTACGGCATCCTTTTGGCAGGGAAATGCCTCCCAGGCGTACCGAAGTGCTTATGGCTCTCACAAGCAGGAGATTGAGGAGATATTGGCCCGTTTGCGGGAGCATGTGATCGATTTGAACCAAATTGCCGGGAATTATCAGCTGGCTGAGCAGTGGGCGGTTCAACAATCTGAAACGCTACCGGATCAGGTGATTGTCTGATCAGGAAGGCGGAAAGGGGAAAAACATGAGCGATAATACCAGCGGCAGCATATATGTGAATTTCCAAATGGCTCTCAGGCAGGCGGAAACTTTGGAACAGCAGGCACGGTCTTTGCGGCAGGTTGCCGTATCCCGGCTGGAGAATGTAGCCTCTCAAGTGCGGGGCGGCTGGCAGGGCGAAAACTGTGAACTTTGGCAGCGCAAATGCGCCGCATTGGGCGGTAAAATTCAGAAGACCGCGGAGGAATTGGAAGACGCTGCCGCAAGTCTCCGGTCGTCTGCCCGGCGCATTTATCAGGCCGAGCTTGAGGCCCAGCGCCTTGCACAGGAAAGGAGCTTCAAGTGACCACCAGAAGTTTGCTCTTGGCGGTTCTGGGGACCATTGGGATTGGAGTGATCCTGGTTTTCTTTATCTCTCTGCTTATGAAGCGCAGGCGTAAGCCTCCTTATCGTACGGAGGTGCATGTGCAAACCGGAGTAGAGGTAGAAACGGGTCGTTTAGCCATTCCCAGCGGCCCCTTTGACCGCAGGATGAATGTGTATCCCGATGAGAAAGCGGCGTCTCAAGTCCCGGCGAACCCTGTATGGCGGTTAGGGCTTACTGATCAGGCCACCGGAAAGATCTTTCAGGGCCAGTTCAGCGACAGTCTTTATCTGGGGCGGGAGCAGGCGGAGCCTCAGGATCATGTGTTATTTGTAGCGTCCGACTCGGCGGTTTCCCGGCTGCAGTGCATTTTGGTGAGCAACGGGGACGAAGTTTTTGTGGAGCATTGCGGACAGTCGAACCCCACTCGGCTGAACGGCACAGTGCTTTCCGCCGCCGAACCGCTGAGCGTTGGGGACATGCTCTCTTTTGCCGGTGTGCAGTTAAAGGTTACGACATTGCGGCGGGCGTAAGTATAATAATGAGGTGGTGAATGAAAAATGACAGAATGGATGGTAAATCCGGGTACTCTGCGGGGTGCGGGCATTCAGGGTATAAATAACTGCGCCAAGAGCCTCCGGCAGATCCGGGAAGTAGTACGGGGGCAGTCTGTGTCATTGCGGCTCAGCGGTTATGGCGCATATGCCCTGAAACGGAACCTGCAAAACATCTGTGGTGAAATAGACCGGGAGGTCACATCCTTTGGCAGGCTTTCCTCGGCACTGGAAAACGCGGCCTTAAGGTATCGGGACACAGAAAACCGGCTGGCGGGAAAAAATACCTCCTCCGTATCCGATCGGCGAGAACCTGATTTTAGCGCGCCGGATGCCAACTTTCGCTGGAACCTCTGGGACAAGCTTTTACCGGCATCTATGGGAGCAATCGGAGCAGTATTTGGAGTTGCCGGTGGATCGGATTTGAAAGGTTCGCTGTACAGTGGTAGCGTCAAAGCTGATGGTACGCTGTTTGGTATGGATGCTTCCGTTGAATTGAAAGGCGATTTGCTGGGAGGTTCTGTTAAAAATACCGCTAAAGCTGAGTGGGATACCAAAAAAGGGAATATCGGCGCCAAAGTCGGGGTAAAAGCAAACGGCCATTTAGCCAGCGCTTCTATTGAGACAAAAACAGGGTGGAATACCACAAAATTGGAAGGCAGTGTCGGCGAGGTAGGAGCTACCGGCGAATTGGGTGCCTCGTTGTATAAGGATGGCGTACTTGCGCCATCAATACAGGGAAAAGCAAAGGTTGAGGCCGCGGTTGTTAAGGGTAAAATCGACATAACCAACGGCTCGGAGGATTTCAACCAGCATGTGGGCGCCAGCGGTTCTGTGCTGGGCGCTAATGCCAGTATATCCGGGGCCGTCGGCGTTATTACCAAAGTGGATGAAGCGGCGGGAACTGTAACGCGCGCTATAGGCGTTGAAGGGGAAGTTGGAGCGGAAGCCTATTTAGCAGAAGGAAAGGTATCCGGTGGATTTACGCTGTTTGGTATCAAGTTTGACGCTGAACTTTCCGGAAAGGCAGGCGGCGCAGGAGTAAAAGCTGGCGGCGAACTTACCACGGGCAGTGTTTCAGGAGAACTCGGAGCTGGTTTGGGAGTGGGACTGGGAATAAAGTTCTCGATAGACTGGAGCAATTTTTCACTCTGGTAAGTTGCCTTTTCCAAAATACATAGTATAATTATTTAGAAGAAGTTTTAATGGGAGGTTTAGCCTTATGTATAAGGATTTATTGCCGATTGGTTCTGTGGTGCTGCTAAAGGGAGGAAACAAGCGTATTATGATATGCGGGCGGATTCAAGCTAAAGCGGGTGAGGATACGGTTTACGATTATTCGGCCTGCTATTATCCAGAAGGAATTGTAGACCCCAAAAGTATGTTTTTCTTTAACAGAGACGCCATTGCCGCTGTGTTTTTCTTAGGTTTCCAGGATAAAGAGGAACTTGATTTTCGGCATGAGGTCTTAGATCAATTGGGTGAGTTGGAGGTCCGAGACGGCTCGATTGTTCCTAAGGAAACGGATGGCAACGAATGATTGGGGAATTTAAGCAAACTTCGCAAGAACTCTTTTCTGCCGTTTTTGAACTGCGGGTAGGCGGTGCCGTGATCAGTGTTGCTAGGTTTGAGGGTCGTCTTGGCTCTCGAGATGGTTTATGGAACCTAGAGACGGGTCAAAGCGTTTGGACTATGGGGCGCGGTGTGAATCCTCTGACAGAGGAAAGTGCGTTTCGACCTTATGATATCCAAAGAAACGGGACGCAGGTAGGAACCGTTTACAGCACTACTGAAAAGACAGGATTTTTCAGTTGCTATCAGTTTCACCGCATGCTTTATGGGGCTGCCAATTACGCTATGTATCCCATCGGTTTTGGAAAAGAAGGTTCAAGGTGCCCGATTTATCAGGGCACGCAGCAGATTGCGCTGCTGGAAAAACCAGCAACAGTCTATAATAATTTGCATAACTTTTCTATTTTTTCCCTAGATGAGCAGGCCCAGAATATTGCTATGTTGTTTTGCGCTTACAGCTATATTTTAGGCTGTTATAGGCCCGGAGAGAAAATTATGCAGGGTGTGAAAACAACTTACACTATTTCAACTAACAAGGTTTTAAAATCCAAATATGACCCTGGGTTTAAGGACCGTGTCCTGTAAGGAGAGATCGTGTTTAGGAGTAGAGATTTATGAAAAAAAGAATTTTATCCGCAATTTTGACTGCCTGCATGTTTGTTTTCATTCTTCCTGTCAGCGCCCTGGCTTACAGCGGCTATTACGACGCTATCCTGGAAGGCAACAAGGCTGCGCGCAATGTGGAGATTGACGAAAGCCGGTATCTTTTCATGGACGATGCAGAGATGAAAGAGTTGTCAGATCAAATCGTCTCAGGCGCTGGCGCAGGGACGGATTACGACAAGGTCAAGGCTATCCATGACTGGATGAAAACAAATATGTACTACGATTATGATCAGTACTATTCCGGCGATTATATTTTGGGAGCCGATGATTTAAGCACCTGTGAACTGTTGATGGAATACAAACGCGGCGTTTGCTCGTATTTTTCCAAAATATTTTCTTTACTGGTGCGGGCTCAGGGTATTCCCTGCATGAATGTTACAGGTTACGCTGAAAATTCCGGTGAATACACAGACTCCTTTTCCGGTTATCTGGTTGATTATGAAGAGCAGACTGTTTATCCCAGCGGTGACAAGTGGACTGCCGACAATTGCAGTCTGTCATCAAACCACGAATGGAACGAAGCATTCGTAGACGGCGAGTGGATCATTGTCGATGTGACTTGGGACACCCAGAACCGGTATTCGGGCGGTGAGTACGAAGAAGCGGACGGCCTGAATACTTATTTTGACATACCCATTGAAATTTTCTCTTTCGATCACCGTATTACCGCTTATGGCAAGGGGGCCGGCGGTTCTGTTACGGAAGCGGTTCCTGTTACCGGCATCCAAATCAGTGAAGAAAATCTTTTGCTGGATGTGGGGGACACTGCCATTTTAAAGGCGGCGGTATCGCCCTCAGATGCGGAGAACCAAAATGTGATTTGGTCCAGCAGTAATAAAGCGGCGGCGACGGTTGACCAAAACGGTTTGGTGACAGGCATTGCAGCCGGGACCGCCCAGATTTCTGCGATGACAGAGGACGGCGGATTCACCGCCGACTGTATGGTTATCGTGGAGGAACAGGAGGAACTGGCGGATATTCCTTTTACAGACGTGCCGGACAATGCCTGGTACCGCAGGGCGGTGGGCTACGCTTGGGAAAACAGTTTGTTTTCCGGAACGAGTGATACCACATTCAGCCCGGAGACCGGAATGACCCGCGGGATGTTTGTCACTGTGCTGGGAAGGAAAACTGGGATCGACACAGATGATTACATGCGTTACCGGTTCCTTGATACAAAGCTGGGGGAGTATTACGCCCCTTATGTGGAATGGGCCGCCGAATACAGCATAGTCAGCGGGACCGACAAAACTGATTTTTCTCCTAACCAAAGGATAACCCGTGAGCAGATGGCGGCTATCCTCTACCGGTACGCGCAAAAGACCGGAAATGACATATCGTACTCGGAGGAAAAATACTTCGGTTTTTCTGACACGGATAAGGTTTCAAATTACGCGAAAACAGCGATGATGTGGGCGACGAGTCAAGGCGTGCTGAACGGCTCCAACGGGAAGCTTGATCCGCAGGGAACCGCCACCCGCGCCCAAGTTGCGCAGGTGTTTATGAACTGTCAGGATTTACTGGAAAGCACCGTCATTTCGGAAAAACCCGTTTTAGTTCCGGAACCAACGCTGAATCCTGTACCCATCAACAAATTGGCTAACTATAGCAGCTTGAGCAAGGGAATGACGGCTGGAGAATTTCAGCAGGCGTACAACGAAGCACTAAAAATTGTTGAAGATTTGAATGGCTATAACAAGAAAAGCCAGCTGCTGAATATCGCTGTCCGGCTCCGCGCACTTGATGATGCGGGGATCGAGTATTCCACAACAGCGCCTCATTATGCCGACGCCTATGGTTACTTTATTTCCAAGAAAGCATCCTGCGCTGGATGTGCCAGAGCCACCGGTCTGTGTCTGAACATTCTGGGTTATCCCTACGAGCATGTAAACGAGGGAGAGTGGAGCCACCAGTGGTGCCGGGTAAAGGTGGGCAGTGAATATTGGATTTGTGATGCGTATGGCCTGTATTGCGGTCCGGAGCCAGCGCCGTACCAACATCCATATAACAGCTAGCGGTAAAATAACCATAAAGATGAAAGGCTCCTCTCCTGGCACGGGGAGCCTTCAGCATTTATGGGGCCGCCCCTGACAGCCGAAGGGGCTATTTTCATCGCGGGCCGCACGCTGAAGGCATAGAAAAACCCAGCGATCGCGAAATGCCAACCGCTGGGTCTGGTGACCCATCGGGGATTTGAACCCCGGACACCCTGATTAAAAGTCAGGTGCTCTGCCAACTGAGCTAATGAGTCAAAGCCTGTCCGCGTTTTTCGCGGACGGCTTTTATATTATAGCAAGGAAAAAAGGCCATGTCAACAGAAAAATTGCCGCCGGAGGTACTGAAATTCCAAGAAAAGGTTTATGCAATCGTTTTGCCCGGCGGCTCTGCGGCTGCCAAAGGTCATAAGAAATTCCGATGCGGTATATGCAGTGTAACATACTGCTATTCTAACAGCGAAAATCCCATAACTACTAGTCCCAATACCACCAGTATTACACCGGACACACGGTTCAGTGTTTTTGGCTTTGCCTTATTCGCAATCACCGCCGCAATCCGCGCCCATATAAATGTGAACACGATACATAGCACAAGAATCGAAATATCCGGGATTCCGGCCATTGAAAAATGCGAAATTGCTCCCGTCAGCGCTGTGAACGTCATAATAAATACGCTGGTCCCTACCGCTGTTTTTAATTCATACCCAAGAATGCTGGTCAGAATTAAAAGCATCATCATGCCTCCGCCGGCCCCAACAAAACCGCAGATAAATCCAATCAGCATACCGCTCAACAGGGACTGCACCATTCGCTTACCAGCGGGAACCTTTCCCATAGATTCTTTTGTTGTCATAACCGGCTTGACGATGAACTTAATTCCTATGAGGAATGTCATGAATACAGAAAAATTTCCCATAGCCACAGATGGAACCAGGCTGGAAATGCAGCTCCCCACCACAGTGAACACCAGCACGCTTGCCATCATAACAAGACCATTTTTCACATCCAG
>CAZGLW010000014.1:0-31704 GCA_964525985.1 uncultured Acutalibacter sp. | reverse complement strand
CTGGGCAGCTATGTGTGGAACGGATAAACGCTGAAAGCATCTAAGCGTGAAGCCGCCTCCAAGATTAGATATCCCACAGCGTAAGCTGGTAAGGCCCCTTGAAGACTACAAGGTTGATAGGCTGCGTGTGTAAGCATGGTAACATGTTCAGCTTGGCAGTACTAATAGGCCGAGGGCTTGACCATATCTTTGGTATGCCTTTCCCCCATCCGCTTCTTGCTTTATTCAGTTTTCAGGGTACCGGGAATGTTTCTTCTTAAGAGAACCGTTCTCGTTTAAAATATCTTTTCTAAGACTTCCTCACGGAAGTTTTTTTATTTTTTGGGCCCCTTTCTAATTGATTTTCCTGTTATTTTGCTATGATGGTTAAATATCAAGAAAAGATGTAAGCTGCGGGGAATATTATCGTTTATTTACAGCATCAGGGACAGCTAAAGGAGAAAGATTGATGAGAACCGTCTGGTTTGTCCGACACGCCGAGCCGAATATAGAAAATCATGTGGACAGCGAACGGGATCTCACCCCAAAGGGCTGGGAAGACGCCAGGCTGGTGACGGGCTTTTTTGCTGACCGTCCCATAGACCTGCTTTTGTGCAGCCCCTACCGCCGGTCAGTACAGACTGTTTCGGATCTTTCCCAGACTGTAGGGCTTCCCATTGAGATCGTTGACGATTTTCGGGAGCGCAAGGTGGGCAATGCTTGGATCGAAAATTTTGCAGTCTTTGCCCAAAAGCAGTGGGAGAACTTCTCCTATCACCTGCCCGGCGGGGAAAGCCTTCAAGAGGTCCAGACCCGGAACATTCAGGCTTTAAAGGTGGTTTTCCGGCGGTGGCCCGATTCTCAGAATATTGTAGTGGGCTCTCATGGCACGGCTTTAAGCACGGTGATCAACTACTACCGGCCGTCCTTTGGTTATGAAGATTTTGTCAGGCTGGCGAAAATGCCCTGGGTGGTGGAGTTCCGCTTTGAAGGGGAAAACTGCCGGCAGATCGTCAGCCACGATCTGTTCGCCGGAACGTGGGAGAAAGTTCTATAACAAAAAACGCCCCGGCGCTCGTAAAAGAGGCCGGGGCGCTGGTTTATCCATGCGGATTCGCTCAGAAGGAATTGTCCAGAGAATTTACCAGGTCCTCGTTCCGGGTCATGGAAATGTTGTTGACAAAGATCAGGTCCCCGGCTCCCTTCTCCCTCACCAGGTCGCTGATATTCTCCTGATAGTAGCGGTAGTCCACCACATAGATGGTCTGGTAGTGGTTCACAAGATAGGGGACAAAGGCATTGCCGAAAGATTCTTTAACCACCACGCAGGAGGAGCCGTCTGTTATATCACTGTTGGTAATGACCTCATAGGGTTGGTCGCCGGCGCAGAAAATCAGGTATAACCACTGCGAATCGTAGCCGCTGCCGTCGGCAATAACAGGCTGCTCGTAGGTTTCCCCTTCCGTCGTGGTATAAGACATATTGGTATTGGCCGAAGAGACATAAGCTTCTACGGTGTCCGGGTTATTTTCCATCGCGCTGTTTGGCTCGTCCCGGTAAAAGCTGCCCAAAAAGCCGGGGTATTCTTTCTTTTCAAATTGGTCCAGGGGGACGGCGTCTACGCCTTTGGCCTTACAGAATTCCTCATAAGCATAATAGGCGCCCAGGTTGGTCCAATGGTGGTCAGTACGAAAATAAACGTATTCGTTATTGTGGAGTTTCAGATTGTCGAATATCTGCACGGTTTTAACGCTGGGGCTGAGCCCATTGATGGAAGAGTACATATACTCAATAGCCTTTTTCTGGTCGGAAGAGTTGATTTGATGTTCCTCAATATAGCTTTCCGGCAGAGTGATATCCATGCTGGTGGGAACCACTATGTCGTAAACCGTGGCAGTGCCGTCCAGATCCTTGCCAACATCGCTGATAGTGGTGATGTACTGGTTGGCGTAGCTTTCTACAAAGTTATAATACTCAAAGCCGGTGTCGCCCACCTGGAAGAAGGAGCCCATTTCCTGCGCTTCTCCATCAGGCACATTTTCGGGGGGCGGGGTGGCGGAGACAGCTTGAGAGGAAGGACTGGAGGAGAGAGAACTGGTACTGCTGGTCTCACTGGACACGACAGAAGAAAGGCCCGATGAGGTAGGGACCTGCGAACTGGAGGAAGAACTGGAATCGCTGGGCTCGTCCTTTCCTTTGCCGGCAAAGATTACAATAAAAAGTACCACCGCCACAATAATGACGATTAAAAGCAAAGCGGTGAGGAAGAAGGGGGGACCCTTTCTTCTGCGCCTTCTCTGGGAAGATCTCCTTTGCGGGATCCTCTGGGGATAGTCTCCACGCTGGGGAGAAGAACCGGCGGAGCGGTACCGCTGGGCCGAGGAAGTGCTTCTGCGGGGGATATAATCATTTGCCATGAATCTCATCCTTTCCCGGCCGTTTCCGTCACGGCCATCACAAAATAGAATCAGTCGGTCCCGGTAAAGGGCGTGTCTGGAATGTCGTCTCCCTGTGTTACCTCGCCGTGAATCTCCACGGTATGAATGCCATAAAGCTCACGGATATACTTGTTAAGTTCAAAAAACTTGTCCCTTCCTGGAAGGGTATCGGAAAACCAGAGGTCGATCCCGTCGAAATAGGTGCCGTCCCATAATGCTTCCTGAGAAAATTCCGGGAATTTCGTCAGTTCTCTGCCCTCCTGCGAGGACTCCGTGGGGTGCAGGGAAGGAATCAGGGAAATTACCAGGCAAGCAGCCAAAACGCCGAAAAACAAAACGGCCTTCACAAGGGTCCCGCGGCGGTATTCCTTTGCATGGCGCATGGATCAAAACCTCCCCACAGCTAGAATTGCAGATACAAAAACGGATTGTAGGCGTCGCCTACCAGCAGGCTGACGGACAAAAGCAGGCCCGCCACAGGCAGGAACCACTCTAAAACCGTTCCGGTCACTACCGCCGCCGTGTTGGTGGAGGAGCAGACCCTGTGGTACAGTGACCGCATAAGCGGCGTGCAGGCCAAAACGGCCACAGCCAGGAAAAAGCAGTAATTCAAAAGCATATTGGTGCTTTCAAAGCTTACCAGACTGTTTCCATTTAGACAGAACAGGCCCTTCAGTACGGCAAGGCCCTGGGAAAAATCACGGAAGTAGAACAGGATCCAGCCAAAGAACACCACAACGAGCGTGTACAAGTGGCCGAACACGGCCGGCAGCTTCTGCAGGCCCGGGATCAGAAACTTTTCAATAGCTAGGAAAACAAAGTAGTACAGGCCCCAAAGGATGAAGTTCCAGTCGGCTCCGTGCCACATGCCGGTTAAAAGCCACACGATAAACAGGTTCAATGCCTGTCGGGGTTTCCCTTTCCGGTTGCCTCCCAAAGGGATATATACATAGTCCCGGAAAAAGCTGGACAGGGACATATGCCAACGCCGCCAGAATTCCGTAACGGACCGGGACAGATACGGATAATCAAAATTTTCCTTATAATGAAAGCCAACCATCAGGCCCATGCCGATAGCCATATCAGAGTAGGCGGAGAAATCCAGGTAAATTTGGAGCATATAAGCCAGACACCCCATCCAGAGGGACAGGGCAGGGGCAGTCTGCAGCTTTGCCAGATTGGCGGTCTGGCTGGCAATTTGACCGTCGCCAATAGTCAGGGTGGCTATTTTGCCGCAGACATTTGCCAACAGTACCTTTTTTGCCAGGCCGGAGGCGAACCGGTTGATGCCCCGGCGCAGGTCCTCAGAATCCACATGGCGGGAAAGGATCTGCTCCGATACGTCCTGGTACCGGACAATGGGTCCGGCAATGCACTGGTGGAACAGGCACACATACAGCAGCAGCCGCCGGAATTTGGGCTGGGCCGGCACTTCTCCCCGGTAGACGTCTACCATATATGACAACAACTGGAAGGTGTAAAAGGAAATACCGATAGGCAGGGCGATCTGGGGGACGACCTCCGGAAAGCCGAACCAACGGTTGGTGTTTTCTGTGACGAACACGCCGTACTTAAAAAACGCCAGCAGACCCAAATTGACGGTACAACCCAGGGCCAGCAGAAGCTTTCCTTTTCCGGACCGGGGGTATTTCCCGATAAACCGGGAAATCAGCCAGTCGGAAAAGGCCATGAACAGCAGGATGACAATATAAAAAGGCTCGCCCCAGGCGTAAAACGCCAACGAGAAGAGGATAAGCACCGTATTTTTTGCCTCAATGCTGCGGGCTAAGGTGTAGACCAGCATTTGCAGCGGGAAAAAAACGCACAGAAAAATAAGAGATGAAAATACCAATGCGGGCCCCCCTTATTGCCCGTCCTGCCCGTTTTGGGGCGGATAGGGGGGAGGGAAACTGTCCAGCGCGGGACGAGGCTTCTGCTTTCCGTAGATTTTATAAGCCAAATCGGAGAGCAGGGGCAGGTTGGCTTCCTGGTCCCTCATTACCCGCACGATAGCCAAAACGCTGAGCATGATAGCCGCCAGGTACACGATAACGGAAAAAACATTTGCTACTGTGGAGAGGAAAGCGGACACAAAGGAAAGGGTAAAGAGTGAAACACCCCAGGGGACCACCTCGCTGAAAAAGGAAACCAGCAAAGACAGGATCCAGGCCTGAAAGGTTTGGCGGCCCGCCCACTCATCCTTTTCCAGGAAGGCAGCCAGGACCAGCATAATGGAGCACACGATCGGCTGTCTCAAAATAACGCAGGCAAAGGCCAAGATAGGGTAGGCGCACAGCACCAGGCCGAAATGTCCTTTTTTCATAGCGGACCCTCCAGGGATTAGGTTGACAAAACTTTACTAAACTAAGTTTAAGACATATGAGGAATCAAGTCAAGCGGTTTCGTGAAAATAACGGAAAAAAGCCTGATTATGACTTCAAAGTAAAAAAACAGCCGCCCCGTCAGAGGCGACTGTTCAAGTGTTGGCGAAAACCTATTTTCCCGGGCCGTCACCAGCCAAGTATCTTCGGCACGAACGAGCTTAACTTCCGTGTTCGGAATGGGAACGGGTGGACCCTCGCCGTAATCAACACCAACTCCTGCCCTTATTCAAGACAGCTTAGTTATATTACCACAGCTTTTAAAAAAAGGCAAGACTTTTTTAAAAATTTTTTTAATTTTTTTTAATAACCGGGAACTGAAAACAGCCGCCCCGTCAGAGGCGACTGTTCAAGTGTTGGCGAAAACCTATTTTCCCGGGCCGTCACCAGCCAAGTATCTTCGGCACGAACGAGCTTAACTTCCGTGTTCGGAATGGGAACGGGTGGACCCTCGCCGTAATCAACACCAACTGCGTGTCCCTGCTGGGGACAGCTATTATATGTTACCACAGGTCGGGACAAAATGCAAGCCTTTTTTTGAAAACGAACCGGGGAAATTGCCCAAAATACAACATGTTGGGGGAAAGCGAAGTCACTTTCACATTTTGAGCCTGCACGCGGCCCGTTACCACCGGTCCAGGTGGCTCCGCTCCATAGCTCCCAGAATTTTCGCCTTGATGTCGGGGAACTGCTCCTCCAGTCGGGCCAGCAGCAGTTCCGCCTCTTTGCGGGCAGTGGTGCCGTCTGCGGGGCAGCCGCTTTTTATCACCGGCAGGCCCATTCGGACGGCGGCATTTTTAATCTCCCTCTCCTCACAGAAGACAAGGGGACGGATCAGCGTGATGTTTTTGCGGGACAGGTAGCTTTTTGGCGAGAAGCATCCCAGCTTGCCGCCGTAGCACAGGTTCATCAAAAAGGTTTGTACGGCGTCGTCATAATGGTGGCCCAGAGCTATTTTGTTGAACCCGTTTTCCACGCACAGGTTGTGGAGGATACCCCGGCGCATTCTGGCGCACAAGCTGCATGGGTTCCTTTCCTTCATCTCGTCGAATATGACCGTGCCCAAATTTGTCTTTCTAATTATATAAGGGACATGGAGTTCCTCACAGAAAGCGGAGACAGGGGAAAAGTCGGTTTCCTTTTCCCCAAAGCATGGGTCTGCCGTAATGGCTGTCACGGTAAAGCGTTTTGGGTAGTACCGGGAAAGTTCTTGAAGGGCGCACAGCAGAAACAGGGAGTCCTTGCCGCCGGAGACCCCTACGGCCACACGGTCCCCCTCTTCGATCATCTGGTATTTGTCCACAGCCGCCCGGACCTTTCCGATGAGTTTTTGCACAAGGCTTTCCCTCCTTTATTCCGCGGCTGTTTTCTATTATAAAGAAAAGGGACGTGTTTGCAAGCGGATTCCCAAACATTTTTGAAAATAGAAAGGTAGAAAAAGAGAGAAAATCCCATAAAAACAAAAGAAAACAAGAGATAATAAAATCAGAATTAAAAATTAGCAAAAAAGCTGTTGACACTGGGAAAGGCTTGTGCTATCATATGAGAGCGCTGAAAAGCGCTTCTATTTTGTTTTTTGTACCGGCCCATGCCGGATAAAAACTGTTGGAGGTAAAAAGCTATGTCTACTACCATGCCCAAGTCCGGACAGGTCGAGCGTAAATGGTATGTTATCGACGCTGCCGGCAAACCCCTGGGCCGTGTGGCCGCTCAGGCCGCTGTTCTTCTTAGGGGCAAGCACAAACCCACTTTCGCGCCCCATGTTGACTGCGGAGACCATGTTATTATCGTCAATTGCAAGGACGCCGTTCTGACCGGCGGCAAGTTGCAGAAGAAGTTCTACTACCATCACACCGGATACATCGGCCATCTGAAGGCCGTGCGGTACGATACCCTGATGAAGACAAAGCCCGAAATGGCCATGCAGCTGGCTGTAAAGGGTATGATCCCGGCAAATTCCATCGGCCGCGACGCCATGAACCGTCTGCGGGTATATGCCGGCGGCGAGCACAAGCACGCGGCCCAGAAGCCCGCGGAGTGGAACATGTGAAAAGGAGGATGTAAATTATGTATGAAACCGCACCTTATTTTTACGGCACCGGACGGCGCAAGAGTTCTGTAGCCAGGGTTCGCATTTACCAGGGAACAGGCAAGGTCACCATCAACGACCGTGACATCGACGATTATTTTGGCCTGGATACACTGAAATACATCGTTCGCCAGCCTCTGGTCCTTACTGATACCGAGGGAAAGTTCGACATTGTCTGCCGGGTCTCCGGCGGCGGCGTCACCGGCCAGGCCGGGGCTATCCGGCATGGCGTGGCTCGGGCGCTGCTTCAGTACGACAGTGAGAACCTTCGTCCCCTCCTGAAAAAGGCCGGGTTCCTTACCCGCGACCCCAGAATGAAGGAAAGGAAGAAGTACGGTCTGAAGGCAGCCCGCAAGGCGCCGCAGTTCAGCAAGAGATAATCAGCCTCTTATAAGGATACCGCTTCTTTGGAAGCGGTATTTTTTTGCGCGAATACAGCTTTTGCCGCCCGGGGACCGCGTAACATTTTTAAAGGGAGATCCGGAGACAAGATTGCATGCCCATGCAAAAATGGGAACGGAAGTTCGAAAGAAATGGACGGTCAACGGCGTTTCACGCTGAGAAACCAAAGAGTTGCAATCCCGCTCCCCCGCTGGCTTTTTTTGGCTTAAATGTGTATAAGTTTTATAGAAATATACAGGAAACGAGAAAAAAGTTCCGGATAAACTGGAAATCAACAGGCAATTTATGAATATATATTCATTATTTTTTCATTTTTTGCTTTTGAAACTTTTTTGTAACCTCTCATTTTGATACAAATTGCACATGACCAGGTTTCCATAATTGAAAAACAGCTTACCGAAAAAGGCCAAAAAAAGGTGAAAAACGGAATTATGTTAAGGAATGGTCTATTCACATTTGTGCAAAATATACAAATATATCCTTTCAAAAATTTTGACATCTCGGTACTTTTTTACTATACTTGCTTACAGAACCGCCCTAAAAGGCGGCGAAAGGAGCATCAGTATGCACGGCAGACATAGAAAGAAAGCGCCGAAGTTCCTGGTTTTCCGTTGGACCGTGGCGTTTATCCTTGCTCTTGTCCTCAGTGTATCCTCTTTTGCAACCGTTATGGCTAACACGGTCTCTGCCATTGTCATTGACGGGGACAAGTCTTATACGTTCAGCATGAACAGCGCGGATCTTCATGACATCCTTGCCCAGGCCGAAGAATTGGGACTGGAGCCCCTGGGTCCTTTGGATGAGGCGGAGCGGGTGGAAAACACCACTACCGTAAACGTCCGCAGGGGCGTGTCTTTCTCCGTATTGGAGGCTGGTAAACGCCGGAACCTGATGGCGTACCGGGGAGACACGGTGCAGAAGGCGCTGGAGGACAACAACATCTTTTTGAATGACAACGACGAGGTTGAGCCCTCGAGGGAGTCTTTGGTGACAGCCGGGCTTTCCGTGGTGATCCGCAGGTCCTGCCAGGTGACGGTGGCGGCCGACGGGGAAGAACAGGAGTTTTCCATGATCGGCGCAACGGTGGCCGACGCCCTGGAAAAGGCGGGGGTCAGTTTAAAGGGGAAGGATTCCGTCAATTATGAAATGGACGAACCCCTTTTTGACAGTATGCTCATCCGGGTCAGCCGCACCGTAAAGATTACGGTAACAGCGGATGGCGCCACAGGGGACTACCAGGTCTCCGCGGAGACGGTCCAGGCCGCTCTGGAGAAGTGCGGCGTGGAGCTTTCTGAGGATGACAGGCTGAACGTGGAACTGAAGGACCGGCCCGCCGACGGCATGGACATAGTGGTGACACGGGTTACCACCGAGGAGATTCAGGAGACGGAAGAAGTGGATTATCCAACCCAGTACGTCACCACCGATGAGATGTACGAGGACGAGACCAAAGTGAAAACTCCCGGTGAAAAGGGAGAAAAGGTCGTCACCTATAAGCTTGTTTATGCGGAAGGTGAACTGGAAAGCAGGGAAGCGGTTTCCGAAGAGATCATCCGGGAGCCCGTGCCGGAGGTGATCGTAAAGGGCACCAAAGTCCGCGAGTATGAGCCGCAGAACACCGGCGGCGGTTCCGAGTCCGCCGATACCTTTACCGATACCGCAGGCAACGTGGTTTCATATTCCCGCAAGCTGGTGGGCACCTGCACGGCCTACTACCCCATCAACCCAACTACGGCTACCGGGACTGCGGCCGGATATGGCTGTATTGCCGTAAATCCCAACCTGATCCCGTATGGTACCAGACTGTATGTCGCTTCTCCAGACGGAAGCATTGTTTATGGCTACGGCGTGGCCTGCGACACCGGCGGGGCGGTCATGTCCGGTAATATTATTGCCGACCTGTGCTATAACACCGAAGCCGAGTGCAGCACCATTGGCCGCAGAGATATGGTTGTATATGTTTTGTCCTGAAAAAGAACAGATGAAAGCGGAGACGGAATGTCTCCGCTTTTTCTTGTAATTTTGGGGGAAACCGTCTATAATAAACCCATATATCCGAATTTTGGGAGGAATTTGCGCAAATGGGATTTTTTTATGCCGCAATGTGGCTCATCGCGGGTTTCATTCTTATTTTTTCTCTGGCCAAAGAGCATAAGGTCTTTTATTTTGCGGGAGGGTTTTTCATTCTGCTGGGGGTATGGTGGCTGGTTGACGGCTTTGTACAGGAGGACCTTTTTGCCGGCGCTTGGGGGACGGCCCTCCGCGTGATTACACTGGCGGCGCTGGTGGTGGTCTCCGTGGTGTTTTTTGTCGAGCGCCAGCGGATGATTCACAAAGAGGCCGCGGAGATGAAAAAGAAGGCCGAGCAGAAGGCCGGCGAGCCCGAAACCATTGATTCGATGAACACCGGGCCCGAGGATGACCGGGTGCGGGCCGGCGTGGCCGGGGTGAACATCATGCGGCCCCAGACTGACGGCGACGAGGAAAAAGAGCAGAAAGAGGAGAAAGAGCAGAAAGAGGAGAAAGAAGAAGAATAAAAAACCGCCGGAGAGGGAGTGAGACGCCGATGGAAGCCATATGGACCGTAATGGGCAAGGTCGCGGTAATGCTGATTTTAATTGCGCTGGGCTGTCTGATAACCAGAAAAGGGATGCTGACAGAAAAGGGCGCGGCCGAAATGACCACGCTGCTGATTAAAATCGTTACGCCGTGCCTGATCGTCAACTCTTTCCTGGATTCCGGCGGAGATTTGGAGGTAAACGAGCTGTTGCTGGCTGTAGGCGTTTCGTCGCTGGCAATTTTCCTGGCTATGGGGATAAGCTATCTCTTTTTCCGCAAAGAGGCGCCGGAGCGGAAAAAGGTCCTGCGGTTTGCCACTATTTACAGCAACGCCGGGTTCATGGGTCTGCCGCTGATACAGGCTATCGTGGGAGACAAGGGGGTCGTTTACGGCTCGTTTTTTATTGTGGTATTTAATGTAATATGCTGGACCCACGGTTACCGGATGATGAGCGGCGGCAAGCTGAATATGAGGGCCGCTGTTTTAAACCCCGGCGTTATCGGGCTGCTGTTCGGCCTGCCAATATACTTTTTTAAGCTGAGTCTGCCGGCGGTCATCACCGAGCCGGTGGGATTTCTGGCCGGACTGAACACTCCCCTTTCCATGCTGGTGATCGGCAGCTATGTGGCCAGAGTCAGCCTGAAATCTTTCGTTTCGGATATAAGCGTGTACAAAACGGCCTTTCTGCGGCTGATTTTAGCCCCCGGCCTGTACCTGCTTATTTTATTGCTCATCCGGCCAGGCCCCGAACTGTTTGTAAGCTCCGTCATACAGGCCGCCGCGCCGGTGGCCGCCAACACGGTGCTGTTTGCCGTAGAATACGGCTGCGACTCGGAGCTTGCCTCGAAATCGGTAGCCGTGTCAACAGTTCTGTCCGTCATAACCATACCCGTGTTTACCATTTTGGCCCAGCTTGCCTGCGGCCTTTAGAATAATTCCGAATCTATTTGAAAGAGGTGGTCCCTGTGGTTCAGATCGCGCCCTCACTGCTGGCGGCGGATTTTTCCGCTCTGGGCGAGGAGGTCAGCCGGGTAGCAAGCGCGGACATGCTTCACATCGACGTAATGGACGGCTGCTTTGTGCCAAATATCAGCATGGGGCCCGGCGTGGTGGCGGCGGTACGGAAAAAATCCTCACTGTTTTTCGACGTCCACCTCATGCTGGCCCACCCCCTGCAATATATCCGGGCTTTCCGCGGGGCCGGAGCCGACAGCATCTCCTTTCATATAGAAAGCGGCGACGACCCCGCCCGTGTGCTGGACGCCATCCGGGAAAGCGGCGCGAAGCCGGCCCTTGCCATCAGCCCGGCAACGCCGCCGGAAATGTTGGAGCCTTACGGCGGCGGCCTGTTCATGATAACCGTGATGACGGTTGAACCCGGCTTCGGCGGGCAAAAGCTTATACCCTCTTGCCTGGAAAAGGCCGTGTGGCTGAAAAAACGCTTCCCCGGGGTGCTGATAGAAATTGACGGCGGCGTGAACACGGAAACTCTTTCTGCATGCAAAGCGACAGGCGCGGATGTGCTGGTAGCCGGTACAGCGGTTTTTAAATCCAGCGACCCGGCCGCCGCCATCGAGCAGCTGCGCTGCTCGTGAGAGGCGTTTTTTCAAAACGCCTCTCCGGCGCGCCCGCATAGCGTGCGCGCCGGGCGGCGGGTGAGCAAGCGCCGGTGGCGCTTTGCCGCGAACTGACCGAGCCGGCAGGCGAGACCCCGCCACTCCCTCCTGTAAAAATTACCCAAATACCTTGCCCAAAAATCCGGAAAAATATGGTATTTTACCCAACGGGGCGCAAAAAAACTGGGAAAACTGCCCTTCAAAAAAGGCATAAAACCGCCGTTTTTCGTCATTTTCACTCAACTTGAAGAAATTATGTAAAATCAGCGGAAAAGTTAAAAAAAAAGTCTTGCTTTTTTCTGGGGGAAAGGTTATTATATATGTAACTTCCACTCATGGGGGAAATATGCCCTGTGAGAATCTAAAATTTAAGAGGGTTGAAATCATGAACAAAAGCAAGTTTCTGAAGAAATCACTTGCGGCGCTCCTGGCAGTCATGCTGATCGTCGCAATGATTCCGCTCGGCGCTTCTGCCGCGTCCAGCGCTTTGCCCAGCCTTGCGTTTATTAACGTTGATGGCGTGGCGGTCGCTCCCGACAGCAGCGGCGTTGTCTCAGCCACTATCGCCGCGTCTGCCACCACTGTAAAGGTGACAGCTACCCTGTCCGGCAGCGGCGAGGATACGGCTACAGTGACCACCCGGTATACCGACAGTTTGCTGGGCGACACTATCGAAACCAACACCACCGACAGCCAGGCCGCTAGTGAGACGACGCTGACTCTTTCCAATTACTCTTCGTCCAACAGCGTGTACACCATCCCTGTTACTGTTACCTCCGAGGATAAATCCTCCAGCAAGGAGTACACCCTGAAGCTGACCCAGTCTACCGGGAAGAGCACCACCACCCTTAGCACCAGCGTGTCCATCTCCAAGACTGGCACTAACAGCGGCGGCATCATCTCCGCTACAGTGAACAACACCCGCCGGGTGATCGATGTGACTGTTGCTTACGGCTACACCTCTGGTTCTATTACCGTTACCGCAATTGACGGCGCTACCATTACAGCTTATACGCCAGTTAGCGGCAGTGCGACTCCTACAAGTGGTGACACCAGCTACACCATCTCCAGCGTGTCTGACGGCGACAAGATCACCGTGACCTCCGAGGGCGGCGTGAACCGTGCCTTTACCGTTGCGATCACCGAGACTGCTGCTCTCAGCACCTTTACCATTGCCGGCAAATCCGGCGAGTTCTCCGACTCCAACTCCGACGGCAAGCTTGACACCATCACCGTCACTCTGGACGAGGCTGACATTCTTGACAGCTACGACGAAGTGGAAACAGACCCCTCCCGCGTGGTAAACTTTGCCACCCTGGCTGATACCACCGTAACCGGTACTTATTCCGGCACCCTGAGCAAGGGCGGCAAAATCACCCTTACCGGTATCGGCACCAATGGCACCTACACCGATACCCTGTCTGTAAATTGTGCAGGCGCTTCGTTTGATTATAGCCTGGTAGTAAATATTGCTCCCAGCACCGAATGCTCCCTGCTCTATGCCCAGATTAACACTGAAATTGCCACCATCTCCGGCACTTCGGTTACAGCCGTTCTGCCTGTGGGCGAAAATGTCAGCAGCATCGCGGCTGGCAATCTGTTAATCCGTGTGTCGGTCGGCGCTAGTGTTTCCGGCGACATTGCCTGGACACAGGGCACTGGCACTGATGATTATGACGTGTACACCAACACCAATGCTGTCAGCCTGTCCTCTGCAAAGGGCCTGGTTGTTACCGCCGCTGACGGCGACACCAACAACAAGTACTAC
This sequence comes from uncultured Acutalibacter sp., assembly GCA_964525985.1. GTDB lineage: Bacteria > Bacillota > Clostridia > Oscillospirales > Acutalibacteraceae > Acutalibacter. The sequence continues at coordinate 18,471 of CAZGLW010000014.1, read as the reverse complement.
ATTTCCGCAACCAATTCTGATACCGATGTGCTCAGCACCTCGATGACCGCTCTCACCCTGATGAACGGCACCACCGAGTACAAGGGCTCCTTCAGCGGCGACACCGTCACCGTTACCGTGCCTTACATGACCAAGACCATCGGCAGCTGGCTGGTTTATGCCACTCCCGATTCCAACGGCAAGGCCTACGGCTATAATACAACTGACAGTAAATACACCACTGCAATTATAAACGGCACCACTACCGTGGCCAATATTTCCACCAGCACGATTGCTACTAGTGGCGTTACCGATGGTAAGACCGTCACACTTTCTAACTTCATCAAGATCGTAAATAAGAAGAACAGCGGCGTTGACCACTACTATACGCTGGTTATCAAGTTCGAGGCGGCCAAGACCGGCAAGACCCTTACCAGCCTTTCCGTTACCGCCAGCAGCGCTTCCAGCGACAAGGCGACTTACCGCGCTCTCAGTTCTTCCAACACCTATCGTGCTACTGTAAACAATACCGCTAAAACCATTACTGTGACTACTGCTTACTCTCATAGCCTGTCTGGTTATGCCAACTATGTCACAGAGTTTGTTACCGCTTCCGGCGGCGTGGCCTTTGCATCTGACGGCACTCAGGTTTCCGCTATAAACCAGTACAACGGCGATGACCATTCCGGCACCACCACTATCTCTGACAACGATACGATCTATGTGCTGCCTGAAGAAATTGCCAAACTGATCACTAGCGCTAGTGACCTGACCACCAATGCTGGCTACGGCACGACCTATACTGTTACCGTTGACAGCCTGGATCCTTCTGACGACGGCGAGCTTACCAAGTTTGCTATCGGCTCCACCACGCTCAGCATTTCCGGTAGCCGTGTAATTTCCGGCACCATCCCCTACAGTGCCACCATCGATGCCATTTCCAGCGCTGCTGAGGGCAACACCCAGTTTGCCACCTATACCGTGAGCGACCTGGCTGCGCTTACCGGCTTCACCTCCGACGGCGACACTGACGGCGACGGCGAGGCGGATGCTTCTTCCTCCACCAACAGGAAGTTTGCGTTTGTACGCGGCACCGACAATGCAGTAACTGCTTATGTCTGGTACAATGGAATCTCCAGCGCAACTTTAGTGGATTCCACTAATCCTCTGACGATTACTGCTGAGAGCGGAGATATTTCCAACACATACACCTTTAACCTGAAGTATGCCAACGCCGGCACTGAGGCTGCCATTACCAGCTTCAAGGTTGCCAACACCAACGCAACCATCAGCGGCCGCGAGATCAAGGTCACCGTGCCCTACGGCACCAGCCTTAACGGCCTTATCCCCACCTTCACCGTTTCCACCGGCGCTACTGTACAGGTCGGTTCCGAGACCATCACCAGCGGCACTACTCCCGTTGACTTTACCAATCCCGTTACGCTGTACGTCACCTCTGAAGACGCCAGCAAGACGAATTCCTACGTTGTCACCGCTACCGTAGCGGAGCAGTTCTCCGATGTTACCAGCGACAAGTGGTATTACAACTATGTGATGACCGCTGCCTCTGAGGGCATTGTAGCCGGTTACGGCGACGGCACGTTCCGTCCCAACGCCAATGTTACCCGCGCAGAGTTTGCTATCATGCTGGTAGGTATGCTGCAGGCTGACACCAGTGCTTACACTGACATCGCTGCCTTCCCCGATACCACCACCATCTACGCCAGCGCCAAGAAGGCAATTGCCTACTGCGCCGACAAGGGTTACATCTCCGGCTTCGAAGACGGCAACTTTAGACCCAATGAAAACATCACCCGTCAGCAGGCTGCTTCTATCCTGAAGCGCGCACTTGGCCTCGACGGCACTCCCGCCACTCTCTTCAACGACGACGCCAAGATCGCTGGCTGGGCAAAGACTGCTGTTAATGCCTGCAAGGCCGCCGGTATCTTCGTTGGCGACGAGAACGGCAACTTCAATCCCACCAGCAACCTCACCAGAGCTGAGGCTGCAAAGGTCATGGTTGATTCCATCGGCAAATAAGAGGTTTCAACTCACCTAAATTTTATGATACCCCAAAGCAAGGAGGGACGGCTTATGCCGCCCCTTCTTGCTTTTTTTCAGCATGATTATCTGCCGTAACTTCTTTTCTTTTGGCGCGGCCGGATAAACCGCCGTTCAAAGCAAATAATAACCACACGAAAGAACATGGAGGGATTTACTGTGAAAGCAACTGGTATCGTGCGCAGAATAGACGATCTCGGCCGGGTTGTCATCCCGAAGGAGATCCGCCGCACGCTGAAAATACGCGAGGGAATGCCGATGGAGATTTACACCGACGTTTCCGGTGAAGTCATTCTCAAAAAATACTCCCCTGTGGGTGAGATGTCCCACCTGGCGCAGGCTTACGCCGAAACCCTGGTGACCCTTACCGGCCACGCCGCCGCTGTCTGCGACGCCGAGCAGGTAATAGCCGCCGCCGGCCCGGGGGTAAAAGAACTTTTGCATAAACCCGTCGCCCCCCAGCTTGACGAACTGATGCAGTCCCGGCAAAGCTTTGCCGCGTCAGACGGTGGCACGGTGCTGGTCTGCAAAGACCCTGCTGCCGCGGCCCTTGCAGTTTACCCTGTCGTCTCCGCCGGAGATGTTATGGGCGCGGTCCTGCTGCTGAAAGGTGAGAAGTCCCCGGCCCGCGTCAGCGGCGAGGCCGCCGAGAGCACCCGCGCCGCCGCGATGTTCCTTTCCCGCCAGCTTGAGCCCTGACCCGGCGGCTTTTTGGCCGAAACCCGCAAAAAACCCTTGATTTTCCCGCGGCGGAGTGCTATAATCACCTATAGTATAAGTTACGATGAAAGAGTGGGGCGACCCGCTCTTTTGTTTGCTTAGAGAAAGGGAGGATGATTTTGAGCGCTGACAGCGGAAAAAAGGGCGGCGTCGCCGAGAGGGTCCGCCAGATGGCCCTGCCCCTCGCCCGTGGGCTGGGTCTTGACCTGTGGGACGTGCAGTTTGTGAAAGAGGGCGCCGATTGGCACCTGCGCATTTTGATAGATAAGCCGGGCGGCGTATCTATTGACGACTGCGTAGACATGACCCACGCTATTGACCCCGAGCTGGACAGGGAAGACCCCATTCCCCAGGAATATCTGCTTGAGGTGTCCTCCCCCGGCCTGGAGCGCAAGCTTACCCGGCCCGAGCATTTTGAGGCCTGGCTGGGCAGGCCGGTCCGCGCCAGACTGATCCGTCCCCTTGAAAACGGCGCCCGCCAGATAGAGGGCGTCCTGACAGACGCCGGGCCCGGCGGCGCGTTTGTTTTGCAGCCGGACGGCGGAACGGCAGTCACCCTGGAAAGAAAAGAATGTTCCTCCGTCACCGCGGTGGAAGAAATATAAGGAGAAAGAGTATGGCTAAGAAAAAAGAACCGGAGAAGCAGGGCAACGAGGAACTGTTCATGGCCCTGGAACTGCTGGAAAAGGAAAAAGGCATTCCGGCCGAGTTTATGATGGAAAAGATCAAAAAGGCTATTTCCACTGCCTGCAAAAACAACTACGGCAACGAGGATATAAGAGTGGAGGTTGATCCGCCGGCCGGCCGTTTTGATGTGTACCTGCAAAAAGAAGTAAAGGAAGAAGTGACTAACCCCAACCGGGAGATCCTGCTGGAAAATGCCAGGGAACTGGACCCGCTGGCGGAAGTAGGCGGCTTTGTGGGTATTAAGCTGGACACCAGGCAGTTTGGCCGCGTCGCGGCCCAGACCGCCAGAAATATTATCCGGCAGGGCATCCGGGACAGCGAGCGTGGCCAGATGATGCAGGAGTTCCAGAGCAAGCACCAGGAGCTTGTCAGCGGCCTGGTGGAGCGGGTAGACCCCAAAACCGGCGCCCTGTCCCTGCGTATCGGCAAGGCAGAGGCTATTCTGCCCAAAAGCGAACAGGTGGGCAGCGAAAATGTGCGTGAGGGCGACTACATAAAGGTCTATGTAGTCGATGTGAGGGAGACCGAAAAGGGTCCTAAAGCTATTATTTCCCGCACCCACCCCGACCTGGTAAAGCGCATGTTCGAGACTGAGGTGCCGGAGATCTATGACGGCACGGTTGAGATCAAGGCTGTTTCCCGCGAGGCGGGCTCCCGCACGAAACTGGCTGTGCAGAGCCACAACGCAGACGTGGACGCTGTTGGCGCCTGTATTGGCGCCCGGGGCGCCCGGGTCAACGAAATCGTGGAAGAACTGGGCGGCGAAAAGATCGATATTATAGAGTACAGCGATGACCCGAAAGCCTTTATCGCGGCGGCGCTGTCCCCGGCAAACGTCCTTTCTGTAGAGCTAGCTGAGGACGGATCACGGTCCTGCCGGGTCACCGTGCCCGACAACCAGCTGTCCCTGGCCATTGGAAATAAGGGCCAAAATGCCAGGCTGGCCGCCAGGCTGACCGGCTGGAAAATCGATATCAAGCCGGAAAGCGGGTTTTACGGAGAAGAGTAAGAGGACCTGCCCGGAAGGAGGATGCGCCATGCGCCCGAAGAAGATTCCCATGAGGATGTGCTCAGGATGCGGGGAGATGAAACCAAAAAAAGAGATGGTCCGGGTGGTAAAGGCCCCGGAAAAGGCCGGCGATGAGGGAAACCCCCTGCCGCCGGAAATATCCCTGGATCTGACCGGGAAGAAACCGGGACGGGGGGCATATCTGTGCAGAAACAAAGAGTGTCTGCGGGCCGCCAGAAAGGCCAGACGGCTTGAAAAAGCCCTGTCCTGCAAAATTCCCGATGAGGTGTACCGGCAGATGGAGGAGGAGATCGGACAGGATGGGCAATGAAACGCTGTCTCTTTTAGGGCTTGCCCGGAGGGCCGGAAAGCTGAAAGCCGGCTTCGACGCGGCGGCGGCCGCTGCAAGAGAGAAAAAAGCAAGGCTGCTTTTGGCAGCCAGCGACGTTTCCGGCAAGACCTTTAAAAATCTTTGCTTCGAGGGAGAACGGGCGGGCGTCCCTGCTGTCAGGCTGCCCTGGACGATGGAAGAGACCGGCAGGGCTTGCGGCATAAAAGCCGGCGTGCTGGCCGTGACGGACCAGGGGTTCGCAAAAGCCCTGCAGAGCAGACTGGAAGAAAAGCCGTAAGAAAAGGAGGAACGATCCACATGATGATTAAATACAGAGTCCGGGAGGTTGCTAAGGATCTGGACATCCCCAACAAGGATGTGATCGACACCCTAGCCAAATATTTTTCTGAACCAAAAAAATACATGACCGCCCTGAACGAGGAGGAGTTGGATGTAATATTCGACACCTTTACCCAGGAACGGAACATGGAAAGCCTGGATGCCTATTTTGCCGAAAGGGACCAGGCGGCCGCAGCCCAGCCGGAGCAGGCCCCGGAGGCGGAAAAGGAGACGGTCACGGCGGCAAAAGGCCCGGCGGATACCAAAGGAGAAAGCGCCGCCAAAAAGGAAGGGAGGAAGCAGCCTGCTTCCGACAAAAAGACCCCGGCCGCGTCCCGCGGGGAAAAGACAGTGCTCCATCCTTCGGCCCCGGTGAAGCAGGAACCCGTTCAGGTGCGGGAGCCCAAACAGCCGGTGCGCCGGGTGATCGATACCCGTTCCTCCAATGTGAACATTGACCGGTACAACGAAAAGTATGACCGCCTTGCCGACCAGAAGGTAAAGACAGACAACATGGTGAACAAGCAAAAGTTCACCAACCGGAACCAGCAGCGCCGGGGCCAGCAGAAGCGCGGAAAACGGGAGACTGAAGCCGAGCGCCTGCGCCGTATTGCCCAAGAGCGGAAGGCAAAGCATATCACAATTGAGGTGCCTGACGAAATCACGGTGGGCGAGTTTGCCCTGCGATTGAAGGTCACGGCCCCCGAGGTAATTAAGAAGCTGATGGCTTTGGGCGTGTTTGCCTCTATCAACGACACCATTGATTTTGACACAGCTGTGCTGGTGGCTGATGAATTTCACGCCAGGGTGGAAAAAGAAGTGGTTGTCACCATTGAGGAGAGGATCATCGACGACAGCGAGGACGATGAAACAAATCTGGTGCCCCGGGCCCCCGTGGTGGTGGTCATGGGCCACGTGGACCACGGGAAGACGTCTATTCTTGACGTGATCCGCCATTCAAACGTGACTGAGGGCGAGGCAGGAGGTATTACCCAGCATATTGGCGCTTACCGGGTGAAGGTAGGTGATAGGGACGTGACGTTCCTTGATACTCCCGGCCATGCGGCTTTTACCACCATGCGCGCCAGAGGTGCAATGGTGACGGATATTGCCGTGCTGGTGGTAGCGGCCGATGATGGCATTATGCCCCAGACTGTGGAAGCAATTAACCATGCCAGAGCCGCGGGAGTTTCTATCATCGTGGCCATTAACAAGATGGATAAGGCCGGGGCCAACCCCGAACGGGTAAAAGAACAGCTGACCGAATACGGCCTGGTACCCGAGGACTGGGGAGGAGATACCCCTTGTATCCCAGTTTCCGCCCATACAAAGCAAGGTATTAACGACCTGCTGGAAATGATAATCCTCACCGCCGATATGATGGAACTGAAGGCGAATCCGGACCGTGCAGCTAAGGGCACAGTCATCGAGGCCCGGTTGGATAAAGGCATGGGTCCCATTGCCACAGTTCTGGTGCAGAACGGCACCCTGAAGGCAGGCGATGTGATTGTGGCCGGTACTACCGTGGGCCGTGTGCGTTCTATGATGGACGACAAGGGCATTAAGGTACAGGAGGCGGGGCCCTCGGTGCCTGTGGAGATCACAGGCTTAAACGACGTCCCCGTGGGCGGCGATGTGTTCAACGCCGTTTCTGACGAACGCCTTGCCAGGGAACTGGTAGAGCAGAGATTGACCGAGCAGAAAGAAGAGGCGTTCCGATCTCAGACAAAAGTCACCCTTGACAATCTGTTTGAGCAGATGAAAGAGGGGGACATGAAAGAATTAAGAATCATCGTCAAGGCAGACGTACAGGGTTCTGTAGAGGCAGTGCGCCAGTCATTGGAGAAACTCAGCAACGAGGAAGTTCGGGTAAACGTGATCCACGGGGCTGTCGGCGCGGTCAGCGAGAGCGACGTTATGCTGGCAAACGCCTCTAATGCCGTTATTGTAGGCTTTAATGTGCGGCCCGACCCTGTGGCTGAAGAAAACGCCAAACGCGACGGCGTGGATATGCGGCTGTACCGTATTATTTACGATTGCATCGAAGAGATAGAGTCCGCCATGAAGGGAATGCTGGCCCCCAAATACCGCGAGGTTGCCCTGGGAAAGGCGGAGTGCCGGGAAACTTACAAAATCTCCAACGTGGGAACTGTTATCGGCGGCCACGTGATAAGCGGGAAGATCACCCGCAGCGCCCAGGTGCGGGTAGTGCGGGACGGCATTATTGTGGCCGATGACAAGGTAGCCTCTTTGCGCAGATTTAAGGATGATGTGCGGGAAGTGGCGGACGGATATGACTGCGGCATTACTTTGGAGAAATTTGCGGACATCAAACAGGGCGACATTTTGGAAGCTTATGAGATGGAAGAGTACAGAGACTGATAAAAGGAGCAAGCTATGCCTAGTTTTAAAATGGGCCGTATCACCGAGGACGTGCGGCGTGAGCTTACAGCCATTCTGCGGGACGTAAAGGACCCCCGGGTGAAAGATTGCTTATTAAGCGTGGTGCGGGTGGAAGTGACAAACGATCTTTCGTTTTGCACTGTGTATGTCAGCACGATGGAGGGCATGGAGAGGACCGGAACAGCCGTAAAAGGGCTGAAATCGGCGGCCGGGTATATCCGCCGGGAATTGGGAAAACGGCTTTCCCTGCGGCATGTGCCTGAGCTGATTTTCAAGCCCACAGATTCCATTGAATACGGGGCCCATATTTCCAAAGTTTTAAACGACTTGGAAAAGGGAGACAGTGTCAAAGGGCCCCGAGGAGAAGAAGAGGAAGGATAACATGCTGAACTGTGCCGAGACCGCCGCTATTCTGCGGCAGTGGGACCGGGTGCTGGTGCTGGGCCATGCCTCTCCCGACGGGGATACCCTGGGATCCGCCTGCGCCTTGATCCGGGGCTTGCGCGAGATGGGGAAGCGGGCGGAATTTCGCTGTGCCGACCCTGTTGCGCCAAAATTCTCCTACCTGTTCCGGGGGCTCGATTTTGACGAAAGCGCCTGGGAGGATGAAAGCTTCCATGTGGTGACGGTGGATGTGGCGGATGTGGACCTGCTGGGAAGCATAAAGGAAAGGTATGCCGACAGGGTCGAATTGGCTATTGACCATCACGGCGTTCACAGGGCCTTTACGGTGAACCGCTGGGTAGAAGGCGGCAGTGCCGCTACGGCGGAGATGATCTGGCTGCTTTTAAAGGAACTGGGAGTAACGCCGGACGGCGATATGGCCGATGATATTTATACGGGCATTTCTACCGATACAGGATGTTTTCGCTACAGGAACGTGACCCCACGCTCTCTGCGGATTGCGGCTGAGACCATAGAAGCGGGGGCGGAAGCGGGAAATATCAACCAGAAAATGTTCGAAACTAAGTCTTTTGCTGTGGTAAGAGCGGAACTGCTGGAATTGAACACTTTGGAGATATTCTGTCAGGGGAAATGCTCCATGATTAGGGTGCCCTTCTCGGTTTTTCAAGAGACCGGGGCAAAGCCCGAAGACATGGATGGCAGCGTGGCCTCTATGGCTCGACAGATCGAGGGAGTGCTGCTGGGCGTGACCCTGAAAGAAAAAGAGGACGGCAGTATCAAGGCTTCTGTTCGTGCAAATCCACCCGCTGATGCGGCGGCTGTCTGTCAAAAATTCGGCGGCGGCGGCCACGCGGGAGCGGCGGGTTGTTCTTTCTCCGGCTGCACTATGGAAGAAGCGGCGGTGGAAATGAAAGCCGCCTGCGAAGAATACCTTAAAGGGATTTAAAATACATGGATGGAGTTATCATTCTGGACAAACCGCCGGGCTTCACTTCTTTTGACGCGGTAGCGGTGATGCGGAGTCTCACTCATGAGAAGAAAATTGGACATACCGGCACCCTGGATCCTGCGGCAACCGGGGTGCTCCCTTTACTGTTGGGCCGGGGAACTAAAGCGGCAATGCTTCTGCCCGACACAGACAAGGAATACCGGGCTTGCTTCCGGTTGGGGGAGCGCCGGGACACGGGAGATATCACCGGCAAGGTAACGGAAACGGATGATGCGCCGGTTCCGAGAGACATTTTGGAAAAGGCCGTTGCCCGTTTCCGGGGAGAGGTACAACAGGTGCCTCCCATGTATTCCGCCGTTTCCGTGAACGGCAAGCGTCTGTACCAGCTTGCCCGGCAAGGAGTTGAAATAGAACGGAAGCCTCGGAGAATTACAATCAACCGGTTGGAATTGGAGAGCTACAACGAAGAGACCCGGGAGGGCGTCTTAACGACGGCCTGTTCTAAAGGAACCTATATTCGTGTGCTCATTGAAGATATCGCTGAAGAGGCGGGTTCCTGCGGTACCATGACGGCCTTGCGCCGCACCCGTGCCTGCGGCTTTCCGGAGGAAAAGGCTGTTCCTTTAGAGGACCTGCGGGCCCTGGCCCGGCGGGGGGAGCTTTACAAGGTCCTGCGGCCGGTGGAAAGCCTGTTTACCGAGTATCCTTCCGTAGGAGTGAGCCAGGCCCAGGCCGTCAGGTTTTGTAATGGGGGATCTTTGGCGATAGACCGTCTGCATTTATCCGGAACCGGTTTGCTGACGGGGGAAATTTTCCGCGTGTACCGGGAGGATCGGTTCTTGGGCCTGGCCCGTGCAGATCTGGACCGGGGAGAACTGCGGTTTTTAAAGCTTTTTGCGGAGTGAAGGACGCTATGAATATCGTGAGGAATTTAAGGGAAATCCGCCGGGACGGGCCGTGTTCACTGGCATTAGGCGCATTTGACGGTTTGCACAGGGGACATAAGGCGGTGATCCGGGCGGCCGTTGAATCCCCGTTTGAGACAGGAGTGTTTACCTTTGACAGCAGCCCCTCCGGCGGTCCGGGCGTGATGACCTCCGGGGACAAAGAAGCGGTTTTGGCCTCCTGGAACGTGAAAAGACTGTACACAATGGATTTCCAAAGCCTGCGGGATATTTCCGCGGAGGAATTCGCGGGGCGTATCCTGTTTGACGGCTGCGGGGCAAAGCTTCTTTGCTGCGGGGAAGATTTCCGGTTCGGGAAGGGCGCTGAAGGTGATGTGGCTTTGCTCTCAAAGTTGTGCCGGGAAAACGGTGCGGAACTCAAGGTAGTGCCTCCCGTGCTGGACAGTGGGGAGAAGGTAAGTTCTACCCGCATCAGGGCGGCGGTAGAGGCCGGGGACATCCCCCGGGCAAATCGGTTGTTGGGCAGGCCGTTCGGCTTTACTCTGGAGGTTATCCACGGCAACCATATCGGCGCGGGGCTGGGCACACCCACCATCAATCAGGCGCTGCCGGAAAATCTCATCATGCCGCCCTTTGGGGTGTATGCATCCTGGGTCAGGGTGGGTGAGGATTTTTTTTGCGGCGTGACCAACATCGGCGTAAAGCCCACTGTGGGATCCGACCGGGTGCTTTCTGAGACCTGGATGCCCGATTTTTCCGGAGATCTGTACGGCCAAAGAGTGAGGCTGTACCTGCTGCGCTTTATCAGGCCGGAGAAAAAATTTTCCTCCCTTGACGCTTTAAAGGAGGAGATCGTGCAAAACAGCAGACAGGCCCGGGAGATCGCGGCCGCCTGTCCGCCGCCCGACTTCCAGTAAAATGAACTTCCTGCCGCGAATTTCATGTAAAACCAGGAAAACGCTTTACAAAAGCGCGTTTCTGTGGTAAAATAATTAAGCTGCCCTATCCTCGGGTACCGGATTCACCGACCCTTACCTGGGAATATAAAATATTATTTGGGCGAATTCACGCGGCAAAACAGCCGCAGGAAAGGTGTTAAGAATCATGACAAAAACAGAAAAGACCGAGATCATCCAGAAGTATGCCCGCCATGAGGGAGACACCGGTTCTCCCGAGGTACAGATTGCTGTGCTCACGAAGAGGATAAACGATTTGACGGAACATTTGAGGATCAATAAGAAGGACCATCATTCCCGCCGGGGCCTGCTGAAGATGGTAGGCCAGAGAAGGAATCTTTTGAACTACCTTACAAAGGTGGATATCGAGCGCTATCGTGCTATCGTAGCGGAGTTGGGTCTGCGTAAATAACAGGATACGGGGCTGTGGCAGAGGGCTTTGCGGCCCGTACCATAGCCCTTTCTGTTATTTTTGGGGAGCCGGAAATCCCGGCCTGTTGAGGAGATAGATGTGAAGAAAATACAGGAAGAATGGTGAAAGGTATGTTTGAAAATTTTAAAGTGTATGAAACAGAATTTGCGGGACGCCCGCTGATTATCGAAACGGGCAAAATGGCCCAGCTTGCCAACGGCGAGTGCCTGGTGCGTTATGGCGACACTGTGGTGCATGTGGCGGCTACGGCTTCGGCAAAGCCCAGGGATGGCATCGACTTTTTCCCGCTGTCCGTAGACTTTGAGGAAAAGCTTTACTCTGTGGGGAAAATTCCCGGCTCCTTTTTAAAGCGGGAGGGCAAGCCCAGCGAAAAAGCCACCCTGGTTTGCCGTATGATTGACCGGCCTATTCGGCCCCTGTTCCCCAAAGATATGCGCAACGACGTGTCTATCGTGTGTACGGTCATGTCCGTAGATCAGGACTGCTCCCCCGAGATCGCGGCTCTTGTGGGCACCTCTATCGCCCTCTCCATTTCCGACATTCCCTGGAACGGCCCGATTTCCGGCGTTTCCGTTGGCCTGATCGACGGAGAGTTTGTGATAAATCCCAACGCCGAGCAGAGAAAGGTCTCTCAAATGGCCGTCACTGTGGCCTCTACCGACGAGCGCATCGCCATGATCGAGGCCGGGGCAAACGAAGTCTCTGACGATGACATGTACAACGGCATTATGGCCGGCCACGAGGCCAACCAGAAGATTATAGAGTTTATCAAGGGAATTCAGGCCGAGATCGGCAAGGCGAAATTTGAATATCCCTCCAATAAGCCCGAGCCCGAAATGTTTGAAGCCATCAGGTCTTTTGCCGAGGACGATGTGCGGGCCGCTATGGATACCGATGACAAAACCGTGCGGGACGCCCGGTTAAAGCCCATTTACGAGAAGGTTCATGAGAAATTCGATGAGGCCTACCCCGAGCAGGAAGCCAAGATCGACGAGTGCATGTACCTTACCCAGAAATATGTGGTGCGCCGCTGGCTTTTAGACGAGCAGAAGCGGGTGGATGGCCGAGGTATGGATGAAATGCGTCCCCTGGCCGCTGAAGTGGACCTGCTTCCCCGTGCCCACGGTTCCGGCATGTTCACCCGGGGCCAGACCCAGGTGCTTACGGTAGCCACGTTGGGCTCTATCCGTGACAACCAGCTTTTGGACGGCATCGACGAAGAAGAGTCCAAACGGTATATCCACCATTACAACTTTCCCTCCTACTCTGTGGGCGAGACCAAGCCCAGCCGGGGCCCCGGCCGCCGTGAAATCGGTCACGGCGCTTTGGCCGAACGGGCTTTGGTGCCCGTTATCCCCAGCATGGACGAATTTCCCTATACCATCCGGCTGGTAAGCGAAGTGCTTTCCTCTAACGGTTCCACCTCTCAGGCCTCTATCTGCGGTTCTACCCTGGCCCTGATGGCTGCCGGCGTACCCATCAAGGCCCCGGTAGCCGGTATTTCCTGCGGTCTTATTACCGAGGGGGACCGCTGGATGACGATGGTAGATATTCAGGGCGTAGAGGATTTCTTCGGCGACATGGACTTTAAGGTTGGCGGCACCAAAAAGGGCATTACCGCCATTCAGATGGACTTGAAAATTAAAGGCCTTCTGCCCGAAATGGTGAAGGAAGCCCTGGAAAAGACCCACAAGGCCCGGAATTATATCATCGACGAGGTCATTTTAAAAGCCATCCCCGAGGTTCGTCCCCAGCTTTCCAAGTACGCGCCTAAAATGCTGTCCATGCAGATCCCCGTGGATAAGATCCGTGAGGTCATCGGCACCGGCGGCAAGGTTATTCAGAAAATCTGTGCCGAGTGCGGCATCACTATGGATGTGGAAGAGGACGGCCATGTGTATATCACAGGTATCGATATAGATAACTGCCGCCGGGCGCTGGACATTGTGGACACTATTGTTAACGACCCCGAACCCGGTTCTTACTATAACGGAAAAGTTACCCGTATCATGGACTTCGGCGCATTTGTAGAGATCGCCCCCGGCAAGGAGGGACTGGTGCACATTTCCCGCCTGGATACCAAGCGCACGGAAAAGGTCACTGATGTAGTGAACGTGGGCGACGTGGTAAAGGTAAAGGTGCTGGAGATCGATGACAAGGGCCGTTTGAACCTGAGCCGCCGGGACGCTTTGATCGATTTAGACGGAGCGGTGCCGGAAAACAATATTTCTGAGGACCGGGGCCCCCGCCGCGATCATGGCGACCGTGACCGCCGTCCCAGAAGAGATTATGACAGGAGATAACAACAGGTAAACAAGGAAGATGAAAAAGAGGGTTCCCAGCCCTCTTTTTATCTTCCGCAGACCCGTGTGAAGGCCCCGGCAAAAAGAAATTGTATCCCCTGGTCGGATATGATAGAATACATAGCGACAGCAAAAAAATTTTAAAGAACCGGGGGTGAGGGTATGGAGCGAAAAGCCGTTATCGCCATGAGCGGCGGAGTGGACAGCAGCGTGGCGGCCTTGCTGGTAAAAGAAGCCGGGTTCGACACGGTAGGGGTAACCCTGCGGCTGTATGATAACGCTGACGCAGGGCTGTCAGAAGAGAAATTTTCCACGGGCCGCACCTGCTGTTCCCTGGACGATGTAAACGACGCCAGAGCCGTAGCCGCCCGTTTGGGGATCCCCTTTTATGTTTTTAATTTTAAAGAGGAATTTCACCGGCAGGTAATGGACCGTTTTGCCGCCGCTTACCAGCGTGGAGAGACGCCAAATCCATGTATCGACTGTAATCGGTTCATCAAGTTTGGCAGGTTGATGGACCGGGCCAAAGAGATTGGGTACCCCTATGTGGCTACGGGCCATTATGCCAGGGTGACAAGGGATGGGGGAACCGGCCGGTGGCTGCTGCAAAAGGGAAAGGACACGGCAAAGGACCAAAGCTATGTGTTATACGGACTGACCCAGGAGGAACTCTCACGCCTGCTTTTGCCTATGGGGGAGTTGACAAAAGCGGAAGCTCGGGCTGTGGCTGAGGCAAATGGCTTTGTAAATGCCCACAAGCGGGACAGCCAGGATATCTGTTTTGTGCCCGACGGGGATTACGCCGCCTTTATCCGGCGCTATACAGGGAGAAATTCTCCTCCCGGCCCATTTGTGGGCACGGCGGGAGAGGTCTACGGTACCCACAGGGGCATCGTCAACTATACGGTGGGCCAGCGCAAGGGTCTGGGGCTATCTTTTTCCCAGCCCATGTATGTGTGCGGGATAGACGCGCAAAAAAATCGGGTGGTGCTGGGAAAGAACGAAGAACTTTTTTCCCGGGAACTGACGGCAAAAGATATCAATCTGATTTCGGTAGAGTCTATTCCGGCGCCTATAAGGGTAAAGGCCAGGACCCGTTACCGCCAGCCGGAACAACCGGCTACGGCAGTACAAACCGGTCCCGACGAAATAAAAGTGGTGTTCGATGTGCCCCAAAGGGCCGTCACTAAAGGCCAGGCTGTGGTACTGTACGACGGCGAGACAGTAGTGGGCGGCGGGACCATTTCCAGCGTGGAGGGAGAAGATGCGTGGACTTGAAGCAAGCGCAGGTGCTGGCGGTGAAGGCAGGCCCCTCCACTTTTGCTTATAAAAACAGCAAGGTCAACCTGCGGCTGTTGGCCGAACCTGTTTATCCCTTACTGTTTCCTCGTTCGGGGTGACCGGGCAGGTGGGGCAGGATTACATCAAAAGGAACATCAGGGCAAACATCAATTCATTATGGCCGCCGTCGCCGCTTAACAGGATGAGAAGAGCCAAAATAATGGTGCGTTCTTTGTCCCGGAACAAAGAGTCCAGCAAAGTGCCGGTGGGGACCTCAACCGGTGTTTGGGGCGTCTCCCGCACAATGGGTGTTTGCTGCTCCCGGGGCTGTTCAGGCGGCTCTTCAGGCTCCGGGGTATGCTGGGCCGGCCGGCGGTTCCCGGTGTTCTGCCGGGGAATCTTGGCCCGTGACTGCATCTCCCTGGCCCGGCGGATGGCTTCCTCCTGCATACGTCCTAAATCATAATCGTTTGGCATGTCGGCTACCCCCTTTAAAACAGGCCGGACAGCAGGCCGGAAAACAGCCCGCTGTCCTTCAGCAGGGGCATCAGCCGCATCATGTGGAGGATCTTAATAGCCTCGTCCAGCTTTTTCTGCCTGGGAGGACTTAAAAGGGGCCGCAGGGCACGCAAAAGCCTGGTGGAATCGTCTTCCCGGTTTATCTGTCCCAGCAGCGGCGCCATGCGGGCGGCCATTTGCAGCATTTCCGGGCTTAGGCTGGGCATAGCGGGGGCCGGAGAAGTTATGGGCGCTGCCTGGACAGGAGCGGTCGGCGGCGCGGCTGTCTGCTGCTGGGTGGTTTGCGGTCCGCTGGTTTGCGGTCCGCCGGTCAGGCCCAAAGCGCCCATCATGTCCTGAATTTGCTTCATGCTTTCGGGATCGGAAAGAATTTGATTGATCTGCTGGTTCAGATCGTCCATAAACGCGGCCCTCCCTTCTTGACACCGTGTAATCCCGGTTCACCCCCGGTCTTTTTGAAACAGATTTAAAAGCTTTTGGGCCTGAGGGCTGGAAAGCAGCTTTTTAGCGGCTTCAGGATCCGACAGGACTTTCTGCATGGCTGCGGACTCGTTTTGATTCATTTGACCCAGCATACGGGACAGGTCCCCGTTTTGGGCGGCCTGCTTTAAGGCTCCGGGCGTGGTGCCCAGTCTCTTGGAGGTGACCCTTAAGAGTTCCTCCAGTTTGTCGTTATTCATATTTGGTCCCTGATCGTTCATGGAGAACGCTCCTTTCTTTTCAGGCGGCGCGGGGCCGTGTATTCCCATACTATGCAAAACCGCCGGGAAAGATGAAAGGGCAGCATCGCGCAGTTTGTCAAGAATGTGCCGGAAAGCATGGCAGACACAGTTTGCGCGGTGCTGAGGAAATACAAAGAACGGAAAAGAGGAAAAGCGATGCGTATTTTGGTACTGTCCGACAGCCACGGAATGGAGAGCAGCGTCCGCCGGGCCATCCTGGCCCAGCCCACAGCTGAGATCGTCATTCACCTGGGGGATGGAGCGGAGGAAATGGACCGGGTCAAGCAGTCGTTCCCCGAGAAGATGTTCCTGCAGGTCCGGGGCAACTGTGACTGGGGCGCGAGCGCGCCATATGAGGGTGAATATATCCAGGACGGGGTAAAGATCTTCTATACTCACGGGCACCTCTATCATGTAAAGTCCGGGCTGTATGACGCCATTTCCACTGCCCGGGATAAAAAAGCCCAGGTGCTTTTGTACGGCCACACTCACCAACCCCTTACCGATTACGACGACGGCCTGTACATCATGAATCCCGGCTCCATCAGCAGCTATCCCGGTACATATGGTACTCTGGACATCACCCCCCAGGGAATCGTGACAAACGTGATCCGCCTCCCCTGAGAAAAGTTTCTGTCGAAAAGGAGGAAAACAGGGCTTCCGGTTCGTGCGCTGAAATCCTTGACAGGAACAACAAAAAATGGTACTCTTATTTCGGAAATATCAGCAAATTGAATAGGAAGGGACGATGCAGTATGACAGAATATGAAAGATGGCTTTCTCAGGATCTGGACGACAGGGACCTGACAGAAGAATTAGAGTCAATAAAAGGGCAGCCCGAAGAGATAAACGACCGGTTCTACCGTGACCTGGAATTTGGCACCGGCGGCCTGCGCGGCGTAATCGGCGCGGGCACCAACCGCATGAACGTATACACCGTGCGCAAGGCCACTCAGGGTATGGCGAATTATCTTTTAAAGCATTCCCGGGGAAAGCCCCAGTCGGTGGCTATCGCCCATGACAGCCGCATTAAGGGAGTGGCTTTTGCCCAGCAGTCGGCGGCAGTGCTGGCCGCCAATGGAATCAAGGCCTATCTCTATCCCCAGCTTATGCCCACGCCGTCCCTTTCCTACGCTGTGCGGCATCTAAAGTGCGACGCAGGTATCTGCGTTACCGCCAGCCACAACCCGGCAAAATACAACGGCTATAAGGCTTATGGCAGCGACGGCTGCCAGGTGACCGCCGACATGGCAGACGGCATTATGAACGAAATCAATTCCCTGGATATTTTCGCGGATGTGAAGAAAATGGACTTCCAGGAGGGAATAGATAAGGGACTCATCGAGTATATCGGTGAAGAGACCGTTTCAGCCTTTATTGAGGACGTTTACAAGGAGAGCCTGATCGATGACGCCGGCAACTTAAAACTGGTGTACACCCCCTTAAACGGCAGCGGCAAAATGTGCGTGACCCGCATTCTGGACAAGATCGGAGTAAAGGACATTACCGTAGTGCCGGAGCAGTCGGAACCCGACGGTAATTTCCCGACCTGCCCCTATCCCAACCCGGAGATCCGGGAGGCTTTGCAGAAGGGCCTGGAGCTTTGCGAACAGGTAAAGCCCGACCTGCTGTTGGCTACTGACCCCGACTGTGACCGGGTGGGTATAGCCGTGAACCAAAAGGGCGAATATGTGCTGATGACCGGCAACGAAGTGGGCATCCTGCTTCTGGATTTTATTGCCCGTGTGAAAAAGGAACAGGGCAGGCTCCCCGCCCATCCCGTAGCTGTTACTACTATTGTTTCCACAGACATGGTGGACCCTATCGCAAAAGACTACGGTGTGGAAATGCGCCGGTGCCTGACCGGGTTTAAGTATATAGGCGATATTATTGCCGAACTGGAAGGGGCCGGCAGGGCTGACGATTACCTGCTGGGCTTTGAAGAGAGTTACGGATATCTTTCCGGCGGGTATGTCCGGGACAAGGACGCCGTAGACGGCAGTATGCTCATTTGCGAAATGGCCTCTTACTATAAGAAAAAGGGAATGACGCTGGTAGACGCCATGAACGCCCTGTACGAAAAATATGGCTACTACAAAAACGGTCTGTGCAACTTTGGCTTTGAGGGCGAGGACGGCATGAAGACCATGAACAATATTATGGACACCCTGCGGAAAAATCCGCCCGCCGAGATTGCCGGGGCAAAGGTTGTGGGAAGAAGCGACTACCAGGAGTCTGTTTCTTACGGCGACAGGGAAGGAAAGATCGACCTGCCAAAATCCAACGTGCTGGAATACCGCATGGAGAACGGCTGCAAGCTGATTGTCCGGCCCTCCGGCACCGAGCCGAAGATCAAGATATACCTTTCCGGCAAGGGAGCTACCCGAGCGGAAAGCGAGGGCATTGTAGAGAAGATGAAAGCCGCTGTGCCCAGCCTGCTTGGAATTTAGGTTTGGATTTTGGAAAGTA